>JAAYEL010000051.1 GCA_012728755.1 Tissierellia bacterium | reverse complement strand
TAGAAAAAGGTACTATCGTAATTAAAGTAATAGAAGGAATGTAATATGAAAATCGACATCTTAACACTTTTTCCAGAAGCTTTTGATTTTATTAAGAATTATGGAGTTATAGGAAAAGCGATCGATAAAGGTTTATTGGAAGTTTCCTATATAAATATTAGAGATTTTTCAACAAATAAACATAAAAAGGTTGATGATGAGCTTTTCGGAGGAGAAGCAGGGATGTTGATGACTATGCAGCCAATAGTTGATGCGATAGATAGTGTTAGAACCCAAGATTCAATTGTGATTTTTCTTAGTCCTCAAGGCAAAGTGTTCAATCAAAAAATCGCTAATAATCTTGTAAGACACAAACATTTGATATTACTTTGCGGTCACTATGAAGGAATAGACTCTAGGATAATTGAAAATTATGTAGATATGGAAATATCCATAGGTGATTATGTACTAACAGGAGGCGAGATACCAGCTATGGTATTAATTGACTCGATTGGTAGACTTGTGGAAGATGTACTTGGAAATAGTGAATCATATCAGACGGATTCACATTATCATATACTTTTACAACATAATAATTATACTAGACCAAGGGATTTTAGAGGTCATAAAGTACCCGATGTACTTTTCTCTGGAAACCATAAACTTATAGAAGAGTGGAAAAAGCAAAGTAGTATAGACAATACTAAAAATAAAAGACCGGATCTATATCAAAAGTATATAGAATCTTTAGACAAAAATTAACGGAGGATAAAATGGACGTAATTAAAAGAATTGAACAAGAACAATATAAAGAAAATGCACCTAAATTTAATGTTGGTGATACTGTAAAAGTTCATTACAGAATTAAAGAAGGAAATAGAGAAAGAATCCAAATCTTTGAAGGAACTGTTATTAAAGTTCAAGGAGAAGGAGTTAGAAGAGCTTTCACTGTAAGAAGATTAAGTTATGGTGTTGGAGTAGAAAGAACATTCCTTGTTCATTCACCAAGAGTTGAAGATTTAACTGTTACTAAAAAAGGTAAAGTTAGAAGAGCAAGATTATTCTACTTAAGAGGCCGTGTAGGTAAGGCAGCTAAAGTAAAAGAGAAAACAAATTACTAAAATAAAGGCCAAAAGGCTATAAGGCCTTTCGGCCTTATTTTTATATTAAGATTAAAGGAGAAACTATGAATATAAATTGGTATCCAGGGCATATGAAAAAATCTCTCGATAAGATAAGAGAGAGTCTTAAGATGGTAGATATCGTAGCTGAAATAGTTGATGCAAGGATTCCTATAAGTAGTAGAAATCCCGTGATAAATGATATATTGAAAGATTTTCCAAGACTTATTATTTTCAATAAAGTTGATATGGCAGATCCTAAAGAAACTAAAAAGTGGATATCGCATTTTCAATCGCAAAATATACCTGTTGTCGAATTTAATTCGATTACTGATAAAAAAACAGATAAGATATACCAAAAAGCCAGAGCTTTACTTCATGAAAAATTTGAAAGAAACAAGGGAAAAGACATAACCAGCGATCTTATCAATATGATGGTTGTAGGTATACCTAATGTAGGCAAATCTACAATTATAAACAATGTTTCAAAAAGGCGTGGTACTAAGGTGGGTAACAAACCAGGTGTGACAAGGGTTAATCAATGGATTAAAACCGACTCAAATATACTATTATTAGATACACCAGGTGTTTTATGGCCAAAACTAGACACACCAGATCAAGGGCAATCATTGGCATTTACAGGTGCTATCAAGGACGAAAACCTTGATTTAGAAAATCTTACTTTTAATTTGATTAGGTTAATCTCACAAAGACATCCTGAGATGTTAAAGGAAAGATATGGAGTAGATTCAAATCAAGAAACAATTGAGATAATGGATGCGATAGGAAGAAAAGTGGGTGCTATCTCAAGAGGTAACGAGATTGATTACTATAAACTTGCTGTATTATTCTTAGATGACTTCAGAAAACTAAGAATTGGTAGGATTAGTTTGGAAAGAGTAGAGGATATTCCTGCAGATGTTAAATAATCTTAACAAAAATGATAATAATTGAGTCCTAATTTATTGTAAAATGGAGTTACTATATGAAACTAAAACTAAAAAAAAGCGAGGCATTCAAAGTAAATGACTTGATGAATGAATATAATCATGTATGCGGCATTGATGAAGTAGGTAGAGGACCTATTGCGGGACCGGTGGTTAGCTGTGCTTTGATACTACCAAAAGATTTTGTATTAGAAGAAGTACGTGACTCAAAAAAACTTTCTGATAAAAAAAGAAGATTACTTGCGAAAGCATTACTTGAAAATTGCATTGGTGTAGGCTTTGGTGTCGTTGATCATCAGATGATTGACGATATAAATATAAAGAAAGCAACTCATCTTTCTATGCAATTAGCGATAATGAATCTTAAGGATAAAGAGGGTAATGTTATAGCTCCTGACCTTCTATTAATAGATGCAGAGCAAATTGATTCCTCAATTGATGAAGTTTCAATTATCGGTGGCGATGATACAGTATATCAGATATCTGCAGCATCTATACTTGCTAAAGTATATAGAGATGATATGATGATTGAATTTTCTAATATATATCCACAATATTCTTTTGAAGCGCATAAAGGATATGGTACAAAAAAGCATTATGAAGCAATTGATCAGCATGGTATTTGTGACATACATCGAAAGTCATTTATGAAAAAATATTTTGAAAAAAAACAATAAAAAATTGATAGGTATTATGGGTGAAGAAATAGCATCTAGGTATTTAAAGCATAAGGGATATACCATATTAAATAGAAATTATGCTAGTAGGCATGGAGAGATTGATCTCATAGCATTTCACAATATGACTTTGGTTTTTGTCGAGGTCAAGACTAGAAAAAACTATGATTATATCTATGCCTGCGAATCTGTCAATTATCAGAAACAAACAAAAATTAAATTAACTGCAAATAAATATTTAGCTGAAAATCTCCTATATTTTGATGATATTAGATTTGATGTAATTGAATGCTATTGGCAAAGCAAACAAGTAAATCATATAGAAAATGCATTTTAGGAGAATTATGAAAAATCACAAAGACATTATTTTATTTCTTAACATTTCTTTTATCACAAATAGAAGAATCTTGTATTTCATCGAGGAAAATCTACTCGATAATTTTTTATATCTAAATGAAAAATCCCTTAAAGAAACTGAGTTCTTAACAGATGAAGAAAAAGATCGTTTGCTAGTAAATCTAGGCAAAGTAAATTTGGATATGGTTAAAAACAGGTTATATTCACAAAATATCAAATATGTTACCATACTAGACGAAAACTATCCAAAACGACTTAATAATATTTTTGATCCTCCCGCTATCCTTTATTATCGAGGTAATCTTGAGAAGCTTCGCAATCCAATTGCAGTAGTTGGTGCAAGAAAGGCAACGGATTACGGCATATGGGCTACAAATAAGATCATATCAGAACTTAGAGGTTATGATATATCAATTGTATCAGGTATGGCATTAGGTATCGATAGAGCAGCGCACATAGCTTCTATCAAGAATAAACTATTTACAGCAGGTGTGATAGCCTCATCAATAGATGTTCAATATCCTAAACGCAACAGAGATCTATATCAACAAATGCAAGATAATCTGCTTTTAAGTGAGTACGCATTTGACATAGAACCATTGAGAAGAAATTTCGTGATTAGAAATCGAATCATCTCAGGATTATCACTAGGAGTATTAGTTGTTGAAGCTAACGAAAGTAGTGGGTCTTTGATAACTGCAAGCTTTGCGATAGAACAAAACAAGGATGTATTTGCTGTTCCAGGAAATATCAGTTCATTAAGCTCCCAAGGTCCTAATATGCTTATAGCTAAAGGAGCAAGCATCATAACATCGGGGAAGGATTTGATTAATCAACTACCTTTTATAAAAGAATCAACAAAAGTTAATAACATACAGTTAAATAATCTCAATTTGACTATGGAAGAGATAAAAGTATATGAGTTATTAAAAGTAAATATACTAGGCGTTGATGATTTGATTAAATTGACAAATCTTAGTATATCTTCCTTATATGTTATATTGACAAAACTTGAGATGAACAGATTAGTTGATAGGCTTCCAAGTGGTAAATACAGCCTCAAGATTTGATGGATAAACTAGATTTTTGTATTTAGATATTATTCAAAGCTAATATTTACATTTGCTAAATCAAGAAAAAACTATATAATATAACTAATGTAAACGTGAAGTGACAAAAAAGAGTTAAAGAATAGGATTAGATTATGGCAAAAAACTTGATAATCGTCGAATCTCCTACAAAGGCAAAAACAATCTCGAAGTTTTTAGGGAAAAACTATAAGATAATGGCTTCCATTGGTCATCTTAGAGATTTGCCAAAAAGTAAGATGGGTGTAGACATCGAAAATGATTTTGAACCCCAATATATCAATGTAAGAGGTAAGGCAAAGACAATTAATGAAATAAAAAAAGAAGCTACAAAAGCCGAAAATGTATATCTTGCATCCGACCCGGATAGAGAAGGAGAAGCTATATCATGGCATCTAGCGTATCTTTTAGGCTTAAAGCCAACAGAAAAGATAAGAGTAGTGTTTAACGAGATCACAAAAGACGCTATACAAGAAGCTATTAAAAATCCACGAGCAATAGATTTATCACTTGTTGATGCCCAACAAGCAAGAAGAGTCATGGATAGGATAGTGGGTTATGAGTTATCTCCAATACTATGGAAGAAGATAAAGAGTGGACTTAGTGCTGGTAGAGTTCAGTCTGTAGCATTAAAGCTAATAGTGGATCGCGAAAACGAGATTAATGATTTTATTCCAGAGGAATATTGGTCAATAATTTTTAATGCGAATGTTGATAATATCGATTTTGAAGGTAGGTATTTTGGCCGATATATTAATGGAAAACTCAAAGCGGTTAAGATGAAAAATGAAGAAGAAGCAAATGCGCTATTAGAGAAAATAGATAAAGAGAACTTTAAGGTTGTAGATAAGGTAACTACTAAGAAAAGTAGAAAACCTCCTAAACCTTTTACGACTTCTACCTTACAACAAGAAGCATCAAGGAAATTGAATTTCACCACTAGCAAGACTATGATGGTAGCACAACAGCTATATGAAGGTATTTCTATAGGTAGCGAAGGTTCTGTAGGTCTAATATCCTATATGAGAACAGACTCTACAAGACTATCTGATACTATTGTTCAACAGGCATTATCATTTATCAAAGAAAACTATGGTAAAGAGTATGCATCAAAAGGTAATAGTTACAGTAAAAAGGCTGCAAATACACAAGATGCACATGAGGCAGTAAGAGTTTCTTCAATATTTAGGACTCCTCAATCAATTAGGACATATTTGACTAATGACCAATACAAGCTTTATAGGATGATATGGGAAAGAACTGTAGCTTCTCAGATGACAGATTCTAAGTTTATGGCTACTAGATATGACTTTGATAATAATGGAGAGATATTTAAGGCAAGTGGATCAATTATGCTTTTTGACGGATATACTAAAGTATGGACGATGAAGGATAATGATATTACTTTACCTGATTTAAAAGTAGATGATATATTTGGTGCTAAAGAAATAGTTAAAAATCAGCATTTCACAAAACCAAAACCAAGATATACTGAAGCTTCGTTGGTTAAGAAGCTTGAAGAAAACGGAATTGGTAGACCAAGTACTTATTCATCAATTATTAGAAGTATCACATCAAGAAAATATGTGGATTTTGAGAATAAGGCATTATATCCAACAGATTTGGGTTATAGCGTAAATAACTTACTGATAGATTATTTTTCTGAGATTATTAATGAAAAATTCACTGCACAGATGGAAAGTGAGTTAGACAGGATTGAGGATGAATCTCTTGACTGGAAAGAATTAATGAGGTCTTTTTATGCTCAGTTTAGTAAAGACTTAGATACAGCAAAAAAAGATGCTAAGAAAGTAGAGATCAAGCTAGAACTTACAGGTGATAAATGTCCCGATTGTGGTAAAGACTTAGTCTATCGTAATGGTAGAAACGGAAAATTCATAGGCTGTAGCGATTTTCCTAATTGTACTTTTACTAAAGCTATCATTAAAGATACAGGTGTTAAGTGTCCAAAATGTGGTGGAGATATAGTTGAGAAAATATCTAAAAAAGGAAAGGTATTTTTTGGATGTAAAAATTATCCTACTTGTGATTATGCTACATGGGATAAACCGACAGGAGAGACTTGTGACAAATGTGGGGAATTAATGGTACACAGAAAGAATAGAAAAGTTGATGCCATCATATGTGCCAACATCAATTGTGAAAACCATTCAATATAGGATTAATAATAGCAGAATTTCGTAAAGAAGTTCTGTTATTTTATTGTAAAATGGTGTATTATCAATACATAAGAAGATAATATTAGTAAGCAAAAATTATTAAGCAATGATGAACATCGATTTCTTAATAAGTTGTGAGAATTTTCTAGATATGGTATAATTACAAAGAGTATAAACCTATTGGAGGTATAAATATGGCACGAAAACCTACTATGGAAGATGTTAAGAATTTAGCTGGAGTCTCCATTTCTACAGTCTCAAGAGTTATCAATGGCACAAAGAAAGTATCACCAGATAAAGTGATTGCTGTAAACAATGCTATTGAAAAGCTTGGATACAAACCAAACGAGCTAGCTAGATCTTTAGTAAGGAAAAAATCTAATACTCTAGGAATCATTTTAGATGACTTAGGGATTGAATATATGGCACAGTACATAAGAGGTATTGATGAGATAGGCAAGATGTATGATTATGATATCCTGCTTTATAGTACATTTGGCAATATTGATGTACAAAAAAAGGCGGTTGAATTCCTATCATCAAAGCAAGTTGAAGGTATCATCGTTATCTCTGAAAAAATTAATAATGAGATCTTATATGCTATTAAAGAATATGAGATTCCATATATATTACTAGACAAGTTTTATAGTCCACAAGACTACAAAACAGTAACTTTCGATTTCGATAAAGCAATCGAATCTATGACTGATTTATTCATTGAATATGGTCATGAAAACATTATATACTTAACTGAAAAATCACATGATTACTCTGCAGATTTGAAGCAACAAGGCTTTGAAAACGCTATGAGTAAGGCAGGTTTGACTAAACAAGTATTTACTGTTAATGGCGATAAGACTGATAGCGGTTATAGATTTATGGATGAAAACATTAAATTCATTCATCAAAACCATATTACAGGTATAGTGGCATCTAATGACGCATTAGCTACTGGTATACTTCAATATTGTTATGATCATGGTATTAAAGTACCTGATGATTTATCGGTTAGCGGATTTGGTAATAACAAATACTCAGAACTAATTAGACCTAGTTTAACTACAGTAAGACTACCATACTATGATGTTGGTGCTGTTACAGTAAGAGTATTGATAAAGATTCTTCGCGATGAAGAAGATTTCAACGAGAGTTTACGATTAAACTATGAAATAATGTTAAGAGAAACTATTAAAAAATTAAAATAGTATGGAGGAATTAAAAATGGTTGAAAAAAGTGTTGTAGTAACAAATGAAACAGGTTTACATGCTAGACCAGCAGCGGCTCTAGTACAATTTGTAAAGTCTATGCCAGGCGAAGTTGAACTTGTAAAAGAAGGTAAAGTAGCTAATGCTAAGAGTATTTTTAGCGTAATGTCATTAGGTATTTCTAAAGGAACAGAAATATCTGTTAGAGTTAATGGTGAAAACGAAGAAACTAATTTAGATAAAGTAGTAGAATTTATTGAAGCATTGAATGACTAATTAAATTCCATTATTAATTATTAGTGGCAATTAATGCAGAGTGCCTCGGTTATATGCCGCGTTACTCTGCATTTTTGAATAGACATAAGTTTGAATACAAAATAGGAGAAGAGCATGAATAAATCATTAAAGGGAATTGTTGCATCAAAGGGTATAGCAATTGGTAAAGCTTATATATTTGAAAAGGTTAAAGTTGAAGTAGATAAATCAAAGATTGATAATAGCCGAATCAACGAAGAGATTAAAAGGGCTAGAACAGCTATTGAAGATTATCAAAATGATTTAAATAATCAAGTAGCATCTTCTGAAGAAATTCAAGGAGTTATAGATGCCCATAAAGAATTAGTATCAGATCCATATCTTATTCAAACAATTGAATCTAAAATTGAAGATCAAAATTATACATCAGACCACGCCTTAAAAGAAACTATCGATGAGATGGTGTCTATGATGGCTATGTTAGATGATGAATACTTAAAAGAAAGAGCTACTGACTATAAGGATATTGGCGAGATGGTTATGTACAAACTAAAAGGAATAGTTCCTAAGAGTTTGGCTGACCTAGATGAAGAATGCATTGTCATAGCTGAAGAGTTAACACCTTCTGATACTTCAGTTATGAAAAAGGAACTTGTACTTGGTTTTGCTAATGATTTAGGTGGAAAAACAAGTCATACTTCAATCATAGCACAAACATTATCTATACCAGCTATTGTTGGTATGAAAGATATCACATCAAATGTTAAACATGGAGATTTCATCATACTTGATGCACTTGAAGGAGAAGTATTAGTTAATCCTGCAGAAGAAGTAATACAAAAATATCAGGCTTTAGTCCTAGAACTAGAAGCTGAAGAAGAAAGACTATCAAAGATAAAAGATAAAGACTCTATCACATTAGATGGTAGAGAAGTAGAAGTAGTATGTAACATCGGTAGCTTAACAGATCTTGATCTTGGATTAGAAAATGGTGCTCGTGGCGTTGGATTATTTAGAACAGAATTCCTTTATATGGAATCTAATCAATTCCCATCAGAAGAAACACAATTCGAAGTATATAAAAAAGCTGCTGAGAAATTAGGCGATATGCCTTTACTTATTAGAACATTAGATATAGGTGGAGACAAAGAACTACCATACTTTGAGTTTCCTAAGGAAGAAAATCCATTCTTAGGATGGAGAGCACTTCGTATATGTTTTGATATGGAAGATGTATTTAGAGCTCAATTAAGAGCTATATTAAGAGCTTCTGCATTTGGTAATGTAAAGATACTATTACCAATGATAATATCAGTATCAGAGATTAAAAAAGTAAATGCTTTAGTTGAGAAGTATAAAGAAGAACTAAGAAGGGAAAATAGAGAGTTTAACGAAAATATTGAAGTAGGTATCATGATTGAAACACCAGCAAGTATATTAATAGCTGAAGGATTAATTCAACATTGTGATTATTTCAGTATTGGTACAAACGACTTGACTCAATATTTATTAGCTGTAGACAGAGGAAATGAAAAGATATCACATTTATATGATAACTACCATCCAGCAGTACTTAGAGCTATTAAACATATCATAGATGTATCACATAAAGCAGGCAAATGGACTGGCATGTGTGGTAGCATGGCTTCAGACTCACATGCTACATATCTATTGTTAGGTATGGGTTTAGATGAGTTCTCAACAGTAGGATCTCAAATAGGAAAGATTAAAGATATAATCATTAATGCTAATTATGAAGAAGCAAAAGCATTTGCTGATAAGGTTTTAAGTATGACAGAAGTAGAAGAAATAGAAAGAGCAATAGATAGTTTAGAGATATAAGATGACTAATACAAATAACAACTTAACAAAATTAAAGTTAATAGTAAAAAAAGATTTAGATGATTCACAAATAGAAATCCTATCGGATAATATAGTTTCATTTTTAAAAGAAAAACATAGTATTTCTTCAGAAGAACATATATTTAGTGAGGAATTTAATGACCTTGTAAACCTTTATCTATATGAGCATGGTCTTTTAGAGACCATTGGTTTAAAAGATTATATTCTGGTTGATTTTATTGATAGAAATAGATTTCTAATTAAGGATAGAAAGTCTACTGGAATTATGTTTGGCTCGACAATCTTAGATTTAGATATTAATGATGATTTTGGTGTAGTTGATTTTGAGACGGTATCTTTTGGCGATTATATTGAAGATTTTGTGGCTCTACATTCGATATCTAAGGCTAATCCTAAACTAGCAAGTATGATATTGAATAAGTATATAACTGTGAAAGATAGAAAGTTTTTCCGTCTATTAGCTTTTTATACTGCTGTTTTTACAATTCATCTAATATCAAAAAAAGAAAAGCATAATAATGAAATAAAAAAGCAAAAACTAGAAGATCTTATAAACTATATTTACGAAGTTTATGAAGATTTTACTGTTGATGTACCTTTATGGTATAAAAGATAAACCAAGCTGTCTGCCTTTATAGGTAGATAGCTTTTTTATGTGAAACTATCTGGCATTCCTTATTTTATGAAATTTAGGTAAAATGTTACATAATAATTACAAAAACACAGATATTTGAAGTTTCGTCTAACATTTTAACTAAAATTATTGGAAAATTTTTTGAAAATGGTGTAAGATATCAATGTAATCTCGAAAGAGTGAAAGGTACCTAGGGATCCGGAGTAATCAAGGACCGAGCGGTACAGTGTTAAGCACTACACCAAAGGGAGAAAAGCCCAGAAGGACAGGTTTCACAGGACCGTTCTTTTGGGCTATTTTTAATTATTGGAGGAAGTATGAATCTTATTTACAAAGGCAAGACAAAAGATGTATTTGAATTGGAAAATGGTAACATCCTGCTTAAATTCAAGGATGATGTGACTGGTAAGGATGGGGTATTTGACCCAGGTGCTAATGAAATTGGCTTATCTATCGAAGGTATAGGAAATACAAACCTTAAAGTTACTGACTTTTTCTTCAGCGAACTAAGAAAAGCAGGTATAGAAACTCACCATGTGAGCTCAGATTTAGTACAAGGACAAATGGAAGTTCTTAAATGTAAACCTTTTGGTAAAGGTATTGAAGTTATATTTAGAAACTTTGCGGTTGGTTCATTCATAAGAAGATATGGACTATATGCTGAAAATATGATGCCTCTTAACGATTATGTTGAGATAACACTAAAAGACGACATTAGACAAGATCCTCTAATAACAGAAGATGCGTTAATACAATTAAATATCCTTTCTAAAGAAGAGTATGATTCGCTTGTATCACAAACGAAGAAAATATCAAATTTAATTACTAATATATTAAAAGATAAAGGCTTAAAACTAATAGATATCAAATTGGAATATGGAAAGACTACTGAAGGAAAGGTAGTTTTGATAGATGAGATATCATCTGGAAATATGAGAGTATATAAGAATGGTGAAAGTCTTGAGCCACAAGAAATTTCAAGAATTATTTTAGAAGCTTAATGGAGGGCTTATGTTAATTTTTAGAAGATTCAAAAATTATGATGAAGAAAGAAGATATTTACTTAAAGAAATCACTGAGTTTCTAAATATAGATATTGAAGATTTAGAAATCTATCATGTCTATGATTTTGAAAATACAGAATTTGAAGAAGAAATCAAAAAAGAAATTTTTGATTTTAGATATGGACAATTAGTACAACTGCCAGAAAATGTACTATTTGTTAAAGACAATGACGGACAATATAACCAAGTAGAAGATTTAACTAAAAAATTCGTAAATAATGTATTAGGCTTAGACACTGACTTAAGGTATTTAAAAGCCTATGATTTTAATCTAAAAAATCCAGAAGATATCTCTAAGATTAAAGAGTATCTTATCAATCCAGTTGTTCAAAAAGAGGTCGAACTAGAAGACCTTCATTTTTCATACGAAATTTCAGACGACACAGAAATGAGAGAAGTAGAGAATTTCATAAATTATTCAGATGATGAATTACTAAAGTACAAAGATGGCTTTGGACTTGATTTTGACGATTTAAAATTCATCCAAGAATACTTTAAGAAGGAAGGAAGAAATCCTAGATATTGTGAGTTAAAGATGCTTGATACATACTGGTCAGACCATTGTAGACATACGACATTTTTAACAAACATCGAAGATGTTCAGATTAAAGATGGTAAATATAAGGAAATTATAGAAAAATCATATGATTCTTATCTAAAAACTAGAGAAGAAGTTTATACTGAAAAGGTTAAACCAATGACTCTAATGGATTTAGCTACTATAAATATGAGAGAACTTAAGAAAAATGGTATTCTTTCAGACATGGAAGTTTCGGATGAAGTAAATGCTTGTTCTATAGAAGTAGATATCGAAGTGGATGGTAAGAGCGAAAAATGGTTACATATGTTCAAAAATGAAACTCATAATCACCCAACTGAGATCGAACCATATGGTGGGGCACATACATGTATAGGTGGAGGAATTAGAGATCCACTTTCCGGAAGAGCGCAAGTTATTCAAGGAATCAGACTTGTTGGAGCAGGCAATCCACTTACAAAATATGAAGACACTGTAGATGGCAAATTATCTCAAAGATATTTAGCTCATATGGCTATGAATGGTTTTTCTGATTATGCCAACCAAATTGGTTCTGCTGTAGGCTTAGTTAAAGAATTCTATGATGATGGATTCCAAGCTAAGAGAATGGAATTAGGAGCTTTAACAGCTGCTGTTCCAAAAGAAAATGTACTAAGAGAAAATTCTGAAAAAGGCGATTTGATTCTTCTACTTGGTGCACCAACTGGCCGTGATGGATTAGGAGCTGCTGTTGGTTCATCTTCTATGCAAACAGAAAAATCACTTACAAAAGCAGGTGCTGAAGTACAAAAAGGTAATCCATTTGAAGAAAGAAAAATCATTAAGCTATTTAATCGTAAAGATGCGACAAAACTTATTAAGAAATCGAATGACTTTGGAGCAGGTGGAGTATCTGTAGCAGTAGGAGAATTAGCTGATGGTTTGGATATCTATCTTGATGAAGTATATACAAAGTATCCAGGTCTTAACGGATATGAGATAGCACTTTCAGAATCACAAGAAAGAATGGCTGTAGTAATTGATGAAAGCAATTTAGAAGAATTCACTAAATATTGTGATGAAGAAGATTTAAGATATGCTATAGTGGCAAAAGTAAATGATGAAAATAGACTAAGAATGTATCATAACGATAAATTGGTTATCGATCTAAGTAGAGAATTACTTGATTCAAATGGTGCATCCAAATATATGAATGTAGTAGTAAATACTAACCCAAATGAAGTAAAAGAAAATGAAGAAATCACAAGACTAAATCAAGCTATATCAACAAGTTTGACTAGTGGTTTTGATTCGACTCTTGGAAGAAATAAAGTATTTATGGAGTATGGTGGAAAAAATCAATCGACTGCTCAATTAGCAACAGTTGTTAAATTCCCTCATGAAAAAACTAATGCAGTATCAGTAATGGCATATGGATATTTTCCACAAATAGCTAAAGAAAGCACATATCATGCAGGTTACTATGCAGCTCTTCAAAGTATAGTAAATAACTTAGCTATTACTGGTGAATATAAGAATATAAGATTGACTATGCAAGAGTTCTTCCCTTCTATAAATGGAAATCCAGAAAGATTTGGACTACCATTCCAAGCGCTACTAGGTGCATATGAAGTAATGAAAACCTTAGATATCCCAGCGATTGGTGGAAAAGACTCAATGAGTGGTACATTCAAAGATATCGATGTGCCTCCAACTCTAGTAAGCTTTGCAGTAAATGTTTCTAAAGTAGAAGATGTAGTATCAAGGGAACTTAAATCTAGTGGCTTAAAACTTTTATTAACAAAAGTTGCTGTTGATGAACTAGGCATGGTTGACTTAGAATCTTTTGGAAAAGTAATGGATATTTATGGAAAATTGGTAAAAGAACATAAGGTATTATCTGCTAGTTCTATACTTGAATATGGTCTAAATTATACGCTTAAAGATATGGCAATTGGAAATGGTATTAAGTTTGAATTAAATAAAGAAATCAATGATCAATTCCTACCAGGAAATATCATTTTTGAAGTAGAAAATGATACTCAAGTTGACGAAAGTTTATTCGAAGAAATTGGAAGAACTACAGGGTATATAGATACTTTAAAAACTGAAAGAACTGAAGATTCAGAAAAAGTATTTGAAAATATTCTAGAAGAAAATAAAGCTTTTGAAATAGAAGAAGTTCAAGTAGAATTACCTAAAGTCAATCCTAAAAATAAAAAAGCATTAGTACCTGTTATCGAGGGTGTCGTAGGTGAATATGACCTTATTAATGCTTTAGTAAATGCTGGTTTTGAAGTTGAAGAATATATCGTAAAGACTTCATCTAAAGAAAAATATGAAAACAGTATTAAGGAATTAGCTTCTAAGATTCAAGAAGTATCATTATTTGCTATACCTCATGGAGACTACTTAGCATCAGTTATTAAGAATATCTCTGGGTTGATGAGAAAAATCTTATTAGAAGATGAAGTTAAAGAAGCATTGAAAGATTTAGTTTCAAAAGATGGTTTTATACTAGGCATAGGTGCAGGTATGGCCAGCCTTATAGATGCAAAATATTTTGGTGATTTAGAAGATACACTAAGATTTAGAACAAATAAAAACAATAGATATATCTCTATGATGATGGATGTTAAAGTAGTAAGAAATTCATATGTGAGCGATGAAAGCTATGAATATAGTGCACCAGTAAGCGGACGTATGATGACTATTGAATGTCTTGATAAAGACAAATTAGTAGCTGAAGTAGATATATTATCAGTAAATAAATCAAATAATATACCAAATGATTGTGGCATCGATGGAATTCAATCAAAATGTGGTCATATCATAGGAGTTAGGACGTTAATAGAAAGAATGTCAGAAGATTTATATAAGAATATTAGAGTTAGTGGACAACCAAGGCATTTCACAGTGCTTGGGGAGTATTTTAACTAGGAGGAAATATGAAAGTAGCTGTTGTTATGGGCAGTAAATCTGATTATGATGTAAGTAAAAAAGCGTTAGAAATGCTTGAAAAATTTGGAGTTCAATACGAAGTAAGAGTTATATCTGCACATAGGGCACTTGAGACTCTTGAGACTTTTGTCAGTGAGTTTGAGGATTTAGATATTAAAGTAGTAATTGGATTGGCCGGTAAAGCCGCACATCTACCTGGGGTTATAGCAGGGATGACAACTCTTCCAGTTATCGGAGTTCCGATAAAGGGATCTGCATTTGGAGGATTTGATTCACTTATGTCTATAGTACAGATGCCAAAAGGAGTGCCTGTTGCTACTGTAGCAGTAGATGGCGCTGATAATGCAGCGATTTTAGCATGTCAGATGCTAGCGATAAAGGATGAGATATTAGCTAAAAAGCTATTAGAATACAAAGAAGAACTTAGAGAAGATGTACTAAAACAAGATGAATCTATCAGGAGCTATTAATGAGTGGCATAGTTGGTATTACTAGAGAAAATGATTATCCAGCGGCGAATTTGTTGCTATATGGATTGTATGCACTACAACATAGAGGACAAGAAAATGCGGGAATCGCTACTCTAGAAGGAAATGAAGTAAATATTAAAAAGGGAACAGGACAAGTTAGTGGGATTTTTAGGGATGAGATTTTATCATCCCTTCCTGGAAATAAAGGTATCGCTCATGTTAAATACGGCGAATATCTTGACTATGATTTAAGACAGCCAATCCTTCCGGAAGAATTTAAGTTTAGAGGACAAAATTGCTTAGTAGCTATTGACGGAAATATCCTAAATGAAGATTTCATCCTTTATGATTTGGTAAATAATTTGAAGGGATCTACAGAAGACTCTAAAAAATATCTTTCTAGCCTTAAAGGTGCATTTGCAGGTATTTATCTAGACAGATATAAGATGATAGCATTTAGAGACCAATTAGGACTTAAACCAATTTGTGTTGGCAGATTAAATGATGGATATATCTTTGCATCTGAGACTTGTGCCATAGATTCATGTGGAGCTACTCTTATCAAGATGCTTGATATAGGTGAAATGGCCGTTGTTAAAGGTAGCAATATCGAGTTTATAAAATACTCGAATAATGAAGAAAAAAAATCATGTCTTTTTGAGATGATTTATGTGTCTAGACCTGATAGCTACATGGATGGTGTATCAGTTTATCAAGCTAGAAATAACATGGGTAAAATTTTATATGAAGAGAACCCAACACAGGCTGACATAGTTATGGGTGCTCCTGATTCAGGGCTTGTAGCTGCTATTGGCTATGCGGAAGCTTCTAAGATTCCATATAAGGATGGGATTATTAAAAATAGATATATCGGAAGAACCTTTATCAATCCAAATGATGATGTAAGGACAAAAGACATATATATTAAACTAAATCCGATAGGAGAGGTACTTAAGGGCAAAAGTGTCATCTTAGTTGATGACTCTATTGTTAGAGGATCTACTTCAAGACGTACTGTAAAAATGCTGAGAGATGCTGGAGCCAAGGAGGTTCATGTAAGGATATCTGCTCCTCCAGTTAAATATACCTGCAATCTATCAGTTGATATAAGTAATCAAGAAAAACTAGCTTCTCATAATACTTCATTAGAGGAGTTGAGGGATATGATTGGTGCAGATTCACTTTATTTTATCTCATTAGATGGGTTAAAAAGAGCATGTCAAGGTTTAGGTTTTTGTGATAACTGCTTTACTGGCAATTATCCAATCAAGGAGGAATTATGAAATTAACATATAAAGATGCTGGCGTTGATAAGGAAGCAGGCTATAGAGAAGTTCAACTCATTAAAAACATCGTAAAGACCACATTTACTAAGGGAGTGGTTTCTGACTTGGGTGGATTTGGAGGTATGTTTAGACTTGATAAAGATGCCTATGAAAATCCAATTCTTGTATCTGGTACCGATGGAGTTGGTACAAAATTAGACTTAGCTTTTAGGATGGATAAACACGATACGATAGGTATAGATGCTGTTGCTATGTGCATAAATGATGTACTTTGCCAAGGAGCAAGACCTTTATTTTTTCTTGATTATATAGCTACTGGAAAGTTAGTTCCTGAGAAAATGGCTCAAATAGTTGAAGGAGTTGCCGAAGGATGTAGACAATCTCAAGCTGCCCTTATAGGCGGTGAGACTGCTGAGATGCCAGGTATCTACCAAGAAAACCACTATGATATAGCTGGTTTTGCCGTAGGTGTCGTAGATGAAAAAAAAGCAATCACTGGACAGAAAGTAGAGATCGGAGATAGATTAATAGGACTTCGTTCATCAGGAGTTCATTCAAATGGTTTTTCACTAGTAAGAAAGATACTATTTGATGTAGTTAAAAAGGAACTATCTGATTATGAAGAAGCGCTAGGTATGACAATCGGGGAAGCTTTGTTAACTCCCACAAAAATATATGTAAAAGATGTATTACCATTGATAGAAAAATATGACATTCATGCCATCAGCCATATAACTGGCGGTGGTATCTATGAAAATTTACCAAGAGTACTAAAAGAAAATCAAAAAGCTATTTGGGATGTAAAAGACTATGATATACCAACGATTTTTAAACTTCTAGAAAAATGGGGAAATGTCGAAAGAAAAGAAATGTTTGGAACATTCAATATGGGAGTAGGAATGGTTTTAGTAGTATCTGAAAATGACTATAATAATATTCTTGAAGATTTATCAACAAGAGATATTGAATATATTGAGATGGGAAGTATAGTAGAAGGAAATAAGGAAGTAGAATTGTGTCATCTATAAAAATAGCAGTACTAGTATCTGGGTCGGGATCAAATCTTCAATCCCTAATAGATAAGCAAGGTAAAGACTTTAATGGAGAAATCTCACTTGTCATATCAAATATTAAGGATGCATATGCGCTTGAAAGAGCAAGAAATCATGGGATAAAAGCGCAGTACATTTCACGAAAATACTATACAAATCCAAGAGAATTCGACCAAAGATTATTAGAAATACTTTTAGAAAATGAAATTGATTTGGTAGTGCTTGCAGGGTATTTGAAAATCATAACGGATGTACTAGTGGATAGATTTGAAAACAGAATTATCAATATTCATCCATCTCTATTACCTTCATTTGGCGGTAAGGGATATTATGGTATTAAGGTGCATGAAGCGGTCTTAGAAAGAGGATGCAAGGTAAGTGGAGCGACAGTTCATTTTGTGGATAATGGCGCTGACACTGGTCCAATTATCTGCCAAGAATCATTGAATATTGATCAAAAATGGGATGCAAATGAACTTCAAAAGCAAGTTCTAAAAATAGAACATGAGATACTGCCAAAAGCAGTAAAACTATTTTGTGAAGATAGATTAGTAGTAGAGAATAATAGAGTATATATTAAGGAGTAATCATGAAAAAGAATGCTTTGATTTCGGTATTTGAAAAAGAGGGAATTGTTGAGTTTGCTAGAAAACTTGTTGAACTAGATTATAATATCATATCAACGGGTGGTACTTTTAATTTACTAAAAGATAATGGTGTTGAAGTAGTTGATGTATCTTCAGTTACAGGTTTTCCTGAGATGCTTGATGGCTGAGTAAAAACACTTCATCCATTGATACATGCGGGGATCCTATATAGAAGAGATAATCAAGAAGATGTAGCGACATTAAAAGAACGTGCTATAGGTTCTATCGATATAGTTGTAAATAACCTATATCCATTCGAAAAGATGCTTTCTTTAGATAAAGAAGAAGCAATTATGGTTGAAAATATCGATATCGGTGGACCTAGTATGATTAGAGCAGCTGCTAAGAACTTTAAGGATGTTATGATTGTTGTTGACCCAAGCGACTATGACGAAGTGATAGAAAGAATTAAGAACAATAATGTTGATTTAAACTATAGAAAAGCATTGGCTGGTAAAGCTTTTGGATTAACGGCATATTATGATGGTATTATCTCAAATTACTTTAATTCAATAAATGAGATCCAATTTCCAAAATACCTAACAAAACCACTAAGATTAGATTCGATTATGAGATACGGAGAAAATCCTCATCAAAAATCTGCATACTATCTTGATGGATATCTAAGAAATGAAAATAAATTTGATTTTGAACAATTACATGGAAAAGAAATCTCTTTTAATAATATGAATGACTTAACAGGTACAGTAATGAGCTTAAAAGAGTTTGATAGACCAACAGTTGTTGGGGTTAAGCACACTAATCCCTCTGGTATAGGAAGTGGTGATGATATAAATGAAGCTTTTGATAAAGCCTATGAATGTGATGATATCTCAATTTTTGGTGGTATCATAGCTATCAATAGTACAGTAACAAAATATATTGCTGAAAAAATTAATGCTATATTTATTGAAATTGTTATCGCGCCTGATTATGAACCAGAAGCTTTAGAAATTCTAAAAAGCAAGAAAAATATTCGTATACTTAAATCAGAAAATATTGTATCTACTAAATGGCAAGACCTTAAATTCAAGGAAGTTATGAATGGTATGTTAGTACAAGAAAAAGATGACCTATTATATAATGAAGAAGAATTTAAGGTAGTTTCTAAGAGACAACCTACACAAGAAGAATTAGATAATATGATTTTTGGTATAAAAGCTATCAAGAATGCAAACTCAAATGGCGTAGTTCTTGTTAAAAATGAAGGAACTATTGGCTATGGTTTTGGAGAAGTAAGAAGGTCATGGGCTGTAGAAAAAGCTATAGAACGAGCTGGGGAGAAAATTGAAGGATGTGTCCTAGCATCAGATGGCTTCTTCTTTGAAGATACTATAGAACTATTACATGAAAATGGGGTTAAAGCTTGTCTATCACCAGGTGGCTCAATACATGATAAAGATGTTATTGAATTATGTGACAAATACGATATGGCGTTAGTATTTACTGGTACAAGACACTTTAAACATTAAGAGGAAATAATGAATATTCTAATAATTGGTGCAGGTGGTAGGGAGCATGCTATTGCTTCTACGCTTGCTAAAAATGAAAAAGTAAATAATATATTCCTATCGAAACACAATGGTGGTTCTCAAGGTAAGATCATTAATGCCGAGATCAATCATGATGATTTTGAGGTTGTTGAGAATTTCATCAAAGAGAATAATGTTGAGCTGACTATAGTTGGCCCTGAGGCTCCTTTGGATAATGGAATCGTTGACTATCTTGAAAAAGGTAACCATAAAGTTTTTGGACCAAAAAAATCTTCAGCTATACTTGAAGGAAGTAAAAAATTCGCAAAAGATTTTATGAAAAAATATGGCATAAATACTGCTAAATATTCTCATTATGATACCTATGAACAAGCATTAGCTTCAATTAATGACTTTGGTTATCCAACAGTAATCAAAGCAAATGGTCTTTGTCAGGGTAAAGGTGTTTATATTTGCGAAGATGAGAAACAAGCAAAAAACGCACTAGAAGAGATATTCTTAGATAATATATTCAAAGACCAAGGCGGTTCTGTAGTAATCGAACAATACCTAAAAGGTTTTGAAGCTTCACTACTATGCTTTGTATCTGGTAATAAAATCTATCCATTTGATACTGCGATGGACTATAAAAAGATTTATGAAGGGGATCTTGGACCAAATACAGGTGGAGTTGGCGCTATAAGCCCAAATCCTTTATGGAAAGAGGTGCATCAAGCTCAATCCAATCAAATACTAGCTAAGATAGAAGAAGGCCTTAAAAACGAAAATATGAGCTTTAGTGGCATCTTATTTATCGGTTATCTTATTCAAAATGACGAAGTTTTCGTGCTAGAATTTAACACTAGATTTGGTGATCCCGAAACTGAAGTACTTCTTCCAAGACTTAAATCAGATCTTCTTGAAAATATAGAACAATCGATAAACTACGAAGAAGTTAAATTAGACTTTGAAGACAATGTAGCAATGGCAACTATATTAGTATCTAAAGGATATCCAAAATCATACCAAAAAGGTTATGAGATAACTGGACTTGATGATTTAGAAGATATCATTGTATATCATAATGGAACTAAAAAATTAAATCAAAAAATCTTATCTGATGGTGGACGTGTATTATCTATAGTATCACTCTCAGACTCTCTTGATTCTTCTAGGAAGTCTGTCTATGATGCAATTGAGAAAATTCATTTTGAAAATATGTCTTATAGGAAAGATATAGGTAAGCTAGAAAACTAGCTACAGGAGATAATATGAAATTTAGAATAATCGAATTGCCTCCATTTACAGCAGTAAGCTCTGGATTGGATAAAGACTTTGATTTTACCGAAAAAGGAATACTGGGAAAGTTCAGTACCTACTTTTCAGCAATAACACCTTTACCAAAAGATCATTTTAGGCCGAGAGATTTCCTTTATTTTGATAGAGAAAATCAAGGACTTGTTTGGATAT
>JAAYEL010000050.1 GCA_012728755.1 Tissierellia bacterium | reverse complement strand
ATAAAAATCGCTCCAATAAAAATGATATGCTCCTTCCATAGTAGACAGTTAAATAATAAAAACTGTTCATTATGGAAGGAGTTTTGTTATGTCAAGAAAAGTTAAGTTTGATAAAGAAATGAAAATAAAGGTTGTGATGGAGTATATAAACGGTTTAGGATCATTACGGCAACTAGCACAGAATCACGGATTTGACGAATCAACTCTAAGACAATGGGTGGCAAGGTATAAGGTGTTTGGAGATTCGGTGTTTAATGAAACTCATACAAATAAATCCTATTCTCCTGATTTTAAACAAATGGTTTCAATTGAATATCTAAATGGTGGAATATCATATTTACAATTATCTTTAAAGTATAAAATTACAGATCGTTCACAAGTAATGTCATGGGTAAAGATGTATAATAATCATAAGGAACTAAACTCTTACAAGCTTGGTGGAGGTATGATTATGAGAAAAGGTAGAAAAACAACCTATGATGAAAGAATAGAAATTGTTGAGTATTGCTTGAAAAATGGGCTTGACTATGTATCCGCTGCTAACGAATATGAAGTATCATATCAGCAAATATATAGCTGGGTATCTAAATACAATGATAAAGGCATAATTGCATTAAAAGATAATAGAGGTCGTGGTAAATCCATAGAAGATATGGATGAAGTAGAAAAGTTAAAAGCAGAAAACAAACTACTAAAAGCCAAAATCGAGAGATTTCAAATAGAAGAAGAGCTTAAAAAAAAACTCCAAGAAGTCGAAATACGTTTGGTATCTACTACAAGAAAGAAGAAGTAGAATATGTAGCTATCAATGAAACAAAGAAAGAAAAGGACTATCCAATAACTGTAATGTGTGAAATATTAAATGTGTCTACATCAGGCTATTACAAATGGCTAAGTAAGCCTGAGAAAACAGAGCCTACTGAAGAAGATTGGGTATCAGAAAAGATCTTAGAATATTACACAAAATTTAAAGGTATCTATGGTGTGAGGAGAATAACTCAAGAAATTGAAGTCGTAGACAAACGTCATTATGACGTTAAAACTGTACGAAGATTAATGAGAAGAATGGGACTACAATCTGTAATACGTAGAAAGCGGAAAAATTATATAGCTAGTAAACCAGAAGTAATAGCAGAAAATATATTAGCTAGAGATTTTAAAGCAGAAAAACCTAACCAAAAGTGGCTAACAGATGTAACTGAGTTTAAATATGGAGACGGTAATAAAGCTTATTTGAGTGCAATTTTAGACTTAGGTGATAACAGCATAGTTTCTTATGTACTGGGACATAGCAATAACAATTCTCTTGTATTTAGAACCTTTAACCTAGCAATTGGTGAAAATCCTGATGCTAAGCCTCTATTTCATAGTGACCGTGGCTATCAGTATACATCTCATACCTTTAGAAAGATGTTAAATGATACTGGTTGTACACAAAGTATGTCAAGAGTTGGAAGATGTATTGATAATGGCCCTATGGAAGGCTTTTGGGGAACCTTAAAATGCGAAATGTACTATCTTAGTAAATTTGATACCTATGAAGAACTTGAACTAGCAGTTGAAGAATATATATATTTTTACAATAATTTGAGATACCAGAAAAAATTTAAAGGCTTAGCTCCTCTTCAAATGAGAAACCAAGCCTTAGCTGCATAATATTTACTTTTAGTTATTTCATTGTCCACTTGACAAGGAGCAGTTCACTTTGTCTAACAAAAGGAGATTTTTTAAAATCGACAATTTGTTGATACCTGATTAATGAAAGATTCAATTTCTTGGTGAGGTCTTTTTATTTTGTTGCTTATTTCCTTGGCAATTTTCTTGGCGATTCCCTTGGCGCTTT
>JAAYEL010000049.1 GCA_012728755.1 Tissierellia bacterium | reverse complement strand
TTTTACTGATCCGTTATTAAAATCTGTCATAACAATCCTCCTATTCAGATAAACTGATTACTTAGATTATAAATTAAAGCGTAGATATTTGCAAATCATTAAGATTTAGCATATAAATATTTCTCTTGTGACTTTAGGGTATAATGATATATGGTAATATTAAAGTGAGGTGAGAATTTGAAAAATTTAAGTGCAAAAATGAATTTAAGGATTAACATGGAAATAGCGATAGCTATGGCCATTTCAATATATATATCTTATTTGATGGATTTAAGATACGCAGCTGCTGCAGGGATAATCACCCTTGCTACAGTTCAAAATACTAGAAAAGAGACTATTAAGTTGTCGATAAAAAGACTTTTTGGCTTTGTCTGGATGGTTATATTGAGCATCATTATTTTTAACAATTATGGCTTTAATGTAATAAGTTATGGAGGATTTGTTTTGCTATTTGCAGCATTTTTCTCCTTTTTAGATATGCCAGAAATTATCTCAACTAATGCAGTTATGGCTACACATTTTTTAGATACAGGTAATACTAGTATGGAAATGGTTGTTAATGAGACTTGGATTTTTGTTATCGGAGTTGGCGTTGGAGTAGTTGTTAATATACTAGGTCCAGTATTTTCTATTAATTTTGACAAGGAAAAAGATGAGCTAGATACAAGGATTAAGAGGATGTTTGATTTGCTTCAAAACAAGTTAAGGGGTATATATCAAATAGTAGATAAGCAAGAGGTTGTTGAGCTATATGACATTTATATTAATAATCAACTTAAGGAAATAAAGAAATATATCAATGAAGCTCACAAAAGACTTACTGAACATTCCGACAATCTTATCTTTACAGATGAGAATTATATGATAGAATATTTTAATATGCGTAAAGAACAATTAGCATTTCTTGATAAGATTTTTGAATCCACTAAACGTATAGATAAACCTAGAGAGGAGTCAAAAATAATCGCAGACTATATCAATAAGATTATTAGCGAATATCATGAGACAAATACTGTTGAAGGATTACTTGAGGAAGGTGCAAATCTTAGAGAGTATTTTAGAAAGTCAAAGCTTCCTACAGATAGAGAGGAATTCGAATCAAGAGCTAGACTATATATGATACTTGAAGATATTATTTCGTTATTGCATATAAAAAGAGATTTTGCTAGATCGCTTACAAAAGAACAAATAGACAAATACTGGTTAGGGGGTTAATTATGGATATAGATTTAAGAAGAAAATATATTGATGATTTTACAAATCTAATCTTCAGTAAATATTTTTATAGATTGGTATTAGAGAAAAAATATATCGAAAACTTTGGGGATATAGAGTTAAATAGGATGAGAAAGATATATGATACCATGATTATCAATAAAAAGCTTGAAGCTACTTTTTTCATGCCACAAGAAAGCTCGGTTACAAGTGAAAACTTATTAGAGTACAACGCACGAAAAGAGTATTTTGATTTAGAAAGACAGATTCTTGAACTTGAAGAAAATATCAAAAAAAATGACAAAGAGATAAAAGAATTGACATTTTACCTATCAAAAAATATAAAGGATAGGATGGAGATGTTGGTGTCAAGAACAAGTCCGCTAATAAATAAAAATAGCAAGGCTGTATCGCTATGGACAGGATTCAATAAAGCTTTAGAGGATGCCAACTGGAAAAGAGTATTTAATCTTTCGAGCAAGGCTAAAGAAATTAGATTACTAAAGACTAAAGATAATGAAGGTGAACTATTAAAAGAAATCGAAAATATCAAAGAACAAGAAAAGAAAATGAGAAGGATATATCCTTTCAATCAAGAAGAGATATTAGAAAATGAAGAGATTTTAGAAGAAAAAATATTGGCTGGGCAAAAAGACCTAAAAGGTGTGGAAGAATCATATCTAAGAATGGCCGACTATTATCTTTCTTCAACACAAACACCAAGATGGTATTCGTAAACATGAAGCTGCTAGTAGCAGCTTCTTTTTATTTATGTAAAAAGATTGATATTTTTTCGCAATGTTTACATATTGAGAAAATATTGGTAAAATATACTTAGATAAGCTTTAGGAGGTGAAGCTATGAGAAATAAAGCTAAAGTTTTGTTATTGCTTTTGGTAATATTCTCTTTAATCGTTACCGGCTGTACTAAGCCTAACACTGATACTACAAAGCCTACCGAACAAGATGAGACTAAAAAGCCTGAAGATGGCAAGACATCAGGAGAGTCAGAGGTCGTATCTTCAAAAGAAGGTCCAAAGGGTATCGTGAAGGTAGAAGAGTGGCAAGAACACTATCCAGAAATAGTAGCTAGTTTTAACAAAAATAGCGAAATGAAAGCCAGTACATATGGAGGATCTGAACCTCATGATTATCTAGAAAAGTATCCATATTTGAAAACATTTTACGAAGGATTCGTATTTGCTGTTCAATACGACAGAGCTAGAGGGCATAGTTATGCACTAGAAGATGTTGTTAATACTGCTAGACCTAAAAAGGGTGCAAGCTGTCTAGACTGTAAAGTATCTCAATATGCAGAGGCCTTAGCTAAGGACAAAGGGGCTGCGATGGCAAACTTTGAAGAATTTGTAAAAGAAAATGTAACAATTGGATTTACATGCTATGACTGTCATGGAGAAGAACCAGGAGTAGTACACTTAAACAGAGCGCACTTAATAAGTGCATTAGAGAAAAACGACAACAAAGAACAATTGACTAGCAAACAAACAACTTGTGCTCAATGTCACGTAGACTACTATATGACAAAAGATGAGAACCTAACAACTCTTCCTTGGGATCAAGGACTAGGTTGCGATAAAGCTTATGCACATCAACAGGCAAATGGCTTTTATGATTGGGAACATCCAAAAACAGGAGCGAAGTTAATCAAGGCACAGCACCCAGAAACAGAGACTTTCGAAGGAAGCGTTCATGAAAAGATGGGACTTGACTGTATCACATGTCATATGCCAACAGTTGAACAAGATGGAAAGAAAATAAAATCACATCATTGGACATCTCCATTATTTACAGCTAAAGAAAGCTGTCTATCATGTCACTTTAACATGGATGAACAAGGTATAGTTAAACTAGCCGAATCTATTCAAAAACCAGTTGTAGAGATGACTGAAGAAGTAGCGCTTAAACTAGAAGACTATATTAATAAATTAGCTGCTAAGAAGGAAGATGGATCATTAAATGGTGAAAATCTGACAAAATGTCAAGATATACATAGAGAAGCACAGTTTTATTGGGATTATGTATTTGTAGAAAATGGAGAAGGATTCCACAATAATACAAAACAAAAAGAATATCTAAAACATGCAGATGAATTGATAGATGAAGGACTAAAGCTACTTGAGGTTTAGTAACAAAAGGGAGCGAATGCTCCCTTTATTTTATATAGGTTAGGAATAATTTTAATTCCTAATTTTCATAATGGAGGCTTTATTGAAAAAGTTAGTAAATTTCTTAATATCGATGAAGTTTGCGATAAGCATATTATTTCTATTGGGATTAGCGAGTATTGGGGGTACATTAATAGCTCAAAACATGCCAAAGGAATTTTACTTAGCAAATTATGGAGATTTTGGGAATGTTATATGGTTTGTTGGACTACATAAGACATATACTTCTTGGTGGTATATAGGGATCACGATACTTCTTTGTATTAGTTTACTTTTATGTGTTGTTGTTAGGATTAGACCTATCATACTTCTATACAAAAAGGGAGGTATCAAGTTGGCATCTGCTAAGATAGGTTCATGGATACTTCATATGGGGATATTAGTTACGATATTATTTTTTTCATTAGGAAATATTTTTGCATTTTCGTCTTCTGTATACAATGTCCCTGGTACTACAACTATTGCAGAAGGTACGGGTCTTAAGGTAGATATCGAGTCATTTGATATTATCCTAAGATCTGATGAAAGTGTAGAGACATATAGGACTAAAGCCAAGATATATGATGAAAATACAGATGAACTTTTAGATGAGGGATTGATAGAGGTAAATCATCCTATGACTGTAAGGGGATATCAGTTTTCACAAGCATCTTTTGGATTTGCTGTAGATGCACAAATTAAGAAAGATGGTAAGGAAATAGGAGAAGCAGTACTTTTTGAAAGTGAGTATGTAGCTGCTGATGAGGATAAGATTTACGTACAGATGACTAAGTTATATCCCGATGTTGAGTTAAGAGAAGATGGCATATATAATGCATCACAAAAACTTCAAAATCCGATGGTTGAATATACTGCATATTATTTAGGTCGAGCTGTAAAGCAAGATTTAGTTGAATTGAACAAAGATATTGAGATAATGGATTATACTATTAGGTTTAAGGATGCTAGGCATTTTCCAGTTCTTGATATAAGAAAAGACTCATTTGCTATATGGACAGGTCTAGGAGCCATGATGCTTTTAGCTGGGATATTTATAGCATTTTACGGACCAAGAGAGAATAAAAAAGAGGAATAGATATGTTAGATAACTTTGGAAAATTAGAAGATATATTGTTTACTGTAGCGGTATTATCATATTTGATTTCTATGGTACTTTACTTTGCAGTATTAATATCTCATAAAGAAAAGATTGGTAAATATGCTTCAATAATATTAAAAATCGCATTTGGCATACATACACTTGCTATCATCGCTAGAGGTATAGGTGCAGGTAGATTTCCACTTGCTAACCAATATGAGTTTGCTACGTCATTTGCTTGGGGGATAGCCCTATTTTTAATCATATTTGAGACAAAATATAAATATAGCTCTATAGGAGCTTTCGTAGTTCCAATACTATTTCTTATCATTGGATATGCAGCAATGCAAAATAAAGAGGTTAGGCCACTAATGCCAGCGCTTCAAAGTGGATGGCTAGCTATACATGTTTCTATGGCTATCATAGGATATGGATCTTTTGCGGTAGCGTGTGGTGTAGCTGCTATGTATTTGGTAAAACAAAAGCATCCAGATAGTGTTAAGGTTAAACTACCTGAAGCACAAAATCTTGATAATATAAGCTACAGAGCTATTATGTTAGGATATTTTTTCCTAACTCTAACTATTATCACAGGTGCACTATGGGCTCAAAAAGCTTGGGGTAGATATTGGGCATGGGATCCAAAAGAAACATGGTCATTAATCACTTGGATTATCTATACTGCATATCTTCATATGAGAAAGGTAAAGGGTATGAAGGGAGAAAAAGCAGCATGGTTTGCTGTTATAGGATTTATCTGTGTTGTATTTACATATATTGGAGTAAATACTTTAATCCCTTCAATTCATAGTTACAAATAGAATATTTTAAAATAACATCCCAGAGGCAGTTAAATAATTGCCTCTGTTTTTTATGCGGGTATTATCCTTTTGAAATGTTTGATTTGTTCGCGTTCGTTGACTAATCCCGACAAAATCGGTATACTTTAATAGTAGGAAAAAAATAAGGAGAGTTTTATGTTAGAAATTAAAAATCTTAAAGTTAATGTAGAAGATAAGGAAATACTTAAAGGTATTGATTTAAAGATAAATAAAGGAGAGATTCATGTAGTAATGGGACCAAATGGTGCTGGTAAATCAACACTTACTAATGCTATCATGGCTCATCCTAAATATAGTGTAGAAGAAGGACAAATATTTTTTGAAGGTGAAGATATTACTGAGATGGCTGCAGATGAAAGAGCTAAATTAGGCATTTTTATGAGCTATCAAACACCTCAAGAAGTACCAGGCATAAGCGTTGAAAACTTTTTAAGAGCTGCTAAGATGGCCGTTACAGGTGAAAACGTGCCAATTTTGAAGTTTAGAAAAGAACTTAAAGAAGCTATGAAAGAGTTAAGCTTCGATCAGGCATATTCTCAAAGATATTTGAATGTAGGTTTTTCTGGTGGTGAAAAGAAGAAAAATGAGATACTTCAAATGAAGATTCTTGATCCTAAATTTGTTATGCTAGATGAGACGGACTCTGGTCTTGACGTTGATGCTACAAAGATAGTATCTGAAGGAGTTAAAAACTTCTTAACTGAAGATAAGTCAGTTCTAATTATCACACATCATAGCCAAATACTTGAATATCTAAATCCAGATTTTGTTCATATAGTAGTAGATGGAAAACTTGTTAAGACAGGTGGTCCAGAACTTATCGAACAAATCGAAAATGAAGGATACAAAGCATTCAGAGAAGGTGAGATTAATGAGTAGAAAAAGAACACAAGTATCTGATATTGAAAGAGGGGTCTTTGATAAAAAGAATAAGTTTGAATGGTCAAAGATTTCTGAAAAGGGACTAACTGAAGAAATAGTTCGCGAGATATCTAGAGAAAAAGGTGAACCAGAGTGGATGCTTGAAAGAAGACTAAAAGGTCTTGAGCTTTTCTATGAGATTGATAATCCAGTATGGGGACCAGATATTAGCGAAGTAAATATAGATGATATCATCACATATATAAAGCCTAAATCAGACATGAAGGGCGCTTGGGATGATTTGCCAGATGATATAAAAAATACATTTTACGATTTAGGGATACCTCAAGCAGAGATAGATGCCCTATCAGGTGTAGGAGCTCAATATGATTCAGAAGTGGTTTATCATAATGTTAAAGACTATCTTCTAGAACAAGGGGTTATCTATACAGATATGGATACGGCCGTGAAGGAATATCCAGAGATAGTAAAGGAATATTTTATGAATGCTATCCCAGCAAATGATCACAAATATGCAGCGCTTCATTATGCTGTATGGTCAGGTGGTTCATTTGTTTATGTGCCAAAGGGAGTTAAGGTAGATATACCACTTCAATCATACTTTAGATTGAATGCTCCAGGAGCAGGACAATTTGAACATACACTTATAGTGGTTGAAGAAGGGGCTTATTGTCACTTTATTGAAGGATGTTCTGCACCTAAATACAATGTGGTAAACATTCACGCAGGTGGTGTTGAGCTATATGTAAAGAAAGATGCGACTCTTCGTTATTCAACGATTGAAAACTGGTCAAGAAATATGTATAACTTAAATACAAAAAGAGCTATCGTAAAAGAAAATGGTAAGATAGAATGGATTTCTGGATCTTTTGGTTCTAAAGTTTCTATGCTTTATCCTTCAAGTTATTTATTAGGAGAAGGTGCTAAATCAGAATTTACAGGTATTTCATTTGCCGGAGATGGACAAAATCTTGATACGGGAGCAAAAATTGTTCATGGTGCACCAAATACATCATCGACAGTTATGTCTAAATCAATTTCCAAATCAGGCGGTATAGCGACATATAGAGGATTAGTAAAATTTACAAAGAATTCTCAAGGTTCTAAATCAACTGTTGAATGTGAATCTTTGATGCTTGATAATCAGTCAGTTTCAGATACTATTCCAGCGATAATTATAGACAACAATGATGTTGATTTAGGACATGAAGCAAAAATCGGTAGGATAGATGACGATAAGATTTTCTACTTAATGAGTAGAGGTATTAGTGAGAAGGAAGCTAAATCTATGCTAGTTCGTGGATTTGCTGAACCTATAGCCAAGGAATTACCTCTTGAATATGCTGTAGAGATGAATAACTTAATAAATCTAGAACTTGAAGGTTCTATAGGTTAGGAGGGTAATATGACAAAAACAAATACACTTCCTAAATTGACATGGAGATGGCTAGTAGCTAATAATGGAGAGACAAAAATCCCATATATTGACAAAGTAGCCTTTACACAATACGAGGACGAATTAACACAACTTCCAGAGCATTTTACAACGACATTTGAAAAACTAGAATATGGGGTCTCAAAGGAAGCTTTAGAAATAAATGAAAAATATAGAAATTGGACAAATAATATCTTAGTTGATGAAGATGAGAGCTTAGATAGAAGATATGATATTAAGCTTGAAGGTTCACAATATGAACTAATTGACTTACAAAACATATATCTTAAAGAAAATGCAAAACTAACTTTGATTTACGATTATGAAAGTAGCGATAATGTTGAATTTTTCAAAAATACTTTGTTTAAGATAAAGGCTGAGAAAAACTCACATCTTAAATTAGTATTGATTCAAAAGTTATCACATGAGGGCATTAATCTTCTTTCCATCGTATCTGATATAGCAGAAAATGCAGAAGTTGAACTTATAGAAGTAGACTTAGGCGCTAAAGAAACATATACAAATTATAAGGCTAATCTTTTAGAAAGTGGTGCTAAATCAACAATAAGTGGTGCTTATTTTGTAGATGGTGAGAGAAAACATGATGCAAATTATCATATAAATCATATAGGTGATCATACTAAATCTGATATGCTTATAAACGGAGCACTAAAAGATAAAGCTAGAAAGAGATTTGTAGGAACACTTGATTTTAAGACAGGTTCACATGGATCTGAAGGAAGCGAAGAAGAGTTTCTTACTCTTATTGACGAAGAAGTTAAATCAATAGCACTACCACTTTTACTTGCTGCTGAACATGATATCGTAGGAAATCATGCAGCATCTGCAGGACGTATAGATCAAGACATGTTGATTTATCTTATGAGTAGAGGATTGAATGAGAAGGAAGCAAAGGGAATTGTAGTAGAAGCTAAAATGGTGCCAACCATTGACCTAATACCTGATGAAAAGCTAAAAGAAGATATAAAACATTTCATTCATGAGGGAATCACAAAATAGAGGAAAAAAATATGGATATCAATAAAATTAGAGAGCAATTTCCATACCTAAAAAATGAAAAAACTAAGAATCTAATATATTTAGATAATGCTGCTACTAGTCAAAAACCACAAATGGTAATAGATGCATTAAATGAATTTTATATTGGTCTAAATGCTAACCCAAATAGAGGGGCATATAAACTTTCATACGAAGCGACAAAAGCATATGAGGATACTAGAAAAAAAGTAGCTGATTTTATAGGTGCTGAATCTAAAAATGAAATTATTTTTACTAGATCTGCCACTGAATCTTTAAACTTGGTAGCATACGCATATGGGTTAAATACGTTAAAAGCAGGGGATGAAGTATTGCTTTCCATAGCAGAACATCATTCTAATCTTGTAAATTGGCAACATATTTGTAAATTAACTGGAGCAACTCTAAGGTATTTCTATTTAAATGATGACTATAGCTTAGATATAAATGACTATGAAAAAAAATTAAATGAAAACACTAAGATAGTTGCCTTAACAGCTGCTTCAAACGTACTTTCTTGTGATATACCATTAAAAAGTATGATTGAGAAAGCTCATGAATATAAAGCTATAACTGTCATAGATGGAGCTCAATATACAGCGCATCATAAAGTAGATGTGAAGGATCTAAATTGTGATTTTTACGCATTTTCGGGACACAAGTTTTTTGCACCGATGGGTGTAGGAGTTTTGTATGGAAAAAAAGCAATCCTAGATGATATGCAACCATTTAATTATGGTGGAGATATGATCGAATATGTTTATGAACAAAAAACAACATTTGCCCCAACTCCAGAAAAATTTGAAGCTGGTACACAAAATGTTGGTGGTGTATATGCACTAGGAAAAGCTATTGATTTTATAAATTCCATTGGAATGGACAATATATCAAAATACGAATCTGAATTAGCATCTTATGCAGTAGATAAGATGAGAGAACTAGACTATTTGGAGATATACTATCCAAAAAACAACCCTAAGGGTACAAATATTTGCTTTAATGTTAAAGGTGTACATCCTCATGATGTGGCCTCTATACTGGACTACCAAAATATTGACATTAGGACAGGACATCATTGTACTCAGCCACTTCATAGATATTTAGGGATAAATTCAACTTGCAGGGTGAGTGTAGGTGTCTATAATACAAAAGAAGAAATTGATAAATTTATCGATTCATTAAGTTTAGTAAAGGAGATGCTAATAGATGGAGCTTAAACAAATATATACAGAATTAATTAGAGAACATTCTAATAATAAATTTAATAAAAGGCCATTAGAGGATAAAACTCATACAGAATTAGGACATAATCCTAGTTGTGGAGATGAGATAACATTAAATCTAAAGATTGAAGATGGTATAGTTAAAGATGCTAGCTATGAAGGCGTAGGATGCGCCATCTCACAAGCATCACCTTCCATGATGGTTGACGCGATTAAAGGAAAGAGCGTCGAAGATGCAAGAGAATTAGCCGAAACTTTTATCGGCATGATAAAAGGTGAGATTGAAGACGAGGAAGAACTTGAAAAATTAGAAGATGCCATCGTCTTTGAAAATATTAAAGTATTACCAGCAAGGGTAAAATGCGCTGTACTAGCTTGGCATACTCTTGATGAGATTATCAAAAAAAAATAATTTAAACAAAAAACAACAGCTTCAAGGGGGTCACCAAGTCGCTGTTGTTTTTTATAAAAAATTATTAGCTAAGGATACCGAATTCATAACCTTCGTTTTTAAGAAATTCTATAACTTGAGCTAATGAATCGGCCGTGATTGTCTTATCTGGAGCGTCATGCATAAGCACTACTATAACATTAGGAGAACCCCATAATTGAGTGGAAATCCTAACATTTCTAACTGCATCGTCTATCGAATGTGGTCTGGGTATATCATTTATATTCGTAATGGATTTACTTTGTGTATCTCCATTCATTGAATTCCAATCAACCCAATTAACACCAAGGTTAGCCAAAGCTTCATCGGCAATCCTAAGCGGTTTTTTACGCCAAGACATATGTCCACCAGGATAACGCCAAACCTTAGTATCAAAATCATCACCAAGATATTTTCTATATCTACCAAGTTGGTCTTTATATTCGCTTACGATATAATCAGCATCAGCTTTACCATATGGATATAGCATGCTGTAGTCGTGATTAGTCGAATGAGTCGCAAGTCCATGACCTTCGTCATAAACTCTCTTTAGGATATCTTTATTGTCATCATTTATACTACTACCTATAGCAAAGAAAGTAGCTGGTACTTTTTTTTCCTTCAAGGTATCTAAAACTCTAGGCGTGATAACATTATTAAGTCCATCATCAAATGTTAAAAATGCTATTTTCTTTTCTTTAAATGATGTATCATACATCTTATCTTTAACATCACTTACACTATAAGCATATGAATTAGCTTTTTCATTATGATTTTTACCTGGCTTAACACTCAATGAAGAACTATCTACTTTAGAAGGTTCTACTTCAGTATTATTTTCTGGTTGTTTGTCTTGTTTAGAAGGCTTATTTTTAGGCTTATTTTTATTACTATTTGGATGTTTTTGATGCGATATAACATCTTTATTTTTGCCTTCGCCAGGTCTTTTCTTGTCGGGCACCTTAGTGTCATCATTTTTGGACACTTGCTTCTTACCATCTTCATTTTTTTTCTTTTTATCACCGCTTACATTCGTATCACTATCTTTATCTCTATCAATATAATTAGAATTTTCATTCTGAGTTTTCTTTATTGGTTTTGTGCCATCAAAATTCATAGTTGCATTATTAATCAGGTCACAAGAAGTCAATGTGAAGATAACCAAGATAAGCAGGATAAATAGTTTTGAAATATTCTTTTTCATATTTACCTCCTTTAAGAAAATATTGTATACAATTATTATCTTCATACTCAGTATACAACGCCATGTAAAATAAAATCAAAAAAAAAGGCAAATTGTAATTGAATTGTAAGATTTAGGATTCTATCATATAATATTAATTAAGAAATATAGATATGAAAGGAATATATTATGAGTGAAAAGTTTTTAATAGGAAAGGGAGAAAATCCAGTATATATTAATACATCTAAACTAAATAGACATGGATTTATTACCGGAGCTACAGGAAGTGGTAAGACAATTACTTTAAAAGTTATGGCGGAAAATCTTTCTAAATTAGGCATCCCAGTATTTCTATCAGACATAAAAGGTGATGTTGCCAGCTTGAGTCAAGCAGGAAATGTTGACGAAAATATTATGGAAAGAGTTAGAAACAACGGTATCGAAGATTTTGAAGCAAGGAAATTTCCTGTTGAATACTTTGATGTATTTGGAGAAAATGGTATCCAGCTAAGAACAACTGTGTCAGAGATGGGACCAATACTTATCTCTAGACTTTTAGGCTTAAATGCTACACAAGAAGGAGTATTAAATATTTGCTTTAAGGTAGCTGATGAAAATGGTTGGTTTCTAATAGATCTAAAAGATTTACGCTCTATGCTTAACTATATTAGTGATAATGCAGCTGAATTTACTACTATTTATGGAAATATAAGCAAACAATCAGTAGGAGCTATATTAAGAAGCTTATTAGTATTAGAACAACAAGGAGCTGAACAATTCTTTGGAGAACCAGACTTCGATATCACAGATTTCATTAGATTGGACGAAAATGGCGAAGGAGTTATAAATATATTATCAAGTGAAAAACTTTTTAACTATCCTATGCTTTATTCTACATTTTTATTATGGCTTTTATCAGAACTTTACGAAAACTTACCAGAAGTTGGAGATTTAGATAAACCAAAGATAGTATTTTTCTTTGATGAAGCACATATGCTTTTTGACACTAAAAATACCGCTGTACTTGAAAAAATAGAACTTATATCTAGACTTATTAGATCAAAGGGTGTAGGTATATTCTTTGTCACTCAAAAAGCAACAGATATACCAGAAACTGTATTAGCTCAATGTGGTAATAGAATTCAACATACATTAAGAGCATACACTCCTAAAGAACAAAAGGAAGTTAGATCTATAGCAGAAAGTTTTAGACAAAAAGAAGGACAAGACTTAGAAGAAGAGATTATGAACTTAAAAGTCGGCCAAGCAATCGTATCAGTTATGGATGAAGATGCTAAACCAACATTTGCCGAAAAAACTATAATCAATCCTCCTCAATCTAAGATTGGCGTGGTTGATCCATCTATAAGGATGTCTATCATAAACTCATCTGAACTTTCAGAAAAATACTCTGATTACGTTGATAATGAATCAGCATATGAGTTAATCAGTGTTAGAAATACTGAATTAGAAGAGCAAAGATTCTTAGCTGAAAAACAAGCCCAAGAAGATAAGTTAAGAGCTCAACAAGAAAAGGAATTAGAAAAAGAACAAGCTAAACTTCTTAAAGAAAAAGAAAGAGAAGAAAAGAAAGAAGAACAAGCCAAGTCTAAGAGAAAATCTGGTTTCTTCGATAGATTTACAAATAATGTAATAGGATCTGTAGGTAGAGAAATAGGTAGACAAATTACTAGAGGTATATTTGGTACTAGAAAATAAATAAAAATATTAACATTTATTAATATAACGAATAGAGTCAGAATATATATTCTGACTCTATTCTACTTTTTGGGTAAAATGAGAAATGTAAACACTCCTCAAGGCTTGTATCTATCATGAAAAGCAAAAAATAACAATCATTACCTAGTTATCATGACTAAATATTTATATTTTTAAGTGTTAAAATACTTGAACTGGGTATTAAGCTGTTATATTATAATGATATTATATAGGAGGTATTATGAATAAAAGAGAATTGGCTAGACAACAAACACTAATCGATGCTTTTGGGTTAACACCAGATGATTCAACACCTACAGTTCACGGTGTAGTAGAAGGTTACTCAGTAATCGCCACATCAGGTGGGGACAGCATGGGCACATATGACGAAAACTATTGGTCATTGATTTTTAGTGTTAAGAAAAGAGGAACAAATGAAGCCTTAGATAAGGAAGATTTTAAGCCTTTAAGAAAAGAAAGCAAAGCTATCCCTGCGATAGTAGCTCAAGGTAATAGATTGGTAGTAAGCGTAAATGGTGCTATTAAGAAAGATGCTCAACAAGATAACTTAGTAGCAGCTATGACAGATACTGTTAGATATCTTCAAGCAAATGGATATGAAAACTCATGTGAAAATGGTCATACGGGTACTAGCGTAAGTAATACAGTAATAGCAGGAGTTTATAGAAACTATTGTGACGATTGTTACGCACAAGTAGCAGGAGATATTCATGAAGCTCATCAATCAGAAGTCGCAAGAAAAGATAATGTATTTACAGCAGTTATTGGAGCGATCATTGGCTCTTTAATTGGTGGTGCAGCAATTATACTTTTCTATAAATTAGGATTTGTAGCAGCTATATCAGGATTTATAATGGCGATAGCAACTATTAAGGGATATACTTTAATGGGTGGAAAAATTGATATCAAAGCTATTGTGATTATTGCAGTTGTCATGATACTGATGACATATCTGGCAAATAGGATTACTTGGGCATGGGATATAGCAGACTACTTTAAAGTTCCATTTATGGAAGCATTTAAGTATGTTCATGATGCAGTTGAACCATCTGCTTATGCAAAAGATATCGGTTTATTATATTTATTTGTAGGACTTGGAGCAGTACCAACACTAATATCAGCTCTTAAAGCCACACCAGCCGTAGAAGTAACTTACAAAATGGATTAAAGATAAATAACCTTAGCTTCTTCAAAATTGAAGAAGCTATTTTTTTATGTAGTATAATATATAGGATAAACATTAAATGTTTATTAGGGGATATAAAGATATATTCAAAATAATATGGTATAATTAATATGTAGAAATATATTAATAACTAAATTCATTTATAAGTATAAATAAAGAATTGATATTTTAGTAAATCAATGCAAATAGCATTCAATAATAATTCAAAAAAAATCAGCAACGTATATGTATACGGTGTACATATAGATATCTATTAATCTGAATATTACGATATTAAGAATTATATTATTTCTAAATATTTATTTATAGCATATAATTAGATTAATAAATTTGCTAAGTAAACAAGAAAGGGCGCTAGTATCGACTAGCGAAGGAAAATAGAGTGAAGTTTGGAGCAAGCGGATTTAAAAGATTTTTTAAGACATCCGTAATATTTTTTATAGGTACAGTATTATCTAAAGTCGTATCATTTTTTATGATACCTTTATATACAAAATATATCAGTACAGAATCGATGGGAGAATTTGATTTAATACTTACATACGTTAATGCAGTTATCCCAGTTTTATTTGTAGAGATTTGGTCAGCTCTCATAAGGTTTTTACATGATTCCTCGGAAGAATCATATAAGAATAGAGTGTTTAGTGCGCTAGGAAAGGTTATGTTCGTATCTACATTAGTAGGTACAGCTATAGTGTTGATTCTAAACTTTATATTTGATATCAACAATATATTGCAGATATATCTTCTTGGTCTTTTACTTGCTATCTCATATATTTACCAATTTGGAGCAAGAGGGGTTGAAGATAATATTGGTTTTGCCATATCTGGAGTTATCAATACATTCGTACTTTCTCTTTCTAATTATATATTCATAGTCAAATTTTCTTGGGGATTAGATGCATTACTTTTATCTATGATACTTGGGAATCTAGCTCAAATTGTATTCTTAGAGTTTAGGATAAAGTTATTAAGAAAATTGTTTAAAAGAGATAAGAGTGACAGCATGCTTAAATCGATGATCAAGTACTCACTTCCTTTGAGTGTAAACTCGATAAGTTTTTGGGCGCTTAAATCTTCAAATAAAGTAGTTATGAATGAAATCTTAGGCTTGAAAGCTAATGGGATTTATGCAGTATCACAGAAATTTGCAAATTTAGTAGCTTTTATCACAACAGCATTTAACTATGCATGGCAAGATATAGCTTTTTCAAAAAAGGATAAAGATGATGGAGAATTCTACTCACAAGCTGTTGGATACTACACTCTAGCACTAGGTGTAGGTGGAGCTTGGGTTTTGACTAAACTAAAAGGACCGATGGTGGATAAAGTTTTTGAAAAACTAAAAATATGAAAAAGGTTATCTCTTAGAGATAACCTTTTTATTTGATGTTTTCAATGTATATCTATAGCTTTATAAAGT
>JAAYEL010000048.1 GCA_012728755.1 Tissierellia bacterium | reverse complement strand
TTGAGATGGCTCAAATGCTTCATGAAAATATCGTGCAAAATGGAGTTGATTTAAGGCTTAATAATTCTGTGGAAAGCTTTGAAGATAGAGGAAATAGAGTGGCTGTAAAGCTAGGAGATTCTGGTGAAATTGAAGCTGATATGGTAATACTGTCTATTGGTGTAAGACCAAATAGTCAAATTGCTAAAGAAGCAGGGCTTGAGATTAACCAAAGAGGCGGTATCGTAGTTGATGAATATTTGAAAACTTCTGATGAAAACATATATGCCGTAGGTGATGTTATCGAAGTTAATGATTTTGTCATGGGAGGAAAGACTATGATTGCTTTGGCTGGACCAGCTAATAAGCAAGGTAGAATTGTAGCAAATAATATCGCAGGCAAAAAAGAGGTTTATGAAGCGACTATGGGAACTTCAGTAGCTCAAGTATTTGATTTATCTGTAGCTTCAACTGGTACAAACGAAAAAATGCTTATTAGAGAAGGATTGAAGGAAAATGTAGACTATAGAAAGATTTATGTAACTCAAAACTCTCATGCTGGATATTATCCAGGAGCAGTGCCACTAACAATAAAGTTAATATTTAGTATGGATGGAACGAAGATATATGGCGCACAAATAGTTGGTATGGATAGTGTTGATAAAAGAATCGATACTATAGCGACTACTATGAGATTGGGTGGAAATGTTTTTGATCTTAAAAAATTAGAATTAGCATATGCACCACCATTTTCATCAGCTAAAGATCCAGTAAATATGGCCGGATTCACAGCTCAAAATGTTATGGATGGTATGGTTGAATTTTCTGGTTGGGATGTAAAGAATAATCATAAGGATGCGCTACTTCTTGATGTAAGAGAAGAAGCAGAACTTATGGCGTTTGAGATACCAAATGCAGTAAATATTCCTCTAGGACAATTAAGAAATAGACTTGGCGAGTTAGATAAAAATAAAGAAATAATTACATTCTGCGCGATTGGTGTTAGATCATATAATGCAGCTAGGATACTAATGCAAAATGGATTTACAAATGTTAAATTGTATCCAGGAGGTACTAGATTCTATCAATCAACTCATTATGAAGATTTTGGCCAATCCCAATCGATCACTGTTTCAGATAGTGGACATGTGGCTTCTACTGAAAAGCAATTTGAAGTGGTTAACCATAGCTCAAATGAACCAGCTAAGACAATTCAACTTAACTGCATGGGCATGCAATGTCCAGGACCATTGATGCAAGTTTTTGAGACTATGAACGAAGTTAACGAAGGAGATATACTAGAAGTTAGTGCATCTGATCCAGGATTTACAAGAGATATTAAAGCATGGAGCCAAAGAACTGGAAATACATTAATATCAGCAGGCAAAGATGGAAATAAATATGTCGCTGTATTAAAGAAAACTACAAAACCTGAGGCAGTTGATACAGTAAGCCCTAATCAAGAAACTATCATTAAAGACACTCCACAAGGAAAGACAATGATTGTTTTCTCTGGTGATTTCGATAAAGTACTTGCAAGTTTTATTATCGCAAATGGGGCTGCAGCAATGGGTAGACCTGTAACGATGTTCTTTACTTTCTGGGGTCTTTCAGCACTAAGAAAAGAAAATCCACCTAAAGTTAAAAAAGGTATCATGGAAAAGATGTTTGGTTTTATGTTACCAAAAGGAAGCAAAAAACTTGGTCTTTCTAAGATGAACATGGGTGGCATGGGCAAGATGATGATGAAAAAAATCATGAAAGATAAGAATGTAAATTCTCTTGAAGAGCTAATTCAGTCAGCGATGAAAAATGGCGTAAAGATAATGGCTTGTACTATGAGTATGGACGTACTTGGCATTACAGAAGAAGAATTAATAGATGGCATCGAATATGTTGGAGTAGGAACATACCTAGGCGATGCAGAAGAATCCAATGTAAATCTATTTATTTAATAGTTGTTACCAAAAAAGTGGTGTCCTAGACACCACTTTTAATTTGCTAATTTTTTAAGTTTTTCTAATTTAAGGATATTAACTTTACCTCTTCGAAGCAAAAGTATCTCCTCTTCTTCAAGGTATTTAAGAGTTCTTGAGACAACCTCTCGAACCGAACCAATATCTTTTGCAAGTTGGTCGTGAGTAATCTTTATATCTAGGGTATTTTGATCAATGGACTCATTTAGAAGAGCCTTCGCTATTCTTTGATCCACCCCTTTAAAAAGAATCTCTTGAATCTTCTTGATAGCTTCACCAAAGCGCTTTGTAGTAATCTGATAGGCGAAAGCTTGAACCTCAGGATACTTGTCTGAAAGCTTCTTTATATACATAATATCAATGTTAAGTAGGTTAGTATCACTAATAGCTTCAAGATAAAATTCCAATGACATATCACTTAATATACAAGATGCTGTAAGTATGCACATATCTTTAGGCTTTACGCGCATTAAAGTAACATCTCGTCCATCTTCAGACATAATATAACCTCTAAGAGCTCCATCAACGACATACAAAAATCCGCTACAGCCCTTATTTGAACCATAAACGAAACTACCTTTTTTATGCTTTAGGTAAAATGTATTCTCAATCAATAAATTCTGATCCTCATCACTCAAAATTCCCCAAAAAGGAAGCTTTAAGCTTAGGATTTCTCTTAAGTTTAGGCTTGTCATATCCACCTCGTAGATTTAATCTTGTTTATCAAACACGTATCTTTCCAAATAATCAGCTATACCATCTTCATTATTATTCAAAGTGATATAGTCAGCTACTTCAAGTACATTTTCTGTAGCATTAGCCATAGCAACACCAATACCGGCTTCTTTAATTAACTGTAAATCATTGTCGCTATCTCCAAATGCCAAGGTATCTTTAACATCTATACCATAAATATCAGCAATATCTTTTAAGCTAGTAGCTTTTGAGATACCTTGTGGCATAGCTTCATAATAAATACCTGATGTAAGCACCATATCAAAAACTTCACCAAATTCAGCACCGATTTTTTCCATAGCTGGCTCTAAAACATGCTTTCTACCAGTAAAGACTATATTATTAGGGGTGAAATGCAAGTTATCAAGCAAGTCTTTTTTTTCTGTAATCACTCCATTATTTTCCTCAACCGTTGTCTTTACCAAGTAGTTACTTATATTGTCTGTATAAACCTTATTATCATGATATATAAGTATAGATAGTCCCATACCTTTAACAAACTTTAGAATCCTTTTAGCATCTTCATAATCCAAAAGATGATTTGCTAGAACTTCTTTAGTTTGAAAATCAACCAAAATAGTACCATTTTGTGCCGAGATAAAATTCTCATATTTATCAAAATCAAGTTCTTCAGCAAACCTTCTGATTCCTTCAGGAGCACGCCCTGAAGCAATAGCAAGCTTTATTCCCATTTTCTGTGCTTTTATTAAGGCACTCTTTGTTCTTTCAGTAATTTCTTTATCATCATTAACTAATGTGCCATCTATATCTAAAACTATTAATTTAATCATATTTACCTCCGATATAGACATATTATATCAAAGAATTAAAGAATATGAATTTAATTAGAGATATGATTCAATATATTTGAATTTTTCCTTTAATTCTTATAGACTTTGTATATAATTGATATATGTAAAATAGGAGGAATTATGAAAAATTTAGAAATTAATAAAGAACTTATGGAGTTTATAAAATCTTCACCAAGTATGTTTCATTCAATAGATACTATAGAAAAATATTTAGAAAAAGAACAATACACATATCTTCCAGAAGGAAATGAGTGGAAGATTGAAAAAGGAAAAAACTACTATACTACGAGAAATAACTCAAGTATCATAGCATTTCAGGTAGGAGAGAATTTAGATAATTATCATTTTCAAATGTCAGCAGCACATAGTGATTCACCAACATATAAAGTTAAAAGTGAAGCTGAGTTAAATGGACCAAATGAATATTTAAGAATTAATACAGAAGGCTATGGAGGGATGATAGATTCAGCTTGGTTTGATAAACCGCTTGGACTTGCTGGTCGAGTATTAGTAGAAACTGAAGATGGAGTTGAATCAAGACTTCTTCATATTGAAAAAGACATATTATTAATTCCAAATGTCCCTATACATCTAAATAGAGATGTAAACAAAGGTTATGAATACAATAGACAAATAGATTTAATGCCTATGTTCTCAAATGGGGCACTAAAAAAGGGTGATTTCGATAAGATGATTGCTGAATTTGTTGGTGTTGATAGTGAAAAAATACTAGCTAGAGACCTATTCTTAGTAAATAATCAAAGACAAACAATCTGGGGATATAAAGATGAGTTTTTATCTTCTCCTAAACTAGATGATCTTCAATGTGCATTTGCTTCATTAAAGGGATTTTTAGGAGCACATAATCCATCAGCTATAAATATATATACAGTATTTGACAATGAAGAAGTAGGATCAAATACAAAACAAGGAGCTATGTCTACATTTTTAAAGGACACTCTAGAAAGACTTAATTTAGCGCTTGGAAAGAGCGTTGAAGATTATCATAGAGCTGTATCAAAATCATTTTTGGTAAGCTGTGATAACGCCCATGCGCTACATCCAAATCATCCAGAAAAATATGACCAAACAAATAGAACGATGATGAATAAGGGCATAGTAATCAAAGAATCAGCAAACCAAAAATACACGACTGATGCTTTTAGTAGAGCGGTATTTAAAGCAATTTGTAATAAAGCTAGCGTACCAACTCAATCATTTGCAAACCGTTCAGACATGGTGGGTGGATCTACACTTGGAAATCTATCAAATACACAAGTAAGTGTTCATGCAGTAGATATTGGTATAGCTCAATTAGGCATGCATTCAAACTATGAGACTTGTGGAAGTGAAGATACTCTTCATGCGGTAAACGCATTGAAAGAATTCTTTAATACAAATGTTGATATTAACGGAGCTTTTGGATTTACTCTTAGATAATGAGCAAAATTTGATAAAAGGCCAAATAAATTTACTAATTGTCAAGAATATGATAAGATTTAAATAGTAGATAAATATTAACAATAGCAATAGGTAGGTAAATATGAAATTAAAATCAAGATTAGCTGTTTTTGGAGCTAAATCGGCAAAGAAAACGATGAGATTATTAAAGAGACAAGGTACACATCTACCTGGTTTTATAGCAAAAAAGATAGATAAAGATATATTGACAAATATTGAGAAACCTGAAAATATCATGGTAGTTACAGGAACTAATGGAAAGACAACTACTTCAAATATGATAGCAGATGTATTAGAGCATATAGGAATCGAATTTGTAAGTAATAGATTGGGCTCAAATATATTAGAAGGAGTTATAGCAACTCTTTTAGATTCAAATAAGATGCTTGGCGGAGTAAACACAAAATATGGAGTGTTTGAAGTTGATGAGCTTTGGAGTACTACAATTCTTAGACATTTAAAGCCAAAGACATTAACGATTACAAATCTATTTCAAGATTCATTCGAGAGAAATGCAAATATTTATTTTGTAAGAAAGAGAATTGAACAAGGCATCAAAAATGACGTAAGACTGATACTAAACGCATCAGATTCTATTTCTTCAAATATAGAGGTAGAAAATGATAAAGTATATTTTGATGTTGAAAATATCTTTGATGAAGAGCAAAGATTAGATTCAAAAATTGAAGATATGATTTATTGTCCTAATTGTGAGACAGTCATTGAATGGGATTTTAAGAGATATCATCATATAGGGAAATTTCACTGCCCTAATTGTGGTTTTAAAAATCATAAGGCAGACTATCTTGTGACAAAATATAATAAAGAGGATAATACTATCACTGTTTTGGATAGGGGAGTTGAGAGAAGATTACCTCTAATTCAAAAGATTATAGAAAGTGTATACAATCAAATCGCATGCTATGCGACACTTAGAGAAAATGGATTCGAATACGAACAAATCAATGCTGCTATGAAGCAAATGAAGGTAGTTGAATCAAGATTTTTAAGCGTGCCTATAGGTAATAAAGAAGTAATTAGTTTGGTTCAAAAAGGATATAATCCAGTAGCGATATCTAGAATATTCGATACTATCTCAAAGATTGAAAGCAAACATAAGACTATTATCTATTTGAACCAAGATTTACAAGAAAAACACATGGATCATAGAAGTCCTGGGTGGTCTTGGGCTATAGACTATAAATATATTAATGAAGATGTAGACAAGATGATAATACTTTCAAATAGCGCACCACAATTCGTGCTTTCTATGATGATGGATGGTTTTCCGCAAGAGAAGATTCAGCTAGTAAAATCAGAAGAAGAAATCATGGACTATATAGACTTTAATAAAGAAGAAACGATATTTATCTCTCATGATATTGAAAGAGAAAATATCGCACAAAGTACTAGAGTAATCGAGTTAATCAAGAAAAGGATGGGTGATTAGATGAAAGTTGAGATATTATATAAAGAGTTATATATCTATGGTGAAAAAGCTAATGCCACTTATCTTGAGTTGATGTTTAAAGACCATGATGTCATAAATACAAGCTATCTAGAAAGACCATTTTTTGTAGATGAAAGACCTGATATCATATTCATTGATGCTATTAGCGAGAGATATCTTACTAAGATTGTAGAAAAGCTTATGCCTTATAAGGATAGATTAAAAGAGTTAATTGAAGATGGAGTTCATTTAATTATTATGAATAACGCCATGGATATCTTTGGCAAATCGCTAGAGATTAAAGAGATTGATAGAACTTATCAAGGCAGAACTCTTGGACTTTTGGACTATTCAACTATTAGAGATTATGAAAAAAGAGCTTCAAGATTAACAATAGCTAAGTATAAGGATATTGAGATAATTGGCCAACATATGGGATTCTCACAATATTATTATTCTGATGAGAGTCAATCAATCTATGATATTAGGACAGGATACGGATTTAATAGAGAGATAAAAAAAGGTGGATTTAGGTACAAGAATGTATTTGCAACTGAGCTAGTGGGTGAATTGTTCATGCTAAATCCCAAAGTGTCTAGGTTACTTTTAAAGGATTTAGGACTTCCAGAAGACTTGCCATATGAAGCTCAAGTGGATGAACTTTATTCGTTCACATTAGATAAAATGAAAAAAGATGCCATCATTATGGCCGAATATAAGTAAAATAGGATGCTGTGTTGGAAACATTTCTGATACAGCTTCTTTTTAGTTGCTTATTTATACTTATAATATTAAAATAATGGTGAAATATAAAGGAGATAATATGAATATAATAATTTTAGGAGCAGGTAAAGTCGGAGAGGCTATAGCTAAGGATTTATCCGAAGAAGATCATGATATTACCCTGATAGAACAAGATGAAAAAAGATTCGAGTCAATGATGAATCAATATGATATTAAAGGAATCGTTGGTAATGGTGGATCTTATGAGATTCTTAAAGAAGCTGAAATTGATCAGGCAGATGTTTTTCTAGCAGTTACAGAAAATGATGAGCTTAATATGATAGCCAGCGTTTTAGCAAAAAAGATGGGTGCAAAAGAGACCGTGGCAAGGGTTAGAAATCCAGAGTATGCAAATCTATCAGGTTTGATGAGCAGTTCACTAGGCATCACAAATATCATTAATCCAGAACTACAAGCTGCACAAAGTTGTATGCAATTGATTGAATTCCCAATGGCAGACTCATTTGAATCATTTTCAAATGATAAAGCAGCGATTGTTGAGATGGACGTTAGTAAAGATTTTCCAATTTTGAACAAAAACTTAATAGAATTTAGACAAAGATACAATAACATCATAGTATGTTTTACTCAACAAAATGGAGAATATTTTATACCTAAAGGGGATCATATCATCCGTGAGACAGATGAACTATTTGTGACAGGACCTTTTAGTGAATTGATCAGACTATATAAAGATAATGGGCAATCTAACGACAAGATTAAATCAATACTTATTATTGGTGGAGGGCTTGTTGCTGAATATGTGATAAAACTTTTCAAACATAGCAATGTAAAAATTAAACTAATAGAAGTAGATGAAAAAAGAGCACAACAGTTAAGTGTAGAGTATCCACATGTTGAAGTAATTAATGAAGATGGTACTAGCATCACTGTTTTAGAAGAACAAGGTGCTAGACATTATGATGCATTATTAGCGCTAACTGGTATAGATGAAGAAAATATAATTGTATCTATGGTAGCTGAAAAGCTAGGTATCAAGAAACGCTTGACTAAGATAAATAGAACAGAACTGTTAAAAATTGTTAATACTGTAGGACTTCAATCAATAATCACACCAAAGAGAATTACCGCTGATCATATAGTTCAATATGTTAGAGCTTTAGGTAATTCACAAGGTTCTAATGTAGAAGCCTTATATAAGATCGCAGATGATAAGATTGAAGCACTACAATTTGTAGTAAAAGAGGGTTCAAAAGCTTGTCAAAAAACATTAAAAGATACTCAATTTATAGATAATGTACTTATCGCATATATTTATAGAAATGGTGAAGTTTTGTTCCCAGCAGGTAGTGACAAGATGATGCCTAATGATAGAGTAATTGTTATAGCAACAGGGCAGATGCACCTAAAAGATTTGGATGAGATAATAATATGAATAAGAAAATGATATCTAAGAGAATTGGTAAGCTTCTAATGATGGAAGCTGCGATGCTTTTATTACCGGTAATAGTGGCCTTATACTATAAGGAACCAACTAAAAATATCATGGCATTTATCATTCCAGCTTTATTAACAGGTACTGTAGGATTTATCATGAATCTTCCTAAATCAACATATGATAGATTTTACACTAGAGAAGGGCTTGTAATCATATCAGTATCCTGGTTATTGATGAGCTTCTTTGGAGGTCTACCACTTGTTATGGAAGGAAGTTATGAGACTTTAATAGATTCTTTTTTTGAGATAAGCTCTGGATTTACTACTACTGGAGCCTCAGTAGCTACCAATGTGGAAGCTTTGCCAAATTCAATATTGTTTTGGAGATCTTTTACACATCTTGTAGGTGGGATGGGAGTATTGGTTTTTGCCTTAGCGATAACACCTAAACTAAAAAAAGATGAGATACATTTAATGAAAGCAGAAGTGCCAGGACCAGTTTTTGGTAAGGTGGTAGCTAAGTTAGGCGATACAGCTAGATTGCTTTACATTATATATCTAGCTATGACAGCAGTATTAATTTTGCTATTATGGATAGCGGGCATGCCATTTTTTGATAGTATGCTTCATGCTTTTGGTACGGCAGGTACTGGTGGGTTTGGTATAAAAAATACATCTGTGGGGTATTATAATTCGCCGATTATCGAATATATACTAAGTATTGGGATGATTGTTTTTGGGGTGAATTTTAACTTATATTATTTGTTCCTAATAGGCAAGGTTAAAGAGTTTTTCAAAAGTGAAGAACTTAGATGGTATCTTGGATTTATAACAGCAGCTATTATACTAATAGTGCTTAATGTTTATGAAGAAACTGGAGTTATGAGATCATTTAGAGATGCTTTATTTACAGTATCGTCACTTATCACTACTACTGGTTATTCAACAGTTGACTATGATACTTGGCCATTGTTTAGTGAGGTTATCCTTCTTGTCTTAATGTTTATAGGTGGTATGGCTGGATCTACTGCAGGTGGTATTAAAGTATCGAGAATTGGAACTATGATTAAATCTGGTTTTTCAGAAGTTAAACGTGCAAAAAATCCAGATCGAGTAGTTAATGTTATTTTTGATGAAGAAGTAGTCGATAATAAAAGATTAAGGAGTATATCAAATTATCTTTTCTTATATGCACTAGTATTTACTACTTTGGTTCTTCTTGTATCTTACCAAACGCATACATTTGATACAGCTTTTTCGGCTGTAGCAGCGACATTCAATAATATTGGACCAGGTCTTGGCTTAGTAGGACCAACTGGATCTTATGCGGCATTACCTCAGTTTTCTAAATTTGTCCTATCAATAGGGATGATAGCTGGAAGACTTGAGATATTACCAGTGTTAATATTGTTTTCACCAAAAACTTGGAAGAAAATTTAATATGATTATCTAACAGCATACTTATACTGTATGCTGTTTTGTATTGTAAAATGCACGTTTTGTGCTAAAATCTAGACATTTTACATAGATTTTACTTATGTATAACCGTAATGTTATTGTATTATTACTAAATAAAGGGTATTTTATATAGTAATAATGTTATAATGTTATGATTATATGTTATTATGAGAATTATTAATTTTATTTAATAAAATACATTTATTTACTTAAACTTTAAATGATTGACCCCGATTATTTTAAAGTGTTTTCGTAATCTATTAGTGAGAGGTGGCATATGCAGGCAGATATAGTTAAATTGGTAAATGAAGCCAAAACAGATATGCAAAAAGCAGACAAGTTAATACGTGATTATTTACCATTTATAAAATCAGAAACTTCAAAGTTCATAAAAAGAGTGACATCAGAACAAGATGATGAAGTTAGCATTGCCATGATAGGATTTCACGAGGCGATAAGAAGCTATGATGATCAGAAAGGAAATTTTTTATCCTATGCTTCTATGATAATGAAAAACCGTATGATTGATTATTATAGGAAGGAATCAAGGCATTCAAACATTGATTCTATAGATCAAAGCTACGGTGATGATGATATCCCGCTATCTGAGAGACTTATGGATTCAAAAGATCAGTACGAAGAGTCTGATTCTATGCAAGTAACCAAAGCTGAGATAATAGAGTTAACTAAACAGTTAAATCAATTTGGTGTGAGTTTGACAGATATCTCTGAAAATTCACCAAAACAAGATAGGACTCTGGAAGCTTGTAGGATGGTGGTCCAATATGCGATTGATAATCCAAGCTTGTTAAAGGAAGTTGAGGTTTCAGGGAAATTACCTATTAAGGAACTTGTTAAAAGTACAGGTGTCCCAAAAAAGACTTTAGAAAGGCATAGGAAATATATTTTAGCGATGCTAATAATTCAAACTAATGGATACGAAATAATAAGAGGACATCTAAGAGGTGTTCTAAATGTGAGAGGGGGTGGCTCTATATGAAGTATTTAGTAATGGAATGTCATAACAGTTATTCTATTGTTCTAGATGATAAGGGCAGATTTTTGAAAGTAGCTAATATGAATTATCAGATTGGACAAACGGTTGATGACGTTTTTGAGATGATAGAACCAGAAACAAATATAGTTGCTTTCCCAGAAAAGAAAAAAGAAAATAAAATATTTGGAAAATCATTTGGTATTTTAGCCTTAGCTGCAAGCCTTATATTTATTTTTACATCATTATTTAATATGAATAATGCAACAATTGGTTCAATATATATGAAGATTAATCCGGAAGTTAGATTAGATATTAATAGGAAGGATATAGTGGTTGGGGCAATAGGCATTAATGAAGATGGTAAAGACTTATTAGAAGGATATTCCTATACCGACAAACATATGGATAAGGTAGTTGATGAACTAGTTGAACTTGCTATAGATAAAGGATATCTATTTGATCAAGGAAAGATATCTATTAAGATAGATGCTACAGATCAAGAATGGGTAACGAAGACAGGTGGTCATTTAGATACTCATCTTAAGCAGTTACTAAGTGAGGATGTAGTAATAAAAATCAATTATGGTGACACAAACTATGATGATGACGATGATGAACCGAAAAAAGAAGAGACTAAAACAAACAGTAATACACAAATTACTATACCAGTAAAAAATAATGACCCAGTAAAAAACGATGATATGACAGACTATGATGATAGTAGTTATGATAATACTACAACTCCTTCAAAGCCAACGCAAAGTCCTATCAATAATAGCCAACAAGATGATAGCGCTTATGATACAGATGACACAAATGATGATAGCGGCTATGACACAAATGATGACAGTGGATATGGAGGTAGTGTAGTGCCAACAAAGCCTACACCAACTCCAACAAGTACTACTACAAATGATGATTCGGGATATGATGACAGTGCTTATGACGATGACTCTGATGATTCGGATAGTGATTCAGAATATGATTAAAAATTTATGTAGGACCCCCAAAAATAATATTGGGTTACGTATACTATAGTATGATGAAAATCAAAAAAGAAAAAAAGGATAAAAAAGGAGATGAAAAATGAAAAATAAGAAAAGCTTAATCGTATTAGCATTAATACTAGTTATGACACTTGTATTAGCAGCATGTGGGAACGCAGCAAACAATGCCACTGGTAATGAAGTAACATCTAATGGAGAAGGTTCATTACAAAAAGGTGGCACTATGATAGTAAAAGTAAATCCTGAGATTAAAGTAAACTATGATGAAAATGGTTTAGTTAAATCAATCGAAGGAGTTAACGATGATGGTCTTAAGATAATAACAGGAGTTTCTGATTTCTTAGGAAAAGAAGTTAAAGTAGTTATTAGAGATATTATCTCTAAAATCGGAGCAGAAGGATATCTTTTAGAAGAAGTAGAAGGCGAAGAAAAACAAATTATCTTAGAAGTTGAAAAGGGATCAGTAGTACCAGGAGCTTCATTTATAGATGAGATAATTGCAGCAGTTGAAGATTATATCAAATCAAACGAATGGGCTAAAAAGGATGGAGTAGAAGTAGATCAAGCAAAAGTTAAAACTCCTAAATTATTCATCGCTGGCTCAACAGATTACGATGATAAAGAAGATGTATTAAGTAGAGTAAAAACAAATGACACAAACTATGATAATACTAAAGATAGTAACTATGGAGAAGTTAAGGATGACAATAAAACTACTACAACTACAACTCCTGTAACAGCACCTATAAAAGTTACTACACCAAGTAAAGATACAAATTACGATGATACTAACTATGATGACAATAATACAAATACAAATTACGATGATTCAAATTATGGAACTACACCAGCGCCAGCGCCTGTGACAAAACCTGCACCAGCGCCAGTAGATACAAATTATGATGACACTAATTATGATGATAATGATACAGACACAAACTATGATGATACAAATTATGACGATCCAGTAGATTCAAACTACGACGATCCTGCTGATTCAAATTATGATGATTCAGATGATTCTGGTTATGATAATAGTGATGATTCAGTATATAACTAAAAATGGATAGGAAAAGTTTAATAGTAGAAAAATCTAATACTAAATTTAGACACGAATTTAAACACAGTATAAACAAAATTGATGAGCTTGCTTTGTCTAATAGACTAGGCAAGCTTTTCAAGCATGATAAGCATTCGGATAGTACAGGTACTTATCGAGTAAGTAGTTTATATTTTGATACACCATATGATAAGGCGCTTAAACAAAAAATTCATGGAGTAAATGAAAGGGAAAAGTTTAGGATTAGATACTACAACGATGATTTATCTTTTATAATGCTTGAAAAAAAGTTTAAGATAGGTGGGATAAGTTCAAAACATAAGGGAAAACTAGATAAGAAAGAAGTAGAGATGATAATAAATGGTGATATCGACTTTTTGCTTAAAAAGAAAAAACCGATTTTCTTAGAACTTTATTCTAAAATGAAGGGTCAATTACTAGAACCAAAAACTGTTGTTACATACGATAGACAGGCCTATGTTTTTGAACCAGGAAATGTTAGGATTACTTTAGATAAAAATGTTAGATCTGGTATGAGAAATGTAAAAGATTTTCTAAAGCCTGATTTAGTACACATTAAAGTAAACGATGAGTTAACAATATTAGAGGTTAAATACGATGAGTTTTTGCCCGAGATAGTTCGTTTAGCTGTAGCACTACCTAATAGAAGAGCTACTGCAAATTCAAAATATGCCGCTTCTAGAAGGTATGATTAGGAGGATTTATGCCATTTACATTTATGACAATTACATTTGATGATATTTTCAAATCAAGTTTTTTAGAAAACTTTAATACAATACCAGTTTTTGATATGGTGACTACTATGTTACTATCCTTTATTTTAGGGCTTTTTATATTTTACATTTATAAAAGAACATACGCAGGAGTCATGTATTCTCAATCATTTGGGATCACATTGATAGCTTTAACTATGATTACTTCAATGCTTATACTAGCAGTAACTAGCAATATAGTATTATCTTTAGGTATGGTTGGTGCTTTGTCCATAGTTCGTTTTAGGACAGCTATTAAAGAACCATCTGATATAGCATTTTTATTTTGGTCTATTGCCTCAGGTATCATCTTAGCTGCAGGATTTTTCCCATTGGCAGTTATTGGTGCTGCAGTGATAGGCATCATGCTTTTAGTATTTTCTCAATATAAAAGTTTTGAACAACCCTATATATTGATTGTTCATTGTGATAGCAAAGAAACTGAGATAAAAGTTAGGGAATATGTAGAACCAAAAGCTAAGAAATTAGCATTAAAAAGTAAGACTGTTACAAAAGATGCCATTGAACTTAATTATGAGATTCGCCTTAAAGAAGATGATACAAGCTTTATTAATGATTTATATGATTTTGATGGTGTAAATTATACTGTATTGGTATCATATAACGGCGATTATATGAGCTAATGCTTTCGAGCAAAAAATTAGATAGATTCATTTTGATTCTAATGGCAATTACCTTGGTTTTTATCTTTGTTGTGATGAGTGGATTTGATTTTGGCATCAGAAATGTACAAAGAAATCCAGTTTATAAAGATAAGCTATTTGATAAGACAAGGGTTCATAAAATTGATATTAGAATTCAAGACAAAGAGGCATTTTTTGACAAGGCTCTTGAAGAAAACTACGTGGCATCAACCGTCGTAATAGATGGTGAGAAATTCTCAAATGTAGGATTAAGGACTAAAGGAAATAACTCTTTAAGATTGACAAATAAATATGGACATCAAAGATATAGCTTAAAGCTAGAGTTTGACCAATTTGAACCCAAATCATACTATGGCTTAGATAAGTTTTCATTAGATTCATCATTTCAGGATAATGCTTATATGAAGACATACCTATCAATGGATATGTTTGATTTTATGGGGGTTAAGACGCCTTCAGTCAGCTATACATGGGTGACCATAAATGGAGAAGATTGGGGACTATTTTTAGCTATAGAGGAACCTGAAGAAGCTTTTGCAAAAAGAAATTTTGGAGCTGATTATGGCCAACTATATAAACCAGGCTATAGATCTTTGAATGATCCTAATCATGATGTATATCTCCAATACACAGATGATGATATAAATAGTTATGATAATATTTTTAGAAAAGCTAAATTTAACCCATCTGAACAAGATAAGAAAAGGTTAATTGAATCATTGAAAATTCTTGATAGTGGAGAAAATCTAGACAAGGTAGTAAATATTGATGAAGTATTGAGATATTTTGTAGTACAAGTTTTTGTAGTAAACTTAGATAGTTATTTAGGTAAAACGGGACATAATTATTTCTTACATGAAAAAGATGGAATCATGACTATGTTGCCATGGGACTACAATCTAGCTTTTGCTACTTATTCATTAGGTATGCCAAATCCTATTAATGATTCAAATCTATATGTGAATTTTCCAATAGATACACCAAATTCTGGTGATGTCATGCTAAATAGACCTCTATATCATAAACTTATGCTTAATCCAGAATATTTTAAATTATATAGAAGTCATTTTGATCATTTTATCAAGGAATATATTGAAAGTGGGCGTTTTGACAAGACTATAAACGAGGTATCTGCTATGATAGCACCTTATGTTGAGAAGGACCCAACAGCTTTTATAAATTATGAAGATCATAAGATAGGTGTAAAAACTATAGAGAATTTCATCAAGTTAAGAGCTAAGAGTGTAAGGCTTCAATTAGATGGGGTAATACCATCTACCATAAAGGGACAAGAAGATGATAAGTCGAATTTTGTAGATGCTTCTAGCGTATCACTACCTGATATGGGGGAAGTAAAAGACTTAAAAGATGGAATACATTAATTTTTTGTAAAAAACAGAAAATCGTGATGGATGCGCGATTGTCTGTTTTTTTGTTTTAAAATATATCATTTATTTTTAAAACACGCATAAGTTGCCGATTTTACCTAAAAAATTTAACAAGTTTTTAATTATACACTTAATATTTGAAAAAGAAAAGTTTTATTACAAATTGTAATTGATTTGTAATAAATTCTATTAATAGTATAATAGAATAAATATGTACGACTTAAAATAGAGGTGAAAATATGTATATCATAATCGTATTATTAATTCTAGCAGGCCTAATCACTCAAGGCGTGTTAGAGCAAAACGAAAATGAGAAGAATATTAAGAAGATTCCTATTCGTGTAAACGTAAACGGGATAAGAGGAAAATCTACTGCAACAAGGCTGATTAGTGCTGTATTAGCAGGTGCTGGATATAGAAATATAGGAAAGACTACTGGTACATCTCCTAGGATGATATATGGTTTAAGTAGAGCTGAAAAAGAGATAATTAGGATGCCTAAGGGCGTATCAATCGGTGAACAGTTATCGGTTATCAATGAAGCAGCTAAAAGAAGGGTTGATTCATTGGTTTGTGAATGTATGGCTGTAAATCCTGATTATCAAGATATATACCAAAATAAGATGATTAAAGCAAACATTGGAGTTATCGTAAATGTGTTGGAGGACCACTTAGAAGAGATGGGACCAACTATGGATCAGATAGCTCAAGCTTTTGAGACAACAATTCCATACAATGGCAAGCTAATCATTAATGAAGGGCCATATACTGAATATTTTTCAAGAATTGCTAGAAAACGTAAGGCTGAGGTTTTTGTGGCAGATGAATCAAAGATTCCTGAAGGCTATTTGGATAGGTTTAACTATGTAATATTTCCAAATAATGTGGCTATACCACTTGCAGTTGCTGAGGCGATGGGAATAGATAAGCAGATAGCTCTTGATAGCATGCTTAAAGCAAACCCAGATCCAGGAGCACTAGTAGTGGATAGGATTAACGTAGATGGCAAAGAAGGCATAATTATTAATGCTTTTGCTGCTAATGACCCGAATTCTACTTTAGAAATTTGGGATGTAGTAAATTCAAAAGACTATGCAAATGATATGCATATCAAACCACTTGTAGTGTTAAATGCTCGTGGTGACAGAGCTGATAGAACTGAACAATTTGCGAAGGACTGTATACCATATATTAATGACGACATAGATCTGTTGGTGATGGGAAGCATGGTTAGTCCAGTTACTGATGCTTATGCAAAAGGTAAATTACCTAATGTAGACAAGTTATATAACTTAGAGGACAAGACGGGTTATGAGGTTAAGGATAAGTTATATGATTTAATGGATGGTCGAATGGTATTTCTAATAGGAAATGTACATGGACAAGGCGAAGTATTTTTAGAAGCTACGAGTGAGTGGTATCCAGAAATACATACAGAAAATAGAATTTAATTTAGAGGGAATTTATGAATATTTCAGATTATTATATTATCCTAATCATAGGAATAGTGGTTAGTTTATTAATGGAAGAATTTGCAGGTGTATCTACTGGTGGGATGATAGTACCTGGTGTGTTAGCGATGCATTTACAAAATTTAGATGTAGTATTTTTTATGTTTTTTATAAGTTTTGTTATCTACCTTATAGTGGATAAAGTGCTTACAAAACACATGATTTTGTATGGAAAAAGAAAGTTTGCTATTACGATAATATTAGCTATACTTTTCAAACTTCTAATAGATCAATTTTATCCGATATTACCATTTGCAGCGATAGGATTTAGGGGAGTATCTGCATTAGTTCCAGCATTATTAGCAAATAGTTATTCTAAACAAGGTGCTGAATTTACAGTTCCAGCAGCGATCATAGGTACTTTTATCGTTACATTAATCATGAAAGTAGTTTATCTGTTTTAAGGAGGAAGTATGGATAACCAAGTACAAGAGTACTCGAAAATCAGTGAATTTAAGAAAAAAATTCTAATAGCCAAGAGAAACAAAATAAATTTTTCTACAGCTTTTGTGGCTGTGTTGGCTGGTATATCTTTCTTATTGGTTTTGGTTTTTGGGAAAGAAACTGACCTAACGGCAGGTTCTAATTATGAATATAAGACATTAAAAACAAATCATACTAAAATTACTTTTGCTGGAGACGTTAGCCCTGGAAGATATCTAAGAGCTACAGGTGAGCAAAAGGGATTTGATGTATTTTACCAAGATGTAAAGTCAGTATGGAAGGATTCAGATGTATCGATTGTTAACCTAGAGGCTTCTCCTTTGAGTGAAAAACCAAATGCTAGAAACTATTCAGATATTACGGCAAACGAGACTAAGATACGACTTGATGTGACAAAGGATGAGGTAAAAGCGTTAAAGGACACAGGAATTAATTTGATTGGTTTTGCCAATAATCATGCATCAGATTATGGTATAAAAGGATTACAAGATTCTTTTTCCATTTTTAAGGAACTTAATTTGGAATTTGTAGGAGCTGGAAATAATATTAATGAAGCAATTAAGCCATATTCTAAAGTGATTAATGGCAAATCTGTTTCTATAGTAGGTATTACTGACAGAGCGCCTTTTAGAGTGGCTGGAGGATATAACTTACCACGTGTATTTACTACAAGCTATATCTATACCGATTATGAATTAGGTAGAACATTTAATAGCAATGACTTTAACATTGTTTTCATACATTGGGGTACAGAAAATGCTCTAAGACCAGATAGCGATATACAAGAGTTAGGGCGTAAATATATAGATATGGGTGCAGATTTAGTAATCGGAGCACATCCTCATGTGCTTTTACCAGTTGAAAAATATAACGGTGGAGCCATAGTTTATAGTATGGGAAATTTCGTTTTTGACCAAGTGAGTTCTAGAAATCCATATTCAGCTATAGGCAGTGTTTACTTCAATGATAGCGAGAGATTTTTAGAATTTTTAGCCATAAAGTCTGAAAAAGGAATCCCAATAATACAAGAAGATAACTCAAATATGAATAAATCGTTTGACGCTTTGACACGAGGACTTAGCATAGAAGATTACGAGATAAAAGACGGAAAGTTGATAATAGAGTTTTAATATGAGAAAAGTAAATTATAATAAAAACACATCACAGCAGACAAGAAAGAGGCTTTTAATCATTAGTGCCACATTTATAGTTATTTTTGCACTATTTAATGGTCTTGGAGAGATTTTAAGTAGAAACAAACCAACTGAAATCGTTCAAGAAAAACCAGATGACTCTGTACAAGAGACATTTTCACCATCTGAGGTAAAGCCAATCATACAAAAAACTGCTGACGATTATAATAGCGACGAAACAATCGTTGCTAGTTCGGGCACAAGATATGGAGTATCTACTTCAAATCCAATTGCCTCAGAAGTTGGTATGCAAGTGCTTGAAAATGGTGGAAATGCAGTTGATGCTGCAGTTGCCATATCATATGCGCTAAATGTAACTGACCCACAAAACAGTGGTGTTGGTGGCGGTGGAGGTATGTTGATATACAATCAAGCTAATGGCGAGAGGATATTTTATGATTATTACATTTCATCAGGGGATGTTGAGCCTATAGCAAATATTGGTATACCTGGATTTATTAAAGGATTAGAAGTTGTCACACAAGATTATGGAACTATGGCTTATGGCGACCTTATACAGTACGCAATTGATTTGGGTGAAAAGGGAGTTGAGGTAACTGCTGGATATGCAGAAGTAGTTAATAGATATAGTTATATAACACAGGTGCATCCTTCATTTATGATAGATGGTAGGATCCTTCAAGAAGGCGATTTATTAATACAACCTGAATTAATGGAGACTTTTAAGGCGATTAGAGACTATGGTTCAGATGTTTTTTATGGTGGTGAACATCAAATATCTAAGAACTTCATGTCGCTGACAGGGATTAGCCCTGAAGCGCTTGCAAACTACACAGTTCACAAATATACACCATTAGAAACAAGATATAGAGGTTATGATATCATTGCAGCACCAGCACCTTTTTCGGGGATGTCAGTGCTACAAAACTTAATTTTAGAAGAACAATTAGATCTTCCACAGCATGACCTAACTAATCCTGAATATAATATGATGGTAAAGAATATACTTAAATTTGTAGGAAGCGAAGGTAGAAAGCTAAATACAGACCCTGCTTTTAACACAGTTGACCAAGTAACTGCACTTGAACCGACTGGTTTACTTAGTAGATATAATGCATCATTGAGTACGGAAGATACGTATGAAGAACCTGAATCAGAATCAACTACATCTTTTTCGGTTATAGATAAAGATGGAATGGTGGTGACAGCTACAAACACAATTTCAAACTATTGGGGTTCATATTCTATATCAGATGGAATAATTTACAACAACGCGATGAAAAACTTCTCATCAACTGGTGTAAATGCTTTTGATTTTAACAAAAGACCAAAAACAGGGATAGCACCTTTAGTTATCATGAATCCTCAAGGACATGTTGAGTCTTTAGGAACTAATGGTGGTGCTAAGATACCAACGTATCTTGCTATGCATATCATCAATACGAAAAAGTTTGGTATGAGTGTTCAACAAGCAAATGATATGGAGAGATTCCACTATACAAAAGGACTAATGCATTATGAAAATGGTGCACCATTTACAGTTAGTGGCACTGATATAGTATTTGAAGAACCATATACTACACTTAGATCATCTGATGGCTGGGGTATCATGAATGGATTAGAGTTCAAAGCCAATGGGGAGATAAGAGGACATTCAGATAATAGAAACTATTTCGAACATGGAGCCATCTACTCAGATGGGACACAAAAATATACAAATTAAACTAAAGCCACTAGCATAGCTAGTGGTTTTTTGCGAAATGAATGGTTTAGAATTTCCCAATATGTCTATATAATATCATTACCATGGTTGAAGCATTTTTTTAAGTCAGCCATGGTACGTTACCATGAAAAAATACCAAGGCTGTGTCCACTTTTAGGGTCCAGCCATGGTATGCTACCATGAAAAAATACCAAGGTTACTGTCCATTTTAGGGTCCAACCATGGTATGTAAAACATTCACAATACCAAGGCTGTGACAGGTTTTCAGGGGCAACCATGGTATTATTCTATTTTCTTGTACCATGGTTAGAGCCATTTTTGAATATTAGCCATGGTATCTTTTCGAATTTTTGTACCATGGTTGGAGCGTATTTTACCTGTAGCCATGGTATTAACATTTCGTTCACAAATAAGTATTAAAGTGAAGATAGCAACGCTCGTTTTCCTTATGCTAATATAAACTCCAATATATCTTCATAAACTTTATTTCTATCGATTTCATTTAATATCTCATGTCTCATTTTTGGATATAAGGTCAACTTTGCATTACCTTTAGGTTTGTACTTATTGAAAGCCTCTTCAACAAATTTACCATAATTACCAACAGGATCTTCTTTGCCTGCGATAAAAAGAACGGGCTTTTTATATTGAACATCTTTTTCAAGTTTTGCTATCTTATTCATCCCATACATAAAGTCTTTATAAAAACTATTTTTCACCATAAATCCGCAAAGAGGGTCGTTTACATATTTTTGGACCTGGTTTTGATCATGTGAAAGCCAATCGTAGGCAGTTTTGGGTTGGTCTATAGATTTATTGTAGCTACCAAAAGCCATTGAATCCATCATGTTTGCATCTTTACTCTTATTCATAAATGATAGAAGAAGTCTCGCAAACTTATAACTAATGTCATCGACTTTACCTGTTCCCATGATAATCGCTTTATCAAAGTCATTAGGATATGTGTTAATATAACTTCTGGCAAAAAAAGACCCCATGCTATGTCCAAGCAATATAAATGGCAAAGAGCTATATCTATTTCTCAGTTGAAGATACAAATCATGTTGATCTTCTATTACTAGATCCCAGCCATCTTCATCAGCTAAGTATCCTAGTTTATTACTGGTCGCTCCAGTTTTACCATGTCCACGTATATCCATACCCACAACTATGATTGAATTTGCGTTTAAAAACTTTGCAAAATTCTCATATCGAAGTATATGCTCAACCATTCCATGAAATACCTGAAGCACAGCTTTTGGATTTTGAACATTATCCCATAACTTATAATAGATTTCTGATTTTTTTTCTAATGTTTTCATATACTCCTCCTTTAACTAATTATATCACTATATATAATGAATAAAAGTATAAAACAAAGACTAAAGGAGATTTTGATGGTAAAATAAAAGTGACAATACTGTCATAATCAACAAAAATAATCATATTGATGTTAATATAGAAAGAGGTTAAGATGTTATCTATTCGTGAAAAGAGTTTTACTAGATTCTTATTGTTTAATTTAATTATGGCCTTAGTACTAATCGTTGGATTAATGTATATTACAAATAAGTACTTTTATAGCTATGAAGAAAATATTGAAAAGCAGATAATTTCAGATATAGCTCAAATTAGAAATAAAGAGGGTGTAGATATTATCGGAGGTACTTTATATGAATCAGATGAAGAGATACAACAGGTACTTAATGAAGTAAAAAGTAGGACATATCTAAGATTTTTGTCACCTTCAAATTATCAAATATCGGTGCTATCAACATTGGTATTGGTAATATTTATATCATATATATTTTTGTTCACGATAAATATGCTAATCATAAGTTCTCATCAAAGAAGATACATAAAAAGTGTAGATAATTTTATTGATTCGGTAATTGAACAAAGATTTGATATTGTATTAGATGAAAGCCAAGAGGGCATCACTTCTAAACTAAATATGAGATTTAATAAAATGGGAAATGCTATTAATAGAAACTACAATAGAGTGCTTGAAGATAATATGAATATAAAAAATACTCTAGCAGATATATCTCATCAGATAAAAACACCTTTGACATCTTTATCTATTAATAACGAGATATTATCAGAAAGCGACGAATTAACGGAAGAACAAATTGAGTTTATTAAGATCAATGAATCGCAAATAACTCGTCTTGTATGGCTAACTGACTCACTTCTTAAGATATCAAAACTAGACTCGAATACAGTGCATTTTAACAAGGAAGAGATATTAGCGCTTGAACTTGTAGGTGATTTTAAAAATATACTATCTAGACAGCTTAAAGCTAAAGATCTGAAAATTCAGATAACTGGCGATTTTGAGATGCTTATTAATGCTGATTATGAATGGACAAAAGAAGCCTTGCTAAACTTAGTAAAGAATGCTACTGAACATGCATTTACGCAAACAATGATCACGATAGATTTAGTATCCAATTCATCTTATAAAGCAATTGATGTACACAATATAGGGAATAATATCTCACTAGAGGAACTTACGAGAATCTTTGAGAGATTTTACAAATCAAAAGACAATACCAACCCAGACTCAATAGGAATTGGTTTGAATCTTTCGAAAAAAATAATAGAGTCACAAGGTGGTACTATTGCAGTATCAAATGAAGAAAATGGAGTTAAATTTTCAATATTATTTTTGAATATATAAGGAGTTATGATGGAAATAATTAAGACTAACAACTTAAATAAAATATATGGTAAGGAACATACAGCAGTTCACGCTGTGAATAATGTGAATATAAGCATTAGAGAAGGCGAGTTTGTCGCTATCGTTGGACCAAGTGGTGGAGGAAAATCTTCGTTATTGCATCTACTCGGAGGACTTGATAGCCCAAGTTCTGGCGAAGTGTTCATAAAAGGAACTAATTTATATTCGATGGGTCATGATGAAAGAGCAATTTTTAGAAGAAGAAATATTGGTTTTGTATTTTTGTTTTTTAATCTTATTCCTGTTTTGAATGTTAAGGAAAATATTGAGCTGCCATTAAATTTAGATGGTCAAGATATTAATGAAGACGAGATCCTGATGTTATGCAAAAATTTGGGATTAGAAAATAGATTAAATCACTATCCTAGTCAATTATCAGGTGGTGAGCAACAAAGAGTATCTATTGGAAGGGCATTGGTGTATAAACCATCAATAATACTTGCAGATGAACCAACAGGCAATTTGGATAAGAAAAATTCTGAAGAAGTGTTAAACCTTTTAAAGTTATTCTCCACAAAATATGGGATAACAGTTGTGATGATTACTCATGATCTAAACATGGCAGCAAGAGCTGACAGGATAATTAGGATGGAAGATGGTAAAATTGAATAAAATTAAAGCTATTTGCCTTTTGACAAATAGCTTTTTTTAGTTTTGATTGAACTTATTATATTTAAATAACTCTGGTAAATAGGCCTCTAAAAGTATACCTGCTCTATGTGAATACTGCTCTTTCATGCTTTCTCCTATAGCCTTTTCAAGAAAATCAGAGGTGATGATAGTGGCATCCTCAAGACTATAGCCATTTAGATATAGACCAAGTACTGTTGAAGCAAATATGTCACCAGTCCCCGGGAAATCAACAGGCATAAGCTCTCTTTCGACTTTTGTAAGCTTACCATTTTGATAAATAATCGTAGCTATCTTATCATCACTAGTACCTACACTTGTGATTATCACCTTATGAGCTCCAAAATCTCTTAATCTATTAAGTAATTCAAGAATAGTCTTATCATCCGGTTTAGAAACATATGGCATATCCGCTAACAAAAATGCTTCTGTTAAATTTGGCGTTATGATATCAGCCCTAGTTACTAGTTTTTTCATCTGTTCAACTATTTTCTCGTCTATGGATGAATATAATTTTCCGTTATCACCCATTACTGGATCAACCATAACTACAGTTTTAGAATCTTTCATATGGTCTATAAAATCCTCTACTACGACGACTTGTTCAGAAGAACCAAGGAAACCTGAATATATGGCATCAAAAGAAACACCCAAAGATTGCCAATGAATACCTTGATCAATCATATGAGATGTTAAATCATGATATGTATAGTCCTCATAACCACCTGAATGAGTAGAAAGAATGACTGTCGGTACTGGACATGTTCGTATCCCTAAAGAAGATAGTACTGGAATAATCTCAGTCAATGAAGCTCCTCCTAAACAAGAGATATCATTAATAGCAGCTACCTTTTTAATAATATTATCCATATTTTCCTTTTCCATAATGCCTCCAAATATCTTAATGACTAGACTATTATATCATAACTTGGTAAAATGATTACTTCGTTATGAACATTAATATATTTCACATTCTTAAAATATAGTATAATAGAGGTGGTGATTATGATGATATATTTAGACTATGCAGCAACTTCAAAAAAAAGAGAATATTTGATTAGAGAGATAATAGAAAATTTCGATAGATTTAATGGAAACCCTGATAGTATTCATGGTTATGGAAGAGAAGCGAAAAAGATATTAGAAGAAAGTAGAGATTTGATTGCTAAATCGATAGGAGCAAGTTCAAAAGAGATAATATTTACCTCTGGAGCGAGCGAATCGAATAATACAATCATACATAATTTCGCAAATAAGGGTTTCATTGTGACAACAAAAATTGAGCATCCATCTATATTAGAACCATTAAGAGAATGGGCTAAACAAGTAGTACTTATTGATGCTGATGAGGATGGCTTAATCAACCTAGAGAAATTTAGTAATGCGATAAATGATGATACGAAGCTTGTATCAATTATCTTGGCAAATAATGAGACTGGCGCCATACAACCCATTTCACAGATAAGAAAAATCATTGGTGATAGAAAGATATGGCTTCATTTGGACGCGGTTCAAGCCTATGGCCATATCGATTTAGATGTAGAAGCACTTGGCTGTGATTCTATGAGCTTATCAGGACATAAGATTGGCGGTCTAAACGGATTTGGTATCTTATATTTAAGAAAGAGAGTTGATAATCTTATCTTTGGTGGTAATCAAGAAAAGACTAGAAGAGCAGGGACTTCCTTTCTTATGGGAGCATATACCATGGCTAAATCTTACAATTATATGGTGGATGAAAGAGAAAAGATAGAGGGATTAAAGGCTTATTTTATTGAACAACTAAATGAAAATAGAATCAACTACGAGATTAATGGAAATCTAGGTAATCAAATAGGACATATACTCAATATATATTTTCCGTTTACTAAAAGTAAATTTCTGCTAACATACTTAGATATGAATGGTATATGCGTATCAGCTGGATCTGCTTGTACCGCTGGTTCACTAGAACCAAGTCATGTTATAGAGAATATGTATGATTCACAAAGAGCAGAATCATCAATTAGATTTAGTTTCGGATTTGAAAATACAAAAGATGAGATTGATAAAGTGGTATATAACTTATACCAAATCCAAGAAAGGATGAAAAATGAAAGATAAAAAGGATACAAAAGTAATAATCGGGATAAGCGGTGGTGTTGATTCATCAGTAGCTGCATTATTACTAAAAAATGAAGGATATGATGTCACAGGTATCTTCATGAAAAACTGGGATGATACTGATGAAAACGGTGTTTGCACAGCCGATGAAGATTTTGCTGATGCTGTAAAAATCTGCAATAAATTAGATATTCCATATTACTCAATAAACTTTGAAAAGGAATATTACGACAGGGTATTTACTTACTTCTTAGACGAATACAAAAAAGGAAGAACTCCAAATCCCGATATCATGTGCAATAAAGAAATCAAATTTAAGGCTTTCTTAGATTTTGCTATGGGATTGGGTGCTGATTATATCGCGACAGGTCACTACGCAAGGATTGAAAAACAAGATGATGGTTCTGTGTTGATGTTAAGAGGCGTGGATTCAAATAAGGATCAAACATACTTTTTGAGCCAACTTACGCAAGAACAAATCAAAAATGTTATGTTCCCAATTGGTGATATCGATAAGCCAGAAGTAAGAAGACTTGCAAGTGAGTATGAACTTCCAACTGCCAACAAGAAGGATTCGACGGGCATTTGTTTTATAGGAGAGAGAAATTTTAAGGACTTTCTATCAAACTATATTCCAGCAAAAAAAGGTAAAATCGTATCGATTGATTCTGGCGAAGTATTAGGAGAACATGATGGACTTATGTTTCACACTATTGGTCAAAGACGTGGGCTTGGCATAGGGGGAGATGGCGAAGCTTGGTTTGTTTGTGGTAAAGATTTAGATAAAAATGAACTATTAGTTTGCCAAGGTGAAAATAATGTACATTTATACTCTAATAGGTTATTGGCATCAGAATTTTCAACAACAATGACTAAACCCTTAGAAAAAGAATTTGATTGTGTAGCAAAATTTAGGTATAGACAAAAAGATATTCCTGTTCATGTAAAGTTCTTAGATGAGAATCATATTGAAGTGACATATCCTAACACAAAAGCGGTAACTCCTGGCCAAGCGTGTGTACTTTATGATGGTGATATATGCCTAGGTTCAGCTATTATTGATGAAGTATATAGAGGGGTTGAAAAATTAAGGGTTTAATGAATATTTTGATAGATGATTATTCATTTATATAAGCCGAAATTTCATGTATTATAATAATAAAATTTCATATTTTACTAATAATTTCTAAAAAAAATGTTTGAGACATTTCATAGGTGGTATAAATGAAACAGTTGGTGATAACATTACGAACTGATTTGAAAAATGTATGTATATAAATTAATTCAAATACTAGTCCGAATTATTCGTTATATGCAAAAATTATGAGAGATTATTAAATTAAACAAAATTAAAAGGAGATTTTTATGGGTTGGATAACATGGATAATATTCGGTGCTTTAGCAGGATGGATTGCGAGCATGATAATGAAGACAAATGCGCAAATGGGTGCTATTGCTAATATAGTAGTTGGTATCGTTGGTTCTTTAATCGGTGGTTTCGTTGCTAATTTACTAGGCATGGATGGAGTTACTAAGTTTAACATCTATTCATTATTAATAGCTATCGTTGGATCTTGTATACTTATTTGGTTAGTAGGTATGTTTAGAAAGAGAGCTTAATCAATTAAATTCCAAAGGAGATTATTATGAACAAAGATATTTTTGAAGGCAAATGGAATCAAATCAGAGGTTTGATCACTAAAAAATGGGGTGAGATCACAGACGATGATTTCACAAAAATTAAAGGTGATTCAACAAGACTATTTGGATTTTTACAAGAAAAATTCGGTGTGACAAAAGAAGAAGCTCAAAAACATTTGACTTCTCTGAACTTGGATGACATTAAAGAAGGAATATCTGACAAAGCATCAGATCTTCTAGGAAAATTAAAGAGATAGCATTAAAGTGGTAAGTCTACAAATGACTTACCACTATTTTATTTTTATAGCAAACACCATGGCTGAGTCAGTTTTTTGGAGATAGCCATGGTATACTTCCGTGCTGATATACCAAGGCTGTGTCCACTTTATGGGTCTAGCCATGGTACTGGCTGTTTTTTAGCAAAAAGTAAGCGACCATTCGGTCGCTTTCCTTCTTAAACAAAAAAAGAAGCTTGCTTGGCAAGCCACCTTCTTCCTTATTTGAAGTTTTAAACAATAGCAATACTAATTAACTCACCCTAGAACCCCCAACCCTATCTTTTATTCGTAAAGGTCATCGTCCACTTCTTTGTGAACTTCGATTGATGAGTCGATTTTTTTGAAAAATCTTTTTGCTACAGTGTTTAGGATTGTTAATGCTATTAAAGCTATGGCTGTAGCTGAAATTGCTTCTTTATACATACCTGCACCGATGGCTAGCCCTATAGCGCCACAAACCCAGATATTTGCAGCTGTTGTTAGGCCTTTTACTGAGCCTTTTCCTTGCATGATTGAACCAGCACCTAAAAATCCGATACCGCTGACAACTTGCGCAGCTATTCTTGTCGGGTCAGTGCCTTGGTCGGCAAATGCTTCGCTTGAGATAATCATTATTAGGCATGAACCCATTGCTACTAAAATATGTGTCCTAAAACCTGCAGATCTATTTCTAAACTCTCGTTCAGTGCCTATTAATGCACCAATGAGCGCAGAAATTATTAACTTAATAATTGTATCCATTTGATAACCGAATAAATACATATGATACCTCCTTTATAGATTTGTATTTGTGATATACCCATTTTACATATCGAGAAAAACAAGGTAAAATGTTTTAGATTCCTGACTTTGGTTATAATAGCCAAGAACGCAAAATTCAAAATTAGAGGAGTATTATGAAAAAATTATTAGATACAATTGGCAATACGCAATTGATTAAATTAGAACATGTTACTAAACATGATATATATGTAAAGGTTGAAAAAACAAACCCTGCTGGTTCTATCAAAGATAGACCAGCTTATTATATGATTAAGGATGCTATTGAGACTGGAAAGCTTCAAGAAGGCATGAAAATAGTTGAACCTACTTCAGGCAATACAGGAATAGCGCTTGCTATGATTGGAAAAGCTTTAGGTTTTGAGGTTGAAGTTGTTATGTCAGAGAGTATGAGTGTTGAAAGACGTGCATTAATGAAATCATTTGGTGCTAAAGTCATACTTACAAAGGGCGAACTAGGGCTAAGAGGTAGTGTAGAAAAGGCTCAAGAGTTGGTTGAGCAAGGTGGGTATTTTATGCCAAATCAGTTTGATAATCCTGCAAATATAAGAGCACATATGGAGACAACTGCTCCTGAAATTATCGAGAGTAAATTAGAATTAAAAGGGTTTATTGCTGGCGTTGGTACGGGAGGTACTGTAACAGGAGTTGGGCGAGTGCTTAAGGATCTGAACAAAGACATTCAAGTTTGGGCTTTAGAACCAGCTGAATCTTCGTTATTTACAGAGAATAAACCAGGACCACACAAGATTCAGGGAATAGGACCTAATGTGGTACCTAAAAATTTCGATAGAAATGTCGTGGATCAAATAATCACGATTAAATCTGACGATGCTATTGAAATGGCAAAAAGACTATCACAAGAGGAAGGATTAATGGTTGGTATATCATCTGGGGCAAATGTATTAGGAGCTATCAAGATGGCAGAAGCTATCGGTGGACCGATAGTTACAGTATTGCCTGACACATCAGAGAGATACTTATCGACAGCGTTATTTAAAGGATATGAAGATTAAGGAAATAATTAAAAGAGCAAAGTATATAAAAGAGATTGATCCAGCTTGTAAGACACTATTTGAGGCATTGTTTTTATATCCTGTAAATACAGCTCTTATCTACTATAGAATGGCTAATTGGTTATATAATAGAAACCATACTACTTTAGCAAGATGGCTATCACAAAGGGCTAGAAAAAAAACTGGGATTGAGATACATCCTGGTGCAAAAATTGGCAAGTATCTTTTTATAGACCACGGAATGGGTGTCGTGATTGGCGAGACAGCGGTAATTGGTGATTATGTGACACTTTATCATGGTGTCACTATAGGTGGTACTGGAAATGATGTCATCCATCAAAGCCATCCAAAAATATGTGATAATGTCATGATAGGTGCAGGTGCTACAGTTCTTGGACCAATAAGAATTGGAAAGGGTGCTAAGATTGGAGCAAATACTGTAGTACTAAAAGATATGCCAGATGGTTCAACAGCAGTAGGAGCAAAAGCGAAGATAATAGAAAAAAATATAAGTTAAAAGCATGTTATCATTGATAGAAGGTAGAATTTATCATATAATTGATTATAGAAAAGGAGAATGCCATGGATAATTTCAACATTTTAAGTTTATTATTTGGCCTAATTTCAATAGGCTTACCATTATTTGTAGTATTGCAAGGATCAACTTTACGTAGAAAATACAGATTTACCATATTTAGTCTTTCTTCTATGGTTATTACCTTATTGCTACAATTATTCGATCAAAAAAAATATATAGTAGCAGGTGATATAAGTGCACTTCAAGATACATCAGGTTCTACTATTTTAGTAGCAGTATTATTATCTATATTTGTTATCATGCTTAATGTCTACATATATTTTAAGACAACTGAAGAATATAAAGATGTAAGATAATTGTTCGCAGCATCTCATGGGAATCATGAGGTGCTGTTTTTTATTAAAAATAATTAATATTTGCTTTGTACGAATCGGCACAAAATATCATCATTAAGTTACATAAAAACAAATCTCACTAACATTAACAAAATTTATCGATTTAGGTTTGTGACTCGTACGTGCAAGTTTATACTAATGAGAAAAATAATTAATATTGTCTTGTAAAATGAGTTATAAAATTCATGTCAAATGGCTGAATAACTCCAATGTTTTATACGGTTATTTATACGTGATACAAGATATCATATTATTACTAAAAATAGCTAATTTTCATACTTTTATGGTGTAATGCATTTCAAAAAAGATTCATAATTTAGAATATTTTAATTATTAAATATGGAAATCAATCAAACAAAGAAATATCGTCGAAAAAAAGCATAAAAAATAAATGCGATTCTATGCGATTTTTTTGATATTTAAGATTTATTTGGGGTAATCATTAAAGAAGAAGGACTTATCACAATGGGGTGTTAGGTCTGGAATTAATTATTGACAACGTAATCATCGTTGTGTATACTAAAGATATCAACGCAATCGTTTGCATTATGTTTGATATACAATTTTTAGGAGGAAAACATGAATAAAAAACTTAAATCACTATTAGCTCTTATGTTAGCATTAGTACTTGTACTTGCAGCATGTGGCGGTGATAAACCAAACACAGAAACACCAACTACTGGTGAGGAAGAAAAGCCAACTGAAGGAGAAACTACAGAAACTCCAGCAGCTAAGCTTAAAGGAGAAATCTCAGTTCAAGCTGAAGAACCATGGGTAGCATATTACCAAAAAGCTATCGATAAGATAGTTGCAGAAAATCCAGATGCAAAGATCAATATAAAAACAGTTGGATCTTTTGATCACATCGGAGTTATAGAATCTACAGATGCTACAAACCAAGACGTAGCTGACGTTTTTGCTTTACCAGCAGACAGATTTACAGGATTTGCTGATAATGATATATTAGCAGCTCTTGATGCTCAAGCTATGGCTAGAGAACTTGGTGGATTTGCTGATTATGATGCAGGATTAGGTGGAAACCTAAAAGTTGGAGATGACTATTTAGCATTCCCATTCAATATCGAAACTCTTGTTACTTTCGTTAATACTAAAAACGCAGAAGCAGCAGGAACAGATCATACAAAACCTTATGAATTAACTGAACAAAAAGATGCAGCTACAGTTTTATTACCATTATTTGATGCATGGTTTGGAGTAGCTCCAAATAACGCTGGTGGTATTGAATTATTAGCTAAAGATGATGACGGAAAATTCGTATCAACATATGCTGCTCCATACGATGGATTAACAGCAGATCAAAAAGCAGTATTTGATGCTATCTATGGATACTGGAAACTTAACAAAGATGCAGCTACTACTTTATTTGATGCAGAAGCAGGTTGGGGATATATAGATCATGAATTTACTGCAGGTGGTAAAGGACAAATCAGATTAGAAGGTCCTTGGGCTACTTCAGGAGATGGTATCATAGCTAAAGAAGTTGCAGCAGGTAATGTAGCAGTTTATCCAATCGGACATATCACTATTGGTGGAAAACCTCTTACTCATTGGCAAGGTGGTTGGACATTAGCAGTTAACTCAAGAATCGAAGAAGATGCTGACAAAATGGCTCTTGCTACAGCTTTAATCAAAGAATTAGTTAACCCAGCTAACGCTGTTGAACTTTATAAAGCTACAGGAAAGATTTTAGAAAACGTAACTGTAGATGTATATGAAGCTTCTGATTTAACTGATGTTGATAAATCAGTTATCAAAAACGTACTAGAATCTTACAAAGTATCTCCTCCAAGACCACTATTTAAAGAATATGGTCAAGTTTGGGATACATGGAAGAATGCAGTATTATCATGGAACTCAGTTAACCCTGCAGATCCAGCAGCAGCTTATGAACAACTTAATGCTTCATTTACTTCAATGATGCAACAAATTGGTCAATAATTAATTGAAATAAAATAGCAATAAATAGCCAAAACATTTGTTTTGGCTATTTATGTATAGGTGTGAGATGAATAGCAAAGAAATAATGAAACAAGACAATAGAATAATTAATAGAATACTGATAATAGCAGCCTTAATAATTTTTGTAGCATCTTTGGAAGCATTTATGCTGGCAAAAAGCTCAGAATTATTAGATATATATATGAAAATTAATCCAGGTGATACACAAAATGATTATGTAAATGTAGTATTGATTAATTTTCTTTTAAATATTTTTGAGCCGATTCTTATATCAATATATGTATTTTTTACATATAGAAAATATGGGGCTAATAAATTATTTAGATTTATTTTTGGAGGCATAGTATTTATTAGGTTAGCAAATATAGTATTGAGATTTAACTATGGTTCTATATTCTATTATCTATTAGTAATATTGTATATATTATTTTTTGTAGTTATCGTGACTACACCTTTGAAAAGGAAGGTGAAAAATGGCTTACTCTAAAACATTGGTTGACAGTATAGGACGTACTCATCCAAGAAAAAATCGATACATTATTGATTTGATTAATGCCTCCGATGAACAAAGAAAAAGTCTTGAAGCTAAAAAAGACCAACATCCTTATAACATTGAGTTAAAAAGTTTTAAGGAAAAGGAAAAAGTTTTTTTAGAAGGACTTGAAAAAGAGGCAAGAGAAAAAGTTGCTGATGGTGAAAACAAGAAATTATCTGGTTTAATCAGAAGAAACTTTATGGCAGAAAGAAAAGTTGAGTTTTATAAAGAGTATATCGATCTAAGCTATGATGCTGAACTTAGTTATCATAAAGCAGAGCACGAGACTAGACATATCCCAGAAATTATTTCTAATGATGCACAACTTAAAAAAGACTTGGCTAGTTTAGAAGAACAATTATCTAAAATTGATGAAACTCAAAGAGCTAAAGTATTAAAAGAAATTGAAGAGAAAACTAATGCTAGAAAAGAAAGAATGAATGACGAGATTAATGATCTAAAGAAGAAATATAAAGATGGAATTATCTCGAAAAAAGCATTAGGAACAGAAAAGAAAATAAGAAAAAGAGCAGCACAAGAAGATATCACAGCATATACTTTTTTAGATGAGAAGAAATCTACAGAAGAAGAAATTAAGAATATTAAGCATCATTTAAATGTTGACCTTAGATCAAAACTTAATGTACTTGAATCAGATGTATCAGATGTTCGAAGAAAAACACCTATAGAAGTAGAAAAGACAAAACCTGTCATCTCATATCTAACTGCACTAATTCCAGGACTAGGACAACTGCTAAATAAGCAAAAAGAAAAAGCATTTTTCTTCTTTTTAGGAGCATTATTTATCTACTTAGTGGCGATACCTTATGCTTTAGGTTTTGGAAACTATCAAGGTAATGGTGTTTCAGGATTGATAACACTAGCTGAAGGTGGAAAAAGACTAGATAAATCGATAATATTTATGATAGAAGGGGTTATATCTCTAATTCTATTGGCATTAGCTATATTTGTATTTGTTGTTTCTTTTAAGGATGTACATAAAGTCGAAAAGGAAATGATAAAAGGGGTTAGAAGAAGAACATGGTTTGAGACAAAGCAATCCATAGAAACAGATGGTTTCCCATATGTGGTATCATCTCCAGCAGCTATCGTCATTTTATTTATCGTTTTAGTACCGATATTTACTACAGTATTAATATCATTTACAAACTATGACCCAGATCACCAAAGTAAATTCCAATGGTTTGGTCTACAAAACTACAAATTATTAGCTACTGGACAAGGTGTAGCTGGTAAAGCGTTTTGGCCTATAGTAGTATGGACATTAATATGGACATTTGGAGCTACTACATTAGCGATAGCAATTGGATTTATATTATCTTTAATTGCTAACCAAGATAGGATTAAGTTCAAAGGTTTCTTTAGAACAGTTTATCTATTACCTTGGGCAGTACCTGCATTTATTACAATAATGTTCTTCTCTCAAATGATGGCTAGAAACGGCCCTATCACGGGATTGATAAATGATGTATTTGGTGTTGCACTAGATATAAAGAATAATACACTACAAACTAGACTAGCTTTGATGCTACTTCAAGGTTGGTTAGGATCAGCATATGTATTCCTATTATCCACAGGGATATTACAGGGTATACCTTCTGACTTATATGAAGCAGCAGAAATTGATGGAGCTACAGGATTCCAAAGAACATTAAAGATTACTATACCTTTAGTTCTTTTCCAAACTGGTCCACTTTTAATAGGTCAATATACATTTAACTTCAATAACTTCTCGATTATCCATTTATTTAATGGTGGTGGTCCATTTAACCCTAGCGTTTATGGTAATGTGGCTGGTTCGACAGACTTATTGATTTCATATATCTATAAATTGACTATAAACAACTCATATCAAGGTATGGGAGCCGCTGTAACTATAATAGTTTCTCTAGTATTGATGTTTTTCTCATGGCTAGGATTTAGAAACACGAAAGCATTTAAGGAGCAATAGTATGTTTAAGAAAAAAAATAAAAACCAAGGATTGTATTTATCAGACAAACAACCTTTGAATACTCTTGGAAAAGTATTACTAGTGCTTTCATACGTTATTTTGATAGCTTGGGCGATAGCGATTATCTGGCCTTTAGCAATAATGGTTTTATCAAGCTTTAACGGTAACCAAGGTCAATATATCTCAATGGCAGGTAAGTTTGAGTTTTCAATGAAAAACTTTAATCACTTGTTTGAGAATACAGACTTCTTATTATGGGTTAAAAATACTATTTTTATCGCCATAGCAACAGCGCTACTAACACTGTTGATCGTATCTTTTACAGGATACGCTTATTCAAGATATAGATTTAAAGGAAAGAAGATGAGCTTGATGGCTATCATGCTTATTCAAACTATTCCAACTTTTGCAGGTATCACTGCTTACTACGCTATACATTCTATCGTATCAGGTATCGTTCCTGTTTTCAGTAGAACTGCTATGCTAATTCTGATTTATTCAGCTGGAGGTATTGCATCAAATACTTTTATTTTGAAAGGTTATATTGATTCGATATCTAAAGAATTAGATGATGCAGCAAAGATTGATGGATGTTCAAACTTTGAAGTATACAGATTGATTATCATGCCAATAGCTCGTCCGATGCTAGCTATTATCGCTCTTTGGTCATTTATAGGTCCATTTATGGACTATATGTTACCTGCGATTTTGCTTACGAATTCAAAGGATTATACTTTGGCAACAGGCTTATTTACACTTATAAGTGATGTTAGGACAATGAATGCACCGGCATTTGCTGCAGGTGGTTTATTAACAGCTATTCCGATAATAGCCCTATTTATAAGTCTACAAAATCAATTAGTTTCTGGATTGAGTTCTGGATCTGTAAAAGGATAGGAGGGGAATATGAAAGTATCATTAAAAAATATTGGGAAAAAATATGAAGGTCGTGAGAATTTCACGATAAGAAATATAAACTTAGAGATTGAAGATAAGGAATTCTGTGCTATCCTAGGACCATCAGGTTGTGGTAAATCTACTCTTTTGAGAATGATAGCAGGTCTTAACTCAATTACTGAGGGAGAATTAATTTTTGGCGATAAGCTTATGAATAAGGTAGCGCCAAAGGATAGAGATATAGCGATGGTTTTCCAATCATATGCTCTTTATCCACATTTGACAGTTTATGATAATATGGCTTTTGCCTTAAAGATGAAAAAAGAAAGAAAAGAAGTAATTCACCAAAGAGTATTAGAAGCTGCAGAAGTACTACAAATCACTGAGTATTTGTATTCTAAGCCTTCTGATATATCAGGTGGACAAAGACAAAGGGTTGCTTTAGGACGTGCTATGGTTAGAAAACCTGGCGTATTCTTAATGGATGAACCACTTTCAAACCTTGATGCTAAATTACGTGAGCATATGAGAGTAGAGTTAGTAAGACTTCATAAACAACTTGGTACTACATCTATATATGTAACACATGACCAAACTGAAGCTATGACTATGGCGGATAAGATAGTACTATTAGATAAAGGTATCATCCAACAATTTGGAAAACCAGAAGAATTTTACAATAAACCATCAAATCTATTTGTTGCAGGATTCATTGGATCACCTACTATGAACGTTTTCAATGGAGTAATTGAAAATGGTAAGTTCGTTAGTGATTCAAAGGCGATTGTAGTAGAGCCAAATGAAACAGATAAAGAAGCTTTAAGACCTTATGAAGGCAAGAAAGTTTCTATGGGAATTAGAGCTGAAAGATTTATATCTAAAAAAGAAGATAAGAATAGCTTTAATGCTATGATCGATGTTATTGAAATGCTTGGTAAAGAAAAACTTCTTTACACTGTTCTAGAAGATGGTACAGAATGTACTATGTCAGTACCAGGACATTATGAATATGATACTGATCAAGCTCATAACTTCACTTTTGATTTAGATGCCCTTCATTTCTTTGATGGCGAGACAACAAAAAGAATTAATTAAGCATGAAGAAAGTAACTATTAAAGATGTAGCAAAACATGCGGGAGTCAGTCCTTCGACTGTATCCCGCGTGGTTTCAAAAAAAGGTAAGATTGGAGCGAAGACCACAGATAGAGTCTACGAATCAATAAGGTTGCTTGGCTACGTACCTAATTACAATGCTAGATCACTTGTGAACAACTCTATAGATACTATCGCGGTAGTCGTAGATAGAAGTCCAAAGAGTTTAGACAACGCGTATTTTAGTGATGTATTGAAGTCGATAGCGACAGAACTTAGTATTTATGAAAAAGAAATATTATTGATTTTTTCAGAGATGAACGTCGATGAAAGAGATAAAATTAAAAATTTAGTGGAAGCTAATAGGATAGATGGAGTCATAAAATTATCTGTTATGAAAGACGACCTAACAGTTGACTATCTATCAGAAAACCAGATTCCTGCCGTTGTCATAGGTAATCCTGAGAATAAAGGTAAAATTCTTTGGGTTGATAACGATAATGAACATGCTATGTATGAAGTAGTTACTAACCTAATTGATGATGGTAAGACAAATCTATGTTTTGTTGGTGGATCTCCTAAATTTATTGTTACTAGAGATAGACTCAGTGGTTTTAAAAAAGCTCTAGCTAAAAATGGTCTTGACTTTAATGAGTCACAAGTGTATCATGTTGACTTTAGTGAAGAAGATGCTTATAGAAATGCAGATAAGATTATTAATGAAAACTACGATGCGATCGTATGTACAGATGACTTAATAGCACTGGGCATTTTGAGAAGAGCTACTGACAAAGACAAAAAAATTTACATCACGGGATTTAATAATTCAAGAGAAGCGAACAGGTCATCGTCTTCGATTCCTACAGTTGATATAAGGACTGACAAGCTTGGCAAATGGGCAGTTAGACTTTTGATGGGTAGGATAGATGGTGATGTAACTGTAACAAATAAAATTGTTAAGACTAAATTTATAAAAAAGTAGGTTAACATGGCTAAATTAGACGAAAAATATTACTTTAAGAAAATTAAAACTGATAGAGCATCAGGTGTATTACTACACATTAGCTCACTTGCAGATCCTTATGGGATCGGAACTCTAGGTAAAAAATCTAGAGAATTCGTTAAATTCCTTGATGATGCAGGACAAACTTATTGGCAAATGTTACCAGTTGGTCCAACAGGATATGGTGATAGCCCTTACCAATCATTTAGTACCTATGCAGGTAATCCATACTTTGTAGATTTAGATATCCTAAAAGATTTGGAACTACTAACAAGGGAAGAAATTGAAAACAAAATCTTCGTAGATAACCCAGAAAAAGCTGATTTTGGAAGAATATATCAAGAAAGATTTGAAGTGCTTAGATTAGCCTATAGCAGATTTGATATCGAAAATAAAGATTTCAAATTATTCATAGAAAAAAATGCTAAATGGCTACAAGACTACGTACTTTTCATGTCTATAAAGGATTACTTCCATGAGGTAAAATGGACTGAATGGCCAGATGAATTTAAATATAGAAATCAAGATGCTTTAGCTAGGTTTGAAGAAGAAAATATTGAAGAAGTGAACTTTCACAGATTCATACAATTTATGTTTTTTGAACAATGGGATGACCTTAAAAAGTACATGAAGGAATATGGGATATTGACTATTGGAGATTTACCAATATATGTAGCTGAGGATAGCTCAGATGTTTGGGCTAATCCTGAAGTTTTCCAACTAAATGATAATTTGGATCCAGAATTTGTTGGGGGATGTCCTCCAGACGCATTTTCTGATGATGGGCAACTATGGGGAAATCCAATATATAATTGGGACCATCTAGAAGAAACTGGATACCAATGGTGGTTAGATAGAATCGAATGGAATTTCAATATATTTGATTGTATTAGATTGGATCATTTTAGAGGATTCGAAAGCTATTGGAGAATACCAGCCGGTGATAAAACTGCAAAAAACGGCAGTTGGCAACCAGGTCCAGGTATGAAACTATTTGGAGCTTTAAGAGAAAAGTTTGGTGATTTACCAATAATAGCAGAAGACCTTGGTTATATGACAAAAGAAGTATATAACTTCAGGATGGAAACAGGATTTCCATCTATGAAAATTCTTCAATTTGCGTTTGACCCTGAATGTAATAGTGATTATCTACCACACAACTATGATGATAACTGCGTTGTATATACTGGTACACACGATAATGACACTATAATTGGGTGGTTAGAAAATGCAAGATTTGAAGAAATTGAAACAGCAAAAAAATACTTGAACATCACAGATGAAGAAACATTTAATTGGGGATTGATAAGAGGAGCTATGACGAGCGTAGCCAAAATGGCTATTTTCCAAATGCAAGATTTATTAATGCTTGATAATTCAACTAGGATGAACAATCCAGGAATTCTTGGTGGTAACTGGGAATGGAGGATGCGAGATGGAGCTTTAAATCCATATCTTTCTGGAAGATTAAGAGAACTTACTCGTATATCAGGTAGGTTGAAAAAATAAATTTTTGGGCGTATTATTTGTGATATTTCAAAATAATATGCCCTTATTATTTTTTAAAATTAACATTTTATTGAAATAATCAAAGTATTTAACATTTGTTTAAAAGAAATATAGCATATGTGATATAATTATAATGTCATTAGAATGTTAAAATTTTTATTAGGAGTATTAAATGAAAAAAAAGAGGAAAGACGGAACCCTAGTCAAGATGGATCCGCTGTTTAGGATAGTGCCTCTTATTATGGAAGAAAGAGCTGATGCTCAGGTTTATTATGAGGAAGAGATATCAATTTCCGCTATAGATGAATATATCCGTAAGAAGCAAGAAGAGGGTATCAAGCTAGGCTATATGCATATTATTTATTCTGCACTTATTCGTACTATGCATACAAGACCAGGCTTAAACCAATTCGTCATGAAGGGTAGACAGTATAGAAGAAATGATATCACGGTTTCTTTAATGGTTAAGAAAAATATGTCAGTCGAAGGTGAAGAAACGTCGGTAAAGATGGACTTTAAAGGTGATGAGACACCCGAAGAAGTTAAAGAGCGACTAAATGAGATGATTGAAAAGGAAAAATCAAGCACAGGCGAAGATAATGATATGGACGCTTTAGTAAAAGTCCTTGATAAGATTCCAGATTGGTTATTGAGAAAAGTAGTAAGGTTCTTAAAGTTCTTAGATAGACATAATATGATGCCATATCCAGTAATAAAGGCTAGTCCATTTCACGCAAGTGCATTTGTGACTAATATGGGTTCACTAGGAATTAATGCCATTTACCATCATATATATAATTTCGGGACTGTAGGTATTTTCTTAGCTATAGGAAGAAAAAATAAAAGACTTAAGATGGTTAAGGGTGAAGTTGTAGAAGAAAAGACGATAACATTAGCATTTGTATCTGATGAAAGAATATGTGATGGATACTATTATGCTACAGCACTAAAGCAATTCTTTAGATACCTAAAGAAACCAGAATTGCTAGATGAAGAAAATTTTGAGATAAAGGAGTAATAGGAAACTATGAAAAAAATATTAACTGTTTTTTTAGTATTAATGATGGTACTAACTTTAGTAGCATGTGGTGATAAAAAAGTTAATAATACAGAAGAAAATAAACCAACTGAAGAAACAAGGGATGTTGAAGTAAATAGAGTAACAGAAGAAGATGCTAACAAAGCAAAAGACCCAGAAAAGACACCTGAAAACACTAACACAGAAAAAACTGCTGTTAAGTCTTTAAGTGGTCCAACAACAATGGGCTTAGCAAAACTGATTACCGATGAAAAAGCTAATGACAATAGCATTTATGATTTTGAAGTAGTTACTATGGCTCAAGATGTAGTAAATGGTTTAGTTAAAGGCGATATAGACATAGCTGCTATACCTGCAAATCTTGCTTCAACAGTATTTAATAAAACAAAAGGAAAAATCCAAGTAGCTGCTGTAAATACATTATCTGTTGTTTATATAGTTGATAATGATGGAAGTATAAAGTCTATCGCAGATTTAAAAGGTAAGACTATTTATGCTACAGGTCAAGGACAAACTCCAGAATACATCCTTAATGCAGTATTAGAAGCGAATGGCTTAAATCCAGCAACTGATGTTACCATGGAATTTAAAAATGAAGCGTCAGAAGTAGCTAGCATATTAGCTAGTCAAGAAAATGTAGTAGCTTTATTACCTCAACCTTTTATCACAGTAACACAAACTAAAAATGATAAGGTTAATGTAGCTATCGATTTAAATGAAGAATGGAACAAATCACAAGAAGGTAATGTAATTACTGGTGTATTAGTGGTAAATACAGAATATGCAAAAAATAATAAAGAAACTTTTAATAAGTTTTTAGATGATTATAAAGCATCAATTGAGTTTGTAAAGACAAATGTAGATGAATCATCAGATATGATTGAACAATTGGGTGTTGTTAAAGCTCCTATCGCAAAGAAGGCAATGCCAACACTAAACATTACTTATATGGAAGGCAATGACTTAAAAACTAATTTAGAATCATATCTAAATGTTTTATTCAAAGCTAATCCACAATCAATAGGTGGAGCATTACCAGGAGAAGAATTTTATTATAGTAGATAATTATGAAAAATTTTAAGTACAAAGAATTACTCATCAAATATTTTATACAGGGAATTTTTTGGATAGGTTTATGGGAATTAATAAGTAGGATGATTGGATCATCAATCATCCTACCTTCACCATTTGCTGTATTCCAACAAGGAATCAGTATGGTATTTGATGAGTTTTTTTGGTTATTATTGTTTAAGACTTTGATTAATACTTTAGTTGGATTAACTATTGGAGTTATTTTTGGTGCCATTTTTGCAATTTTAGCTTTTTTCTTTAAAATGATTAAATGGATAATAGATCCCTTTGTTAATTTAATTAAAACAACACCTGTAGCAGCATTGATTATCCTTCTTCTTGTTTGGATAAAATCAGCAAATATAGCTTGGGTTCTTGTTTCATTTGTCGTATTTCCGAATATCTATCTAAATATTAGCGAAGAACTCCAACAAGCAGATATAAAGATTATTGAAGTATTTGAGGTTTTTAGAGTTAGCAAGTTTAAGAGATTTAGGTTTTTCTATCTACCAATATCACTTAACAGCATTTACAAATCTTTACCATTTATTATTGGGTTTGCATGGAAATCGGGCATATCAGGTGAGATTATATCACAGGCAAAAAATACACTAGGAAACGAAATATACCTTTCTAAAGTATATCTGGAAATAGACACATTATTTGCTTATGTTTTCTTGCTTATCATTATAGCAAGTTTGTTTGAGAAGTTTGTTTTGTATGTGATAAGGAGAAGCAAATGGATAATATAACTATAAAAAACTTAAATAAGAGATATAAAGATAAGTTAGTTTTTAATGATTTTAGTACCAAGGTACTAAAGGGTAAGAAAAATTTCTTGATTGGAGTATCTGGAAGCGGAAAGACTACTTTGATTAGGATATTGCTTGGCCTAGAGGATTATCAAGGGGATATAAACATTGAAACTGGTTCAAAATTTTCGGTGGTCTTCCAGGAAGATAGGCTTTTAGAAAACTTGAGTATATATGATAATCTAGATTTGGTTAATCCTGGAAAATATGATAGAGAAACTATAAAAGATGAATTATTTAGCATAGGGTTAGAAAATTTAATCGATAAAAAGGTGAGAGAGTTAAGTGGTGGTATGAAACGTAGAGTGTCTATATTAAGAGCACTGCTAGTAGATAGTGATATCTATGTACTAGATGAACCATTCAAGGAATTGGATGCTGATAGCTATAGATTATGTGTTGAGTACTTTAAGCAAAAAATGAATGGTAAGACTGTAATAATGACATCTCATAACAAGGATGAGGTATTGGAACTATCTGAAAATAATATAATTATTAGTAAGCTAGAGTATGAGAGATAAGGAGTGAGTTTATGAAGCGTAGGGAAGAAGAGATACTCGAAATCATACACGAGAATCCACTTATAAGTCAAAAAGATATAGCGGCCATATTAAATATTACTAGGTCTAGTGTCGGTGTACATATAAATAATCTAACTAAAAAAGGAAAGATAATCGGTAGAGGTTATGTCTTGTCAAAAACAGACAAGATTGTCGTGTTGGGAGGAGCAAATATAGATTTCTTAGGTAAGCCTGACGAAGAGCTTATAAAGGATGATTCTAACATTGGCAAGATCAATCTTAGTATTGGTGGTTCTGCAAGAAATATAGCAGAAAATCTAGTAAGATTAGGTATAGAAACTGAACTAATAACGGCTATTGGCAATGATAGTAATGGTGATTTAATAAAAAATCACTGTAGAAAGGTTGGACTAAGATTATCAAATGCGAACTTTTTTGATGGTGAGACAACATCCACATTTCTTGGGCTAAAAGAACAAAATGGTGATTTACTTTATACTGTATCTGACATGTCTATCATGGACTTATTGACTCCATCTGTTATAGCTCAAAAAAAATCTGATATAGAGCATAGTGAATTGATAATAATGGATACTAATTTGCCGCAAGAGACGATAGAATATATCGCAAGCAATTTTTCACATAAAAGAATTCTTGTCGATCCAGTATCAGTTAAAAAAGCTGTTAAATTAGAAAGAATTTGGAAACATATCTATTATATTCAACCAAATTTAAAAGAACTAGAGGCTATGACTAATATTAATGCGGATAATGCCGAATCTCTTGAAAAAGCGGTGAATATTCTTTTAGAAGGTGGTATCACGCATGTCTTAGTAACTTTAGGTTATAAAGGAGCGTACTATGCAACTAAAGGTGAGCATTTTTACGTCAAAGCACCTAAAGTGGAGATAGTTGATCCTATTGGATGGATTCAAGCATACTTTGCTGGTGTGGCTTACGGGATGTATTATGATTTATCTACTAAGGACTCTATAGATTTTGGACGATTTGCAAGTGCTTTGACACTTGAGTCAACAGAAACGATTAGCCCTTGGTTAAATACTAATGAGATTGAAGAGAGGATTAAAGCAGATGAATAGGCTGTTACAATACGTTGATATTAGTTATGAGGTCGTTGAGGCTATAGATAAAAATATTCCTGTAGTAGCACTAGAATCTACAGTAATAAGTCACGTGATGCCTTATCCACAAAACCTAGAGACGGCACTTGAATGTGAAGCAATCATAAGAGGCCTTGGTGCGGTTCCTGCTACATTAGCAGTAATAGACGGTAGGATTAAGATAGGTCTTAGTGATGAAGAGATTAGATTTATGGCAACTCAGCCAAATGTTATAAAGATGAGCAGAAGAGATTTACCTGTTGTTGTAGCCAACAAATTAACTGGTGCTACTACTGTAGCTACATCTATATTAATCGCGGTCATGGCAGGCATAAAAGTACTGGTAACAGGAGGTATAGGAGGCGTACATATAAATGCGCAAGAAACCTTCGATATATCAAGAGATCTACAAGAAATAGCTACAAACAATATTTGCGTGGTTTGTTCAGGTGGAAAAGCAATATTAGATATAGGGCTAACTATGGAATATCTAGAGACTCATGGTGTTACTGTACTAGGGTATCAAACAGATGAAATGCCTGCATTTTACAGTTCAAAAAGTGGGTATAGATTAGATTACAGATTAGATACTCCTGAAGAAATTGGAAAGACTATAAAAACAAAATGGGATTTAGGATTAGATGGAGGCGTTCTTGTTGCTAATCCAATACCTGATGAATATAATATGGACAGATCAGATGTGGAAAGAGCAATTGAAAAGGCCTTAGAAGATACTAGTCTGAACATTAAGGACGAACATAGTGACGAGACTATGATTTTGGATAGATATTTGCAAGAAGAAAGCGGACTTGGACTTGTAGCCAATATGGCTTTGCTTAAAAATAATGTAAAGCTTGGCACTTTGGTTGCTAAAGAAGTATATAGAGTTGATTATTAGAGAGGTAATATGAAAAGATTAGCTAAGCATTTGTTGGTCGTATCATTTGATGCGATGAACTCACATGATTTAGAAAAATTAAAAAACTTCCCAAATTTCAGTAGGGTTTTGAAGGATGCGAGCTACTCATATGAAGTGTCAAGTATATCGCCTTCATTAACATATCCAGCGCATACATCAATTATCACATCGATGTATCCAAACAAACATGGGATAATAGCAAATACCCTAATGCAGCCATATAGAGAAAAACCTGATTGGTTTTGGCAACAAAAATATATTAATGTGCCTACAGTTTATGATAAAGCTTTAGAAAAAAACATGAATGTTGCGGCATTACTTTGGCCTGTAACAGCTAAATCTAAAATAACATATAATTTTCCTGAGATTTTTGCAAATAGAAAGTGGAAAAATCAAATTTTGGTGTCTTTAATGAATGGAAGTAAAGCCTATCAATATAACCTAAATAAAATGTTTGGTAAACTTCGTGATGGTATTAGCCAGCCTAAACTTGATGATTTTGTAGAGGCTTCATTACTTTATACTATTAAAGAATTCAAGCCTGATTTAACTTTAGTTCACTTTGTTGATCTAGACAGTATGAGGCATTATTATGGATTTGACTCTATACAAGCAGATGAGGCTTTGGTGCGTCATGACAAAAGGCTTGGAAATATATTAGACCTATTAGAAACTGAAAACATCATGGATGATACGATAATTGTGGTGCTTGGTGATCATAGTATGAAAAAGACACATAGTGTGATATCTCTAAGAAGATTATTTGAGCAAAATGGTTATATGAACTATAAAAAAGACAAGCTTATTGACTTCAAGGTGATAACAAAAACAGCAGATGGCAGCACTTATATTTATCTAAAAGATAAAAGCATTAAGGATGAGGTATATTCTTTATTAAGAGAATTTAAGGAATCCACAAATGCGGTTGAAAAGATTCTTGATAATGAAGGTATCAGAAAAGTTTTTGCGGATAATACTGCTGATTTTTTAGTAGATGCTAAAGAAGGATATTATTTTACAGATAAGTTAGAAGATTTGGTGATAAATAAGGTTGAAATGGTAGGAAATAAGGTTAAAGATGGCTATTTACTTTCTAGCCACGGCTACCTTAGCGACAAAGAAGACTATCATACGATATTCATAGTTAAAGGAAAAGGGATAAAAAAGAACTTTGATATAGGCAAGATGAATCTTGTTGATGAAGGAGTCACTTTTGCTCAAATCCTTGGTTTAGATATGGGAGAAGTCGATGGTAGGTTGTTGAAGGAAATATTTGAAGATGAGATTTAATGTAGTTGACGATAAGTTAAAAAAAGACTTACATGATATTTATAGAATATTTAGACATGATGATATTGTTTATGATAGTTCATCAAACTTAATAATTACAGAAGATAAGGCTATACTTGATAAAGAGTATAGCTTTAATTCACGTATAGAACTTAAAGAAGTACTATATAGGTATTTTACGGAACAATTCAATCAAATTAGCCCTTGGGGGATAATTACTGGCACCAAACCTCAAAAGCTATATTCAAGATTTAGTGAAGAGTATTTGAAAAATACGTATTTTATTTCTGATGAGAAATTAAAGATACTTTCTACAATTAATCAAATGCAAAAGGATATTACGATAGATAAAAATGCTATACATCTATACATCAATATTCCATTTTGTCCAACTAGATGTAGCTATTGTTCATTTCCAACGATAATCTATACTAAGAAGGATAGAAGACAACAATATCTTGAGGCGCTAATAAATGAGATATCTGGTATTAAAGATACATTGAATCAATTTAAGATTAAAACAATTTATATAGGTGGGGGAACACCTAGTAGCTTTGAGAATAATCAATTGATAACACTTCTAGGATACATAAAAGAAAATCTAAAATTAGATGAAATCAAGGAATTTACTTTTGAAGCAGGTCGAGAAGATACTTTAGATATTGAAAAGCTAAGAATTCTAAGAGAGTATGGCGTTGATAGAATCTCAATTAATCCGCAGACATTCAATGATAAAACTATTGAGCTAATCGAGAGAAAGCAGGATAAAGATAGACTTATAGATATATATTATCAGGCAAAAGAGATGGGATTTATCATAAATATGGACTTAATAATTGGACTTATGGGTGAGGGAGTAGACGAGGTAAATCATACATTATCGATAATACAAAAACTTAGACCTCAAAACCTAACCATCCATACCTTATCTTTAAAAAAGGGATCCAAGTTAGTGGATAGAAATGCTAGTTTGAACGATGAAAGAAATAAGATCGAAACCATTATTGAATTAACCCAACAATTTGCTAATGTTAATTCATACCTTCCATATTATTTATATAGACAAAAAGAGATTTTGGGTAACTTTGAGAATATAGGTTTTACACTTGATGGGTATAAATGCTTATATAACATTGCTATTAATGAAGAGACAGAATCTGTTTTAGGGTTGGGCATGACTTCAAATAGCAAGATTATATCAGATGGCAAAATGATTAAATATAGAAACTATAAAAATATGGATGGGTATATAGAAAATCTATTGTCCCAAATCAATGATAAAAAACATATTTTAGAAGATTGTCTAGAGAATCTATAAATTTAATGGGGGATACATGAAAAGAGCATTATTAGTAGTAAATCCAAGTTCCGGTGGTGAAAAAGCAAAAGATTTTGAAAACAAGATGAGAGAAAAGTTAGATACACATTTTGATGAAGTTCTAGTAAAACATACGCAAAAGCAATTTGATGCTACTAACTTCGTAAAAAAAGCATGTGAAGACAAATTCGATAGTGTTTTTTTAATGGGTGGAGATGGTACAGTAAATGAAGGAATTAACGGCATAGCAGAACAAGATTATAGACCAAATTTTGGTTTTATACCACTTGGTACAGTAAATGATTTGGCTAGAGCCCTAAATATCTCATTAGATCCAGACGAAGCCATTGACAATCTAGACTTCAACACATTGACTAGTCTAGATATTGGTAAAGTAAATGACAAGTATTTTATGAATATAGTAGGTGTAGGGACGATACCAGAAGCCATTAATGATACTGGTGTTGAAGAAAAGACAAAATTTGGTGTATTTGCTTATATTTTCAAGGGTTTGCAAAAAGTACTAGATAATAAACCATATACTTTTGATATAGTTATCGATGATACACAAAAAGAGATAACTACAAGCCTTCTATTGGTTTGTTCAACAAGATCTATTGGCGGACTTGAGCATATATTAAAAGATGCTAAGGTCAATGATGGATATCTACACCTTGTTTATACAAAGGATGAAACAGCTATGGACCTAATTAAAGCTATCCCTGATGTGATTGGAGGCATAAACGAGAGTACTGATAATATTGGTTATATAGATTTTAAGAAAGCGAGTATAAAGGTTCAAGGAGATGAGAAGTTAACTATTAACTACGATGGTGAAGAAGGTGGACCTCTTCCAATAGAAGTAAAAGTACTACCTTCGCATATTAATGTTTATCATGGCGTGGCCAAATAAAGGAGGATGTTATGAACTTAGATTTAACCATGGATCCTAATATTTTAGTAAGTATAGTAAATATGAAATTGAGAAACGACTTTGATGATATTGACGATTTAGTTAAATACTATGACATTACTAAAGAAGAATTAGATAGCGTTTTGGGCAAAGAAGAATATTTCTACTGTGAGTCAAAAAGACAATATCTAATAAAATAAAAAAACTATGATAAGATGGGAATCAGATTTCTGATATCCCGTCTTTTTCATAGTTTAAGTACTATTATTTGAGCTATATCATGGGATTATATAGCCACTAAAGGATACTAATTATCCTTGTTAATATTCTTAATGCTACCGTAGTTACTAGATCTAGAACATGAACTATATTTACAGTTAGCACAACCACTAGAGCAATTGTCTCCAGTTTTTCGATTTTTGAACTTTCCATAGATCAAAGCAGTAATAGAAGCTACCACAAATACTATGATGATTATATCTATAGGTTTCATATTAACCTCAATCTTTCTTTTTTACAAATTGAACATACATGATTATAGTTATGGATACAGCAAGTACTGCCAAGGCTATATATCCATATATGCTACCGTTAATTATCGTATCTTCACCTGATTCAACAAGTTCATTTAACACATTATAGTCTAATACAACTTTCTCAACCGCAGATGTACCTTTGAATATAATGTTGCCGAAGAAGTTAGTTAACATCGCTAGTATATAAGCTACTCCAGTTTGAAATGCCAGCGCAAAAAGTGTAAGTCTTGGATTATTTAGTTCTCTTTTCATAGCTCCAATTGCTGCAAAACAAGGGGCTGCAAATATCGTAAACACTATAAATGCAAACGCACTAACTTGTGTAAATTCAACAGGGATGACTGAGCCAATAGTAGCAAATGTCGCTACCACAGTCTCCTTAGCGATAAGTCCTGTGATACTTGCTATAGCTGCTGCCCAACTATCTCCAAATCCTAATGGCACGAAGATAAATCTTAATCCATTACCGATAGTAGCTAGTATTGAGTTTTCAATATGTCCATCTAAATACGTTAGTGAGAAGTTAAAGTTCATCAAGAACCATAATATTATATTTGCTATAAATATGATTGATCCAGCTTTTAATATAAAGTCAGCTGCTCTTTCCCACATATGGATGAAAATTCCCTTAGCAGTTGGTAACGTATAAGGAGGAAGCTCCATAACAAATGGAGAAGGATCTCCCTTAAATGCCTTAGTTCTCTTAAGCAATAATCCTGATAAAATTATTACTGAAAATGCGATTAAATATATAGATGGACCAACCCATGAACTGTTTGGAAACATCATAACTATAAACATAGCAAATACTGGTAGCTTAGCTCCACATGGGACAAAAGGAGTCAATATAACAGTCATATTTCTATCTTTTTCATCTTCAATGGTTCTTGTAGCCATTATTCCTGGAATTGAACATCCAGTACCTATTAACATAGGTATGAATGATTTTCCTGAAAGCCCAAACTTACGAAATACTTTATCCATGATAAATGCTACTCTTGCCATATAACCACTATCTTCTAATAATGATAGGAATAAGAAAAGAATCATAAGCTGTGGCACGAATGTAAAGATAGCGCCAATTGATCCTATGACACCATCAGTTACTAGCTTTAATATAGGTTCTGATGCGCCTAGTGATGTAAGTGCTTGAGACACAACTGCTTGAATCCAAGCAACTCCTGTCTCAACGTATCCAATTGTCCAATCTCCTACAGTTTCTATAGATATGTAGTATATAAGCCAAATGATGCCAAAAAATATAGGAAGTCCTAACCATTTATTAGTCACGATCTTATCTATTTTATCAGATGTAGTTTCCTTCCTATCATCTTTCACTACATAAAAATCACTTATTAATCCTGTGATAGCCTCATATTTTTCGTTTATGACTATGGCTTCTGCATCGTCATCTTCTTTTTGAATGTAATCATATATAGTTTGCTTAGTCTCTTTATCTAAGTATTTATCATATTCATATTTCTTATAAGAATCCATATCGCCTTCAAAAATCTTAATGCTATGATAAAGATCTTTTTCCAAATAATTTTTAGGAAGATGCTTTTTAATCATATTTAGTATGGCATTAAATTCATCTGAATATAGATTTTTGTTTCTTACTTTTGTTCCTGCTACTGATTTAGCTACTTCAATCAATTCTTCTATTCCTTGATTTCTTGTAGCCACTATAGGAACTACTGGTAAACCAAATTTTTTACTTAACTCATCTATGTCTAAATGTATGTTGTCTGAATCTACCATATCCATACGGTTTAAAGCTATTACTGTAGGGATATTCATATCCATGATTTGTGTAGTTAAGTATAGGTTTCTTTCTAGGTTTACCGCATCAATGATATTGATTACCACGTCAGGATTTTCATTCAATAAATAATCTCTAGTGACTACTTCTTCTGATGTATATGGTGATAGGGAATAGATCCCAGGTAAATCCATAATATGTATTGTTTTATCTTTTTTAAGTTGTCCTTCTTTTTTCTCAACTGTTACCCCAGGCCAGTTGCCAACATATTGGCTTGCTCCGGTGTAGGCATTAAATAATGTAGTCTTTCCGCAATTCGGATTTCCTACCAAAGCTATTTTCATATTTCCTCCTATGCTATCTCAATGTTTTTAGCATCATTTTTTCTTATAGAAAGTCCATATCCACGAACTTTCATCTCTATTGGATCGCCAAGTGGCGCAAATTTGATTATTTCTATAGTGGTATTTTTAGTTATCCCCATGTCCATGATTCTTCTTTTAATCAATGACGTACCATGTATCTTAACAACTTTCACAATATCTCCTATGGAAACTTGATCTAAAGTTTTCATTTTATCCTCCATATATAATGAATTAAATTAAGTTAGTTCATCCTTACTAACTAATAATAATACTATTAATTTACTTTGTCAATCACTATTTAATTATTTGTAAAATCCACACATTTCACCTAAAATAGTAGTATATATTTAAGGATGAGGACGTTATGGATATAGAAAAATTAACTCTTGAAATTGTTGAAAAGTTTGATATCAAAATTTATCAAGATAGTAGGTATTTTAAGTTTGGTGCGGATGCATTTGCTTTAGCTAACTTTGCTAGTAAGTATATCAAGCAAAAGAAGAAAAGTATCAATTACATTGATATGTGCTCTGGCACAGGGGTTATTGGTATCTTAATAAGCAAAATAAAAAATTTTGATTATGTTACTTATGTAGAGATAAATGAATATGCTAAGGATATCAATAAACTGAATCTTGAGATAAATAATATCAATGGTCAAATACTAAATACTGATTTAAGAAAACTACCAGAATCACTAAAGATTGACACATATGATTATATTACCATTAATCCTCCATATATGAGAGCTAATCATGGGCTAAAAACCATAAATGGGCAAAAGGATTTGGCAAAGATAGAATCGGATGATGAATTCTTAAATGATGTTTTTAAAGTGGCATTTGCTCTATTAAAGGATAGGGGAGAATTGTTTTTGGTACATCGAGTTGAGAGAATGGCAGATATATTGGTAAGTTCAAGAGTGAATAAAATGGAACCAAAAACTCTTCAATTTATTAGAAATAAAGGAAGTAAGAAAGCATCAATAATGATGATAAGATTTGTAAAAAATGGGAGTCGTTTTTTAGAATGTATTGACGACTACAACATAGGAGGTTAGTATGCAAAAAGATATAAAAGGAATATTGACACAAAAGGTAAGACTAGATCAATCGGCACTAAACATGGGAAGTGGGACACTTGAAGTTTTCTCGACACCTAGTTTAGTAGCTTTTGTAGAAAAAACTTGTTGGATGAGTATAGATGAGTTTTTAGAAGAAGGTCAAACAACAGTAGGCACCAAGATGGAGTTAAGTCATCTTAAAGCGACACCGATTGGATTTAATGTCACATGTCATTCAAACCTTTTGGAAGTAGATGGAGCAAAGTTAGTATTTGAGTTTGAAGTAACTGATGAAAAAGAGTTAATATCAAAAGGACGACATGAAAGATTTATCGTAGATAAAGAAAAATTTCAAAACAAAGTTGACTCGAAAAAGGAGAAACCAGAGATAAATGGATAAGTACCTAGTATTAATACCATATCTTTTAGTTATGTATGTCATATATAAAAAGCTTAAGAAAAATGAGATTAGTAAATCACTAGAGTCAACAGCAAAAATCGCACTATTGATTCTTATCATATCTACAATTCTTATGGCGGTTTTCATATATTTTGATAGATATGAGTTGAGAAATCTGATGATAATAATTCCAATTATTTTTATACTAGGATATGCTGCGTTTTATTTTCTTAAAGACCTTATTCTTTTTTCTGTAAGAAGCGAGGGAACTTTTAAGGACTTTGAATACGAATTTGCCTCAAATAAAAAGAAATTCTACAATCTAAAGTTTAGTTATTTCCACGATGGAAAGACATATGAATCTTTATCAAATGATCAATATCTTTTTGAGACAGTAGAGTTTAGGTATAGAAAAGGAGAGATGTATAGAATTTATCTTAATAAAGATGATAATAGTAAATTTACATTAAATAGACTACAGTATGCTTATTATTTTCTGACATCGCTAATACCTTGTCTAGGTTTAATTGTATATGGAATTACTTTAATATTTTAATTAAAAAGGTTAGACATTTCTGTCTAACCTTTTGTTTTAATTATGAAATAGTGTTTTTAACTCAATATATTCTTCTAGTCCGTAAATACCTCCTTCACGGCCAAGTCCTGATTGCTTATAACCACCAAAAGGTGCTCTATGAGTTCTAGCTCCATCATTTATGATGATTTGTCCAGACTGAATTTCTTTAGCAACTTCTAAAGCTTTATCTTCAGGTCCACATATTAATGCATGAAGTCCATAGATAGTATCATTTGCTAATTCTATAGCCTCTTCAACGCTATCATAATAGACAATAGAAACAACTGGTCCAAATATCTCTTCTTGAGCTATCCTCGACTTATTATCAACATCAGTAAATGCCACAGGAGGGACATAGTATCCTTCTAAATCTGGATACTCACCTTCATAAAGAAGAGTTGCTTCTTCTTTTCCTATTTCGATATACTTTTTAACCTTATCAAGTGCATTTTGATTTATAAGTGGTCCAAAATGGTTCTTTTGATCTCTTGGATCACCGTATTTGAAATTTTTAGATAATTCAATAACTATTCCTTCTAACTCTTCCTTATCTTTTCTAGGAGCTAAAAGCCTTGTCTTTGAGGAACAAGCTTGACCTGTATTTGGATAAACACCATATAATGTTAATTTGACAGCCTCTTTATAGTCAGCTCCTTCAAGTATGATTGAAGGCGACTTACCACCAAGTTCTAAGGCTAGTCTCTTAACTGTATCAAAACCAAGCTTAGCTACTTCTTTTCCACCTTTTGTCGAACCAGTAAATGAAATCATATTTACATCTTTGTGCGTAGCAAGTACATTTCCTACTTCACCACCTCTACCAGTTACTATTTGAAGTACGCCAGCAGGTAAATTTGCATATTCGGCAGCTCTAGCAAAATAATATGCTGTAAGTGGGGTAGACTGCGAAGGTTTTAGTACTACAGTATTTCCCATTAGAAATGCAGGCATTATTTTCTTAATAATTTGCCCAAATGGGAAATTCCATGGAGTCAAGCAAGCAACGACACCTACAGGTTCTTTATAAACATCATATCCATCATATCTATCAACCATATCCATCTCTTTAGCAATATTAATGAAATCATAAATATGATCAAAATAAGAATTAACATGAACTTGCTTAGTAATCTTAACAACTGAACCTAGTTCATCGATGATAACATCAGTTATCTCATCGGTTTTGTCCTCTAGATACTCTAGCATTTTCTCAACATATTTTACTCTATCTTCCATAGATGTTTTTCTCCACCCTGTAAGTGCTTTTTTTGCACCTTCAACCGCGATATTAACATCTTCTTCATTAGAAGCAGGAACTTTTGCGATTACTTGTTTAGTAGCTGGATTTTCAACCGTAATCCAGTCATTGGATTTAGAATCAACCCATTTACCATCTAAAAATAAATTATATTTTTCCATAATACTCCTTTACTAATTTCTAATGATGCAATAGCATCATATCTTTACTTACCGTAACTTTTCTTCTTAATAAGCGCTGTAGTGAATAAATCAAGAACCACAACACCATCTTGATTGACTACTTGAAGGGTATTTTTTACCATCCCAGTATCTTTACCCTCACGGTCAATCTTCTCTAAGATAGTTATCTTACCAGTTAGTAGATCATCTGCATAAACTGGCTTGTACCAAATGTTTTTGTCAATTGACATACCGGCAATAAGCCCTTCCATGTCAACGCCCATCTTAACCCATTGAGCCCAAGTGGCTATCATAGTTTGAAATCCTGAAGCAATGATATCTCCAAATTGTGATTTCTTAGCTTCTTCTTCATCAATGTGAATAGGTCTTGGATCGTATTTGTTTCCAAAATCAATTATTTCTTCCTTAGTAAAAGAAATAGGTGGCACTTCATACGTTTGACCTACTTCATAATCTTCAAAATACATATATCCCTCCATTTTTGTCTTTCTAGTTATATACCCTAAAAATAAAAAACTCTACAACCTTAATGACAACATTAATACAAACTAACTCCAATATATATCGTAAAATGCAGATTATTCTCTTATCTAAAATAAAAAATAAATAAAAAAAGGTAGCATCAAGATATATTGAGCCACCTCATTTATTTAACTATTTACTTAATTTGCTAGCTGCTGCTTCATCAACTATTACTGTCACATCATCGTGAAGTTTTAACAATGATACAGGAACTAATGTGCTTACTTTAGAATATTCAAGACTAGCTATAGCATCAGCCTTATTTTCTCCAAATGCCATTAAAACGATTTTCTTAGCTTTGAAAATAGATCTTAAGCCCATTGATATAGCTTGTTTAGGTACATCATCAACAGAGGCAAAGTTTCTACTATTTGCATCTATAGTTGATTGAGTTAGATCTTCAACATGAGTATAAAGCTCAAGTTTTTCAGCTGGTTCATTAAATCCAATATGTCCATTTACACCAACTCCAAGTATTTGAACATCTTGTCCACCAAGTCTATCAATTCTTTCTTCATATTCTTTAACTTCTGCATCATAATCATCAGCTAAACCATTAGGAACATATGTATTTCCTTTATTGATATCTACATGATTAAATAGATTATCATTCATGAAATATCTATAACTTTGGTCATGTTCTCCAGAAAGGCCAACATATTCATCAAGGTTTACAGATTTAACATCCTTAAAAGTTAATTCCTTGTTTTCATACATTTTGATTAGGCTTTTGTACATATCAATTGGAGTAGAACCTGTAGCTAGTCCTAAAACTGCATCATTTTTTTCATTGATAACATCTCTCAAAATCTCAGCTGCCTTTAATCCGCCTTCTTTTGAATCCTTACAAACAATAATTTTCATCATTACCTCCCTAAGTAATTTTAGTATTATCTACACATAATTATAGAAGAAAAGAATGATATTGTAAAATGAAAATAGGTTCTATATTTTATTTTGTTTGATTTAGCAAAATCTGGATATATACAATCTATATTTCACAGGGGATATTCTAGCTAAAATGCTTGTATATAACATTTTTTTTTGCTAGAATACTTTTTTGGGTATAAAAGACAAGAAATAAAATATAAATAGGAGGTATTTATGATTAATAACAGTTTCTTTACAGGCTTCTTAAAAATGAGCACTTATGAAACATTTATAGCCATTGCACTTTTATTAGTAGCTATATTCGTGATGGTTGTATTAAAGAACAAGAAAGTAAGCTTCTCAGCAAGAATGCTTATAGGATTGGTTCTAGGACTAGGTATTGGAGTTCTAATCGATTTATTATTCAGCAATAATGCAAATTATAAAACAGTAGCAGTAGGAGAGATAGGAGTTTGGTATTCACTAGTTGGATCTACATTTGTTAGATTAATCCAATTAATGGCAGTACCTGTAGTTTTCCTTTCAATCTTCTTTGTTATATTAGACTTCGAAGGTAAAAACATTAAGAGATTCTCAGGTAGGACAATGCTAATGCTTTTAGGAACTACAGCTATATCAGCAGTAGTTGGTATCCTAGTTACTAGAGTATTTGGATTACAAGATTCTAACTTATCAGGCGCTATCACAGATGCAAAGGTTCAACAAATTGGAAACATTTCATCACAAAGTTTTCCACAATTTGCACTTAACTTAGTTCCAAATAATATATTAGGATCATTCTCTAACAATAGTGCTATCGTATCAATAGTTATTATCGGAGTGTTATTTGCTATATCAGCAAAGTTCCTAGTTGGAAAGAAAAAAGAACATGTAGTAAGTTTAGTAAATATGTTAAGAGGACTTAAAGATTTAGTAAGTTCAGTATTAATAAATATTATTAAGATCATGCCATATGCAGTAATTGCTTTGGTAGCAAATACAATAATTTCAAACGGATTAGCTTCACTAGTATCTATGGCAGAGTTCATAGTAGCATTATATGTTGGTGTTATCATCATGATGATTATCTATATACCAATATTATTACTAACAGGATTAAACCCAGTAACATTTTACAAAAAAGCATATCCAACATTGGTATTTGCGTTCTCAAGTAGATCAAGTGTTGGTACATTACCATATACATTAGATACTCTTGAAAACAAAATGGGTGTATCATCTAGAACAGCAAACTTTGTAGGTTCACTATCTACAACAATTGGTATGAATGGTTGTGCCGGAGTATTCCCAGCTATGCTAGCTATTATCGTTGGTGGAGTTGTAGGAATACCACTATACTTTTCATTCTACCTACTAGTAGTTATAGTAGTAACACTAGGTTCAATCGGTATCGCAGGAGTTCCAGGAACAGCAACAGTTGCAGCAACAGTAACATTAAATGGTGTAGGACTTGGAAATTACTTTGATAGAATCGGAGCCGTTTTTGGAATCGATCCACTAATAGACATGGGAAGAACTATGCTAAACGTATGTGGTGGTATGGTATCAGCTGTAGTAGTTGACAAATGGGAAGGATCCCTAAACGTAGACAAATTTAATTCAAAAGTAGTTGAAGAGTAATCTTTTCCACAGAAAAGGTCCTAGCTGCGTGCCTCGACTGACGAAGCTTTTGATTGATATGCGACTTGCTTAAACCAACCTATCTGAATTGGTTTTCAAACCACTTCAGATAGGTTGGTCCAGCAGGTCGCTTTTTTCATGAAGCTTCTTGTCTGCGGATTCCTCGCTTCGGACTTTTCTGTGGAAAAGATATAAAGTTGGGTGTAAGGACTCTACAGGCGGGGCATAAAAGGTTGTGTTGGGCAAGGGTAAATGTAGAAGGATGATTTCGACGAGAGTCGAAATCTTCTATAATGGATGGAGAAAATGGCTTTTGCGTAGCAAAAGCATCATTTTCTAATGCTATATAGTAGTGTTATCCCCCCCCCAAGAAGCGCGAAAAAGTGGAAACTTGGGGGGTTTTTGATTTAAATATTACCCCCCAAGAAACCTCAAAAAGCTTAATCTTGGTGGGGCGGGGCAAGTATCGAAACGTTTTAATTGAATGTTGTCGGATTTTGGGTGGTATTTGAAACTACCTTTACAGATAAAAAGTAGCTTGCATTTGCAAGCTTCCATATTATGCATCGACAAATGTTATTTTTAGTTCATAAGTTCAACAAATTAGTTACAGTTTCGTGACAATTTGTCTAAAAGGGTGATTTTTTGCTTGGATTTTGGTAGAATGTGTTAAATCGGAGGTAGAGATGAAACATTTTTTTAGAGCAATAGAGGATGGGGTGCCTCTAAAGTTATTTAGCCCTGTTCATTTAGTCCTTTTAGCAATTTATATTTTTGGAATTATTTTTATAGCTAAGAAGAAATTCGGATTAAATGATGAAAAAAGAAATAGAAAGTTTTTAATAGTTTTAGCATCAATATTGCTAATAGATCAAATAGTACTTTATGCTTGGCAACTTGGATCAGGATATTTTAGAATGGATATATCATTACCGCTTTATCATTGTAGATTGGCAGTATGGATGTTGATTATAGGAGTATTATTAGATAACAGAAAGATTAAAGTGATTGGGATATATTGGGGGACAATGGGTTCGGTTATGGCTATGGTTATGGCTGATCTATATAAATTCCAATTTCCGCATTATACGAATTTTCAGTTTTTCATAGTTCATATTATTATGGGATGGATAATTGCTGATTTATTATTCGTAACAAAAGATAGTATAACAAAAGAAGATAATAAATTTGTAGTGATATTTACAAATGTATACAATGTCTTATTGGTAGCATTTAACTTGCTTATGGTAAAGAGCTTACCTGACATAAACTATGGATATATGATTGGTATGCCGCCATTTATTGGCCCAATTTTTTCAAGACCGATTCATATATTGGTGATGTTGATATTATTTAACATTGCGATGTTTGGGCTAAATTATCTATTTAGAGCAGTTCAAAGAGGTGAAATGAATGATAAAAAAGTTCTTAAGTGATTTTAAAAGAGCATATAAACAAGATAATAAAAGTTTCTTTCTTCTAGTGGCCTATGGTCTATATGCATTGACAACATATGAATTATTTAATAGACCTTTTGGTACGGTTAGGAATCTTAAGATGCCAATAGATGATATGATACCTTTCATAAAAGAGTTAATTGTCGTATATCATATGTATATGCCGATGATACTATTAACGGCAGTACTTGTATTTGTATATGATAATAAGCAGTATAAAAGGTTCATAATTACGCTATTTGTGGCACAAACTTTTTCATACGTAATCTATATGACATATCAAACATATGTGCCAAGATACGATATAAGCTTATTGGGAGATGATATATTTTCAAAATTGGTCAAATTGACTTACAGCGTTGACAATACTTACTCAGGATTACCATCAATGCATGTAGCAAATATGACATTATCATCAATATTCTTATCAAAGACTAGTATATCACCAAGGATTAAAAAACCATTAATTGCCTTTATGATACTGATAGGCGCTACGACAGTATTAGTTAAACAACATGTCATTATAGATGTCCCATCGGGTTTAGTTTATGCGATAGCAACTTACTTGCTAACTAAATTTGTCATGGATGTTTATGAAAACAAGGCTGACGAAGCCTATAACTCAATATAGTAAGATATGAGACCTATTTAAGTAGGTCTCTTTTAATTTCCCATTTTTATGGGTAAAATGTTAGTATTAAACTAAGTATTAGTACTTGTGAAGGAAGGGTTTATATGAGAAAAACAAGAATATGGCCAGAACCTAGGATTGTTGTTATAGGTGGAGGAACAGGCACATCGACCATTTTACGAGGCATTAAGGAATACACAAATCAGATAACTGCTATCATTAGCGTTATGGATGATGGTGGCAGTACAGGAAGGCTAAGAAAAGATACCGACATGGGAGCACCTGGAGATCTAAGAAACTGCCTTATATCATTATCAAATTCAGATGATTTGATTAAAGAAGTACTGGACTATAGGTTTAGCGAAGGGGAGCTAGCAGGACATAGTTTAGGCAATATATTTATCACTGCATTATATGGCATATTTGGGGACTTTAATGAGGCAATACTTCAAACTGGACACATACTAAAAGTAACAGGTAAAGTGTTGCCAGTTACTTTAGATAATGTAAATATTTGTGCAAAGCTTTTGGATGGAACAGATGTAGAGGGTGAATCAAATATACCTGAAGCTTCTCATATCAGAAATTCAAGGATAGATAGGATTTACTCAAAACCAGAAAAATTTGATATATTAGAAGAAGCGAAAGATGAGATTATGAATGCTGATGTAGTCATACTTGGACCTGGAAGCCTTTATACTTCCATAATACCAAATTTGCTTGCTGAAGGTATGGTGAAGTCACTTCAAGCTACACAAGCAAAGGTAGTATATGTGGCAAATATTATGGGACAGTATGGCGAGACGGAAAATCATACATTAAAAGAGCATTATGAAGCAGTTATATCGCATTCAAAATCTGATATAATAGATTATGTTATAGTAAATAATGGAATAATAGATACTAAGATTATTGAAAAATATGAAAAAGATTTTTCCTATCCGATTCCCTATGATAATTCGGATATAGAATATCTTAAAAATTCTAATATAAAAGTTATCGAGACGCCTTTAGTAAGGGTAAAAAATGGCGTTATCAGACATGATGCAGATAAATTAGCGCAAATAATATTTAATAAAATTTTAAAAGGAGATTGATTATGAAAGAATTTTTATGGCACGATAGAAAAAGAATTATGGGATTACCTATTAGTTTTACAAAATATAGTCTTACAGAAGATAGACTATTTACAGATGTTGGATTTTTAAGCAGTACAGAAGAACAACTACAATTATATATGGTTAAGGATATCTCTCTAAAAAGATCCTTATTTCAAAAGATGCTTGGTTTAGGCACTGTAGTGCTTGAGACAGGGGATTCTTCAAATCCAAGAGTTGAATTAGAGAACATCCCAAACTCAAGAGAAGTTAAAGAAAAAATCTATGAACTTGTTGTAGAAAACAAAAAAGATAGAAGAGTTATGTATCATGAGAATTTTGGAGGCCAAGATGATGAAGCCGATGAAGTCATTGACCTTTAGAGAGATCTATAAAAAGATTGTATACATAGAAGATAAGAATTCTGTAAATGTATTAAATAAAGGTTACCAAATTGAGATCGATGGCGATGAGACAGGAATCCTTGGTTATGGTTATGTGGACGGCGAGCAGGGAATATGTTTTAATGTGTTCTCAATCGTAAAAGTTGAAGATGGAAATGTGGTCAAATATAACGACAAACCAATGGAACTAAAGATAAACCATCGAGTAAGACTTGAAGATGTATATAACTTAAATGGATTTGAAGTTGAGTACGAAAGCCTAAACTTGGAAAGATATGTTGATAGAGCTATCGAGATAAATGAAAAATTCTTTGAATCAGAAGAAAAAGAAGCGATTAGATATAATCGTCAAATTGACGAATTAAGACATTATCTTTATCCCGATGATATACAAGGATATGTCTACCACAAGGAAAAAAACAAGATCGAAGGTCTTTGGGTAAGGACAATAGCCATGCTACCAACGGGTATATTAGCCAAAGTGATAACTCCAGTTTCTAGAGAATTTAATATAGCTTTAGAAGATGAACTAGAATTTAAGCTATTTAATATCGATGGTACACTAAGACTTATGTATATAATTGAAGATTAAATTTAACAATATTTCCAGGATAGCTATTGTTATACCCTCTCCAAATATGATAAACTTATAGTAAATAAAATATAAGGAGGAGGATAATGAAAAGTAACGGTAGGAAAATACGCATTATTTTAGTGGTTGCAATGATGCTTGTATTAATGGCAAGCTGCACTAAACCGCCACAAAAGGAAAGTGGTGAAAAGACAAAAACTCCTGAGGTCATTGATTTATCAAATGATAAAGATGTTAATAAACTTGACCCTGAGATTTGGGAAAGTGGTAAGGGCTATGCTGATGCTAGCGACCCAGAAGTTCATAAAGGTTGGGGATATTCATTTATTTATTCGAATAAAGCCAGAGAGCAGTTATTTCCGATTCAAAACAAATTTGATATAAAGTACTATCCAAAAGAGGAGAGGATTGATTCAAGCTTTTTTATTCCTAAGGGAGCAGTGCTAAATGATAAAGAACTAGAAGAGGATATAAATATTTTCTATAGTGTGGATCTAAAAAACAATAAATTACTTAAATACACCCAAGAAAATATGGATGGAAAACCAGTTGAGTACTATAAGATAGATGAAGAGACTCTGTTATATAGAGCTAAAAGAGATGTAAGAAGAACTCAAGAATAGAAAGGAATGAGGAGATGAAAAATAAAGTACAAGTAGTATTTGTATTTGTTTACATCCTCCTCTTTTTTCTTATCTACCAAAATTTTATAGAGCAGGATGAATCAAATTTACATAATTTATTTGGTGGCATTGAGAAATATGAAAGAGGAGGATTGGTTTTTAATCAATCTATTGATCAAACGCAAATTTCAGATATTATTGATAAATCTATTGAATTATCAAAAAAAGAAAATATAGCGACTATAGTAACTACAGTAGTTAAGGACAGTATGGGAAATAAATTGTCATTGGACTATTATGTGGCAGGTAATGATGAATATATTAAATCATTTATACCAAATGGGATAAGCGTCCCAGATAATTTTTCTGATTCTAGTAGTTACTTTACTACAAGAGATGATGATAATCCAAATGCTATACATATATTTTCATATTATAAGGAGATGAGTATCTCTATTAGACCATTATCCATGCTAGAAGGAAAAGATGACTTTGTTTTTACTGAATTAGACTATTATTACGACGAAGTACCTAATGCTCTATCATTAGTCCAGGAAGCTTATAGTGGATATAATTTTACACATATGGAAATAGGTTCATTTCAATTTGATAAAGATACTGCTATAAAAGACCTTTTTATATACTATTCGGTAATAGTTTTTATATTAAGTCTTCTGTATATATTTTTTAAGATATCAGATAGTTCTAAAGAGATAATGATATATAAGCTTCAGGGCTATAGCAATTTTAGGATAATTGGAAGTATTTTTAAAAGCGAGATAGCACTTAATATATTATCGGTCATACTAATACCAATAATAGGAACCTTAATAGTATTTAGAGGATCAAATTTCCGTATGATAGAGTTATTGGTATATAGTTTTGCGTATCTTGGTTTAATTCTTATTGTGATAATGCTTTGTATCATAATGGGCCTTGTATTTGTAAGCAATCAAAGGATGAGTGACTTATTAAAGAACAAGAACTACAATAGAGCTCTTACTACAATAATATTTTTGCTTGCGATTGTAGTTAGCGTTACTATATTACCTAAAATCGAAGAACCATTTAGAAATCTAGTTCAGATGTTAAACATGAAAAACAAAGTCGATAAGCATGCTGATATGGCTAGAAAATATAATGAGTTAGGTATTAATCTAGTAAAAGACAGGTCGTTTGAAGTAGACCATTTTGCTTTGATGGGAGGTATTGAAGATCCAGTATATGAAAAACACAAAAAGATATATAACTATTTGAATGAAAATAAGATCATTGTAAAACAAAATAAAAAGGAATATGTTGATAAAAACCTTTTAGAAAAGATGAACAACGCAGATACCCAGATACCTGGTTATCGTGGATATGAGATAAATGAAAACTATCTTGAATTAGCTACTTTTTATAGCGGGGGTTCAAAGATAGCTCTAGGGCAGTTAGAAGATAATACTTTATATATTTTTATGCCTTGATCTATTTATGAGATCTCGGAATTTGTTCAAAGAGAATTTACAAGTGATAATGATCTGCAAAGCAAGATAATCTTGTATGACCAAGTAGATTACCCCGAATTGAGTATTGAATATGACAGGGTTAGTGGTTTTGCTCCAATTTTTGTATTAATCAAAAATGGAAACGATGCACTAAAAGATGTTATTGGGTCAGGGATGTTTATTAGTAGTGAGCATGAATCAGAAGCTATTAAGTATTTTGAAGAAGAAGGGGTTTTAGAAAGTATTAGTATAGCTAATGGTAATGAGATTGTCGAATCATTATATAAAGGTATGGCTGCTAATGCTAAAATTCTAATATCTAGTATGATTCCTGCTATTGCTGTACTTATCATGACACTTGTCACTATGAAGCATTTTTATATGCTATCTGTTATGAAGGAATGGTCTATATATAAAGCTTTAGGATATAATGCATGGTATGTGGCAAGAAAGTATCTCTTTGAAGTAATTGCTATATTTATTATCACATTTTGTTACTATCTACTGATAGCTAAAAATATTCCTAAATATACTCTGGCTGCCCTATTTGTGGTGTTAGCAATTAATGTATTAGCCATTGTATATAATTATAGAAAACTTGATATTAGTAAAGAGTTGAGGTGATGAGATGATACGATTAGAAAATGTTAAGAAGAGTTTTGGTAATAAAAACCTATTTGAAGAAATAGATATTTCTATAGAAAAAGGAGACCTTATAGCAATCGTTGGTAAATCTGGAAGTGGAAAGACAACGTTGATGAATATTATGAGTCTTATTGAACAACCATCATCTGGGAAAGTTCTATGGGAAGGCGAAGAGATTAAAGCTAATTCTAGAAAATCAAGTAATATCATGCGATATAAGATAGGCTACCTATTTCAAAATTATGCTTTAATAGATGATAAAACAGTAAGGGAAAATGTCCAAATTGGCCTTTTATATTATAGTGAGATAAAGGACAAAGACGAAGCTATTAAATCTGCTCTAGAACAGGTTGGACTTTTGGGAGAGATAGATCAAAAGATATTTACACTTTCTGGTGGAGAACAGCAAAGAGTCGCATTAGCAAGACTGTTGGTTAAGCCATGTGAGGTGATATTCGCAGATGAACCAACAGGAAACCTTGATGATGCAAATTCTGAAAAGATTATGAACATACTATTTGATTTGAATAAAGCTGGAAAGACAATAGTGGTCGTTACCCATGACAATAGATATTTAGATAAGTTTGAAAAAGTAATTAGAATATAAAAAAGCTACCGCAAGGTAGCTTTTTTTTACTGTGTATCTCCAAATGAGATAACTTTATTAATACTTGTTTTTGCATACTTAAATTGAACCGTATCGCCAGCTCTTAAGAATGGAAGCTTTTCAGAAAGCTGTATTGAAGATACGAAAATATCTTCTCTACCTTCCAATGTAAAATAGTAATGAGTATTTCCATTTATAACAACATTTTCTATAGAGTCTATGACGCCATTTAATTCTTCAAATTGTGTTGTATCATCGAATCCATCATCCTCTATGATAGTTCCAGTATGTCTTTCATAGGCTTCTTCTACAGTGTTTCCTACTGAAACTTTTTGATAATCTTGTGCATCTACAAAAGCATATTGCTTGATTAACCCAGCATCATCTTTTAATGAAAGAAAATAAGTAGGCTTTTGTTTGATATTAAGAAGCAGTGGGAAAGTAGATTTGTATCTTTTCTCCTGAACGGCACCTTGTGCACTTTCCATAGCTGACACTTCTTTAGCCGACGAGATAGGGTAGAATTTAGTTTCCTTTGTCCTTAAATTTGAAAGAATAAAACCAACATTTGACTCATCTCCTGCCACTGATGTAAATCCAGTATACATATAGATATCATCATCCAATGCTAAATAGTTATATCCTTCAGTAGTTTGAAGAACTTGCTTTTGTGCAAATATTGAGTTAAAATACCCCAATTGATATTTTCCATACCAATCTAATTGTCGAATCACTCTATCAGCGTTGTATACTCGATCAATCCAAGTAGGTACCTCTTCAACAGGGTATCTAGCAGTCTCACCAGTTACTGCATTTACAGTGATAACATTTTTAACATCAAGTGCTCCAAAAAAACCTACGGTATTTTTGTAAGTCGGTATTATCCAATAAGGAACGCCTTGTTCATCAATCTCAAATTCCATATTATTAAATATCTCAAATGGATATTTAAGTCTAGTGTATAGGTAGATATTTCTAAATAAAAGGTCATCCTTACTATACTTGATTCCTTCTTCTAGTTGAACTAAATCAGTTTGTCCATTTACGATATCAATTGTCATATATCCTGGTAAACCTTTTGAAAAGTTGAATAGATATTTAAGCAAACCATTATATTCAAGAGGTGTCACTCTAACTGGCTTATCTTTATAGTTGATTTGAGTGTACATATTATCGATATTGAACTGACTTACTAGATCAAGAAGCTCGCCCATCTTACGAGAACCAACCTTTTCAGAACTATCTCTATCAAGAGTCGGTATCTTATCTATTGGCAATTCTTTTATATCCTCCGCAAAATCCCCATCTTGTATCTTTATCACATTAGCATATTTCTTAGCTGTAAAAAGCTCAATAGATGTTAAATTCAAGACACCAAATAAGATAACTAAACCTATAAGGACCATGAATCTAATCTTAATATATGGGAATTTCTTGCCAGCAATTATATTAAAAAACGTAAATATAATTAGTACAAAAATCCATGTATCTCTACTATGTAAATTTAGCGGTGGGAACATAAAAATATATAGTCCCAAAGCAAATAAAATAGTAAGCAATATTGTAATTCCTCTTTTAGGTGATTTACTTATTTTTGAACTAGTCATCTGAGAGGTAAAATCATTAAAAGACTGCTTAATTTTTCTAAACATTATTTTTCATCTCCTTTATAAGTGTCAATGTTTCCTAAAGAAAACATCGTAAAATTAGATGTCGATACCACATCTCCATCTTCATCAACTACTGTGACTTCTATGACAAGAGTTGATTTTCCGTTGTGTACTACTTTTGGTGTAGCATAAACCTTACCTTTTTTAGCTGATTTTATATAGTTTATAGATGAATTTAGCGTAACAGATTTGTGACCTAAAGTCGCAGCAGTGGCACCTGCACAATTATCGCTAATCATAAACAATACTCCTCCATGAATCATACCGTATGGATTTTTTGTATTATCATTTACTTCAATTTCCCATTTAGTATATCCATAACCAACTTCTAACAATTTCATTGAATCGTAAGATATTGGATAACCTTCGTTACTACCGCTATCAAGAAGTCTCAAAGCTCCTTTGGGAAGGTCATCTCTAATAATTAATTTATTTTTCTTTTCCATAAAACTCCCTTTCTAAATAATTATTATACCCTAAAAAAGAAAATAAATCGTAAAAATTTATCATTTTTATGATTATGTATTTTACCTGATATTTGATATAATAAAATAAACAAGGAGGGAGCATGGATATATTAGCGTATAAAAGATTAAAGGAAGTTAAGATTGAAAATTATCAAGAAGTTCTATTAAGAACGCTTAGGAAAAACTATTATGATGATATCTACTATCATTCACTAATAGTTTCAGGTCTTTTACATATCATGCAGTCAAACAAGATTACAAATTGGGAAGTTTTATATTCTCATATTATGGACCTAAAGATTGAAAAGCAGTTAAAAAATGCATTGCTAAGAACGGTAGAAAGAGCAGATGATGACATATTGGGGATGTATGGCTCTTTTACTGACGATGAGATTGTTGCATATATAATCTTTTCCCATGATAGTATGTTTTCTAAGAGGCATGAAGACGAGACGCCTAGCTCAATTAATAGATTGGCATTAAAATTACTTGATGTTAAAGAAAGTCAGCAAGTGGCAGATTTTTGTTCTGGAAAAGGAAGATTTATCACCTCTTTATTGATAAGACAAAAGGGGTTAAACGTAACAGGTATAGAACAGGTAGAAAATAATAATGTAATCACTCTTTTAAAGGGTTACCTTATAAATGAACGAGTTAATGTAATCACTTCAGATATCTTTGATGAAGATCTAGGAAACATTAAATTTGATAGGATATTTTCGAATTATCCAATAGGGGATAAATTAAGCGCTATTTTTCCAAAACTTGAAAAGTATCGCAATAAATACGCGCATTTAAGGAATGAGAAAAAGACATTATCAGCAGATTGGATTTACAATGAAGTGATTTTTGATCACTTAGAAAAGGGTGGAAAAGCCATCACCATCATGAGCAATTCAGGTATCTGGAATGATTCTGATATTGATATGCGTAGAAGCTTTCTTAAAGAAAAGAGCATAGAAGCTATAATTAATTTGCCAGAAAAACTTTTTTCATCTATAGCAGGTGGAGTCAGTCTTGTAGTATTTAGTCACGATAATGAAACTATCAGGATGATTGATGCAAGCCATCTTTTTGATAAATCTAGAAGGATGAATAGGCTTAGCGATGAACAAATAAGCTTGATTGAGCAATTGTATAGTACTGATTCTCAAATATCAAAAAAGGTATTTTACAGTGATATAGTTTATCCTTTCAATCTTCATCCACCTCATTATCTTGAACAAGAAGAAGATTTGGACACACTAAGTTTTTCAGATATTGTTATTGATATAAGAAGAGGAGCTAGTATCACTTCATCAAAATTTGATGATTTACTTAGTGAAGAGCAAACGAATATAAAGTATCTGATGATAAATAATATAAATGATGGTCAAATCAACTATAATCTTCCATTCCTAAATGAGAAGGCTGATGAGTATTCAAGATTTTCTGTAGACAAAGGTAATTTGGTATTAACAAAAAATGGTAGCCCATTTAAGGTAGCCATTCATGATACAACTACTAAGGATATGATTATCGCAAATGGTAATCTCTATATCATTAAAGTAGACACTAAAATTTATCATCCTATATTTTTAAAAGCATATTTAATGAGCAAACATGGTCAACAGGCGATTAATGAGCTTGCAAAGGGGACTACTATCAAAAATATCAGTATAAAAGATTTAAATCATGTTAAAGTCCCTAACATTTCTATGGAAAAACAAGAAGAATTTGCAAGACTTTTTGAACAATATAACAAAGAAATAAGTAAAGCTATGCAAAAAATAAGCGATATAAAACAGGAAAAAACAGACCTTCTAAATAAATTTCTTGATTAATCATTTTTGTTGAACTGTAAAATGTTTTTGATATTTCTACTTATGGGTACTAATATCTTAGTTTAATCTTAAAACCTACGTTCGGTTAGCAGTGTTTTGGGAACTAAACTAACTTAAAAAGACAATCAGGAGGATACATGGAAATATTAGTAGGATTAGGAGCTATTGTAGTTCTTTATTTATTAATGAAATTGTTGAGTTTCCCTATAAAAGCTATCACAGGACTTGTAGTAAATGGAGTTATCGGTTTATTGATGTTATGGGTGGTTAACTTATTTGGGTCAGCAATTGGATTAAGCGTAGATATAAACATTATTAGTGCACTTGTAGCAGGATTTTTTAGTATACCAGGTGTATTGGTGTTAATATTATTAAATTTATAGGAGGGAATAATGGAATTTAACAAAAAAGACGGACTGATTTATTTAGGAAATGAAAATGATCCAGATGCATATATCTCATATGGATTAAAAGATGGAGTGATGTCAATTAATCACACAGTAGTAAAAAAAGAATTAGGTGGACAAGGAATAGCGGCTAAATTAACTGATGAAGCAGTTAACGTAGCTAGAGAAAACGACTATAAGATTAAGCCAGTTTGCTCATACGCAGTTAGATACTTCGAAAAACATGAAGATCTACAAGACTTATTAGCATAGGAGGAGTCATGCAACAATTTTTAAATAATTTAGAAGCTTCATTGCCTAGTTTACTTGTAGGCATATTACTTTTAGTAGTAGCATTTGTTGTTGCTACATTAGTAAAGAAATTTGTAGCTAAATTACTAAATAAGGGAAGCCTTAAAGAAAAACTTACAGCAAGAAATGCAGACCCTAGAGAATCTGATAAGATGGTATCTTTGCTAGCTAACTTAGCTTTTTTAGTAGTATTTGTACTATTTTTACCAGCAATATTTAGTAAACTTAATTTAGATGGATTATCAGCACCATTTACTAATTTTACAAATAGCATAGTAACATTCTTACCTAATTTATTAGCAGCTGCAGTTATCCTATATATTGGATTTTTCGTTGCCAGGATAGTAAGAGATGTTGTATCAGCACTTCTAGTTAGATTAGGTGTAGATGGATTTATAAACAAATATGTAAACGCTGAATCTGAAAAAGTAAATGTAAAAGTATCTGATGTATTAGCAAATATCGTATATGCATTTATCATAGTGCCACTAATAATCATTGCTTTAGACCTTGTTGGATTACATGTTATTTCTGAACCAGCAAAGAATATTATCAACACATTCTTAAGCTATGTGCCTAAGATATTTACTGCACTTTTATTAATCGCAGTTGGAGTATTTATAGCTAGATTACTTGCTAACCTACTTCAAAACATCTTAGTTGGATTTAATGTAGATGGTCTTCTAGCAAAAGCAGGCATCAAAAGAGAATTTAAATTATCTGATTTAATCTCAAAATTAGTTATGGTGGTTTTAGTAGTAGTATTCGCAGTTGAAGCATTAAATGTATTAGACTTAGCAGTATTAACTGGTATAGGCGGAGCTATTATCTCATATTTACCATTAGTATTAAGTGCAGCCATCATTATGGTAGGAGCTTATGTATTAGCTAATTTCGTTGAATCAAAAATCGTTGAAAGAGATCCAAGACATAGATTCGTAGCATTACTAGTTAAAGTACTTATACTAGGCGTTGCAGTATTTATGACATTATCTCAATTAGGATTTGCTGAAAACATAGTAGAATATGCATTCATCATCTTAGTTGGAGCAGTTGGAGTAGCTTTCGCATTATCATTTGGTTTAGGCGGAAGAGATTTTGCAAAGGATAAATTAGCAAAACTAGATAGAAAATTAGAAGAAGAAAAATTACAAAAGTAATTAATTGATTAAACGCTATTGACTCGAGTCAATAGCGTTTTTTATTTAAATATTCAAAAGAATATAGCTCCTATAATTGTAAAATGCTTACAAAATTGTTATATGTGAAAGCTTAATATTGATACTTTCATAATAAAAGATTTGTGGTATAATTGACTTGAGATACATATCTCTAAAGAATGAAAAGGAGGAAGAGATGAGCAATAAAATTTTAATTGTTGGTGGCGTTGCAGGTGGCGCATCTGTAGCAGCTAGAGTTAGAAGACTTGATGAACATGCTGAGGTTATTGTTTTTGAAAGAGGACCTTATCCATCATTTTCAAACTGTGCTTTGCCAAACTTCTTAAGTAGAGAAGTTCCAGAAAGCCAAGAATTGGTATTAATGGATCCGGAAACTTTCAAGACACAATACAATATAGAAGTTCGTGTTTACAACGAAGTTATAAAGGTTCTACCAGAAGAAAAGAGGGTTATAGTTAAAGACTTACTAACTGAAGAAGAGTATGAAGAAACTTATGATAAACTTGCTTTATCACCAGGAGCAAATGCTATTATGCCAAAGAGCATTGTTGGAATCGATGGACAAAATGTTTTTTCATTAAAGAATGTCCCAGACGTTGAAGCTATAGACTCATATATTACTAAACACGAAGCAAATGATATCGTAGTAGTAGGTGGAGGATTTATAGGTTTAGAGGTTATGGAGAATTTAAAGAAATTTGGTAAAAACCTTACATTAGTTGAAGCTTCAAACCAAATTATGGGACCATTGGATTATGATATGGTTCAAACTTTGAACAAAGAAATTATGGACAATGGCGTTAATTTAATTCTTAATGATGGAGTTAAAGAAATACATAAAGATAAAGTTATACTAGCATCTGGAAAAGAAATTAAATCAGATGTAGTAGTTATGGCTATAGGCGTATATCCAGAAACTACTCTTGCAAGAGATTGTGGCATAGAACTAGGTGAGACTGGAGCTATAAAAGTAAATCATAATTATCAAACTAACTACCCAGATATCTATGCTGTTGGTGATGTTATAGAAACTCACAACTTTATAACTGGTAGAAAACAAAAATTAGCCTTAGCAGGGCCAGCGCAAAGACAAGCCAGAGCTGCTGCTGATCATATGTATGGTAGGACAAATTACAACAAAGGTGTTGTAGGCTCTTCAATCATCAGAGTATTCGAAATGAATGCAGCATCTACAGGACTTAATGAAAAAGCATGTCAACAAGAAGGCTTAGACTATAGATTTGCATATGTCATACCTGGAGACAAGGTAGGTTTAATGCCTGATGTAAATCCACTATTTTTCAAGTTAGTATTTGAATATCCAAGTGGTAGGATCCTGGGAGCGCAAGCTATAGGTAGAGGTAATGTTGATAAGAGAGTTGACATTATTGCAGCCCTTATACAAATGAATGCAACATTGGAAGACTTAAAAGAAATGGAATTCTGTTATGCTCCATATTTCTCAACAGCGAAGGATGTAACTAACCATGCAGCTTTAGTTGGACTTAATATATTAAATGAAGAATTTAAGCAAGTTCCAGTAACTAAAGTTAGAGAGTTAGTAGAAAACAAGGAATTCATTGTTGATGTTATAGAAGAAGATGAATATGAACAATCACACTTAATCAATTCAGTGAATATTCCATTAAGTCAATTAAGAGACAGATTAGATGAAATACCAAAAGATAAGCCTGTATATTTACATTGTAGATCATCACAAAGATCATACAATGCGGCAAGAGCATTGCAAGCTAATGGTTTTGATAATGTATACAATATCCAAGGTTCTTACTTAGGAATTTGTTCTTATGAGTATTTTGAAGATAAAGTTACTGGTAGAAAACCAATAGTAACAGATTATAATTTTGAATAAAATTAGAGGTAAATATGAAAAATAATAAAACTGAATATATAATAGCTGCAGTATTATTAGCTGTTGTTCTATTACTAGGTATCACACAATTAGCTAGTCCTATGCATTTAGCAAGATTGGTAATAGGTTTAGGAAGTGGTTATGTATTAGCGAGAGCTTCTTACGGATTTGCGGGTACTGCAAACAGATCATACAATACTGGATCAACAAAACTTATGAGATCTTTTATGATGTTAATTATCTTAGCATCACTTGTAACTGTATTTTTTGCCGCTGTACCAGCTAGCGATGCTAACCCAGAATTCGCCGTTACATATGGACATTTCATCCATCCAATTACCGTTGGTACATTCGTTGGATCTTTCATTTTTGGTCTTGGTATGTCATTTGCGGGTGGATGTGCATCTGGGGTATTAACAGACCTTTCAACTGAATTTCCTAAAGCTTTATTAGCGTTGCTATTCTTTGGGATAGGATTTGTAATAAGTATGCCTTTCGGAAAGAAATTCCCTAGCTTAATAAACGAATCTATGGTTAAGAGTAGCGAAGGGGTAAATGGTGTTTGGTTCCCAGATTTGTTTAAATTTGATGGAATGAATGGTTATCTAGGAGCTTTCTTACTAACTGTAGTACTAGCAGGAATAGTTATTAAACTTGCTTATATGTATGAAGCAAAAAGAAAACAAAACGGAACATATACTCCAGTTGAATCAGAAGAGGCTTCTGAAAAAGCATTATTAACTTTAGTAGATAGTAAAAAATCTTTCTATGAAAGATTCTTTACTAGACCTTGGACATTATGGGAAGGTGCACTTGGTATGACTTTAATGTACGTTGCATTAATGGGATTTACTAAGAGTGCATGGGGAGTATCAGGAGCTTTTGGTTTCTGGGCTGCTAAATTATTAAATCTTTTTGGTGTTAGTGAAGCTGCTTTAGCTAACTATACTGGTAATCCAGATTTCATCAAACCTACAATATTTACTCATCAACAATCTGTTCAAGATATGGGTATTATTTTAGGTGCTTTCATTGGATTATTCTCAATGGGAATTCTTGTTAAATCATTTAAATCAGGATTAAAAATATCTGGTAAACAAGCTGTATTAGCGATTATTGGTGGATTATTAATGGGAATTAGTATTGGAATTAGCAAGGGTTGTAACGCAGGTGGATTATTCTCTCCAATCGTAAGTTTCTCACTTTCAGGATGGATATTCCTAGTATTTATGACTTTAGGAGCTGTAGTTGGTAATAAAGTTAAAAATCGAGTGATTAAATAATTTTTGATTCTATAGATTTTAATATATAATTAAGTAAATGAGACTATTTAAATAGTCTCATTTGTTTTATACAAGATAAAAAGTAAAAGGTTCTGGCGTTTTTTAGTGTCCGAAACATAATATTTAGTAAGGTGGCAATTATGAAAAAAAACAATCATTTAATAATTAGTATAATTACTTGGATATTCATTTTATTAGTATGGTTTGGTGTAACTAGTAGCGGATTAATATCTACTAGTAAACTTCCTTCTCCTACACAAGTAGTCAATGCTTTTATAGATATCATAAAGAATGGATACAACTATATTCCATTTTGGCAACACTTAGGGATAAGTTTATATAGGCTTTTCTCTGCAGTGATCCTTTCAATCATTACTGCAATACCTTTGGGTCTTTTGTGTGGATATTTGCCTAGGGTTAAGGCGATGGTTAATTCGCTTATCAATTTTTATAGGCCACTTCCACCTTTGGCTTACTATACACTCTTAATAGTATGGCTTGGAATAGGTGAGAGCTCAAAAATTATGTTGCTATTTCTAGCTTCATTTGCGCCGATTTATATAGCAAGTGTTTCAGCTGTATCAAGAGTTAATAAGAATTATATTATGAGTGCTAAAACATTTGGAGCATCCGAAAGACAGCTTTTCTTTAAAGTTATACTACCTGCAGCAATACCTGAGATATTTGTTGGGGTTAGAACTGCAGTATCAGTTGCTTATACTACATTAGTATCATCTGAAATGGTTGCAGCTACAGCTGGTATAGGTTGGATGGTGCTTGATGCATATAACTATCTCAAGACAGACGTCGTTTTTGTTGGAATAATTGTTATGGGGATTACTGGTTTGCTAATAGATTTTATATTGGTAAAAATAGAAAAGAAATATATTTTTTGGAATGGAAAATAAGAGGTGAAAATGAAAAAAAATATTGGAATTTTGTTGGTGTTGATTCTTGTTCTTAGCGCATGTGGTGGGAATTCGAATGAGGGTAAAAATGGATTGCCAAAAAAAATAACAGTTGGAACTATCAGAGTTCCTAATGATAAGAGTGTAGCAATGCAAAAAGGATTTTTCACAGAATATTTTGAAGATAAGGGAATTGAGGTTGAATTTTTATTTTTTGATTCCGGTACAGCTGCGAATGTAGCATTTGCTTCAGGGGACTTAGATTTCGCTGGGATGGGATATACTAATGCAGTTGTTGCTTTAAGTAAGGATATAAATGTAGAACTAATATGGATTCATGAAGTTCTTGGTGCTAACGAAGCATTAGTGGTACAAAACGATTCTAAAATTAATTCTGCTCAAGACTTAAAAGGGAAGAAAATAGCTACACCATTTAGTTCGACAAGTCATTATTCTCTAATGAAATACCTAGAAAAGAATGATATGACATCTAGGGATGTTACGCTATTAGATATGAACACTCAAGATATTTTTGCAGCCTGGTCCAGAGGAGATTTAGATGCTACCTATACCTGGGAACCTACGTTGAGTAAGATTAAAGAGTCTGGAAGAGTCATAGTAGATAGTGAACAAATGTCAAAAGATGGTGTTAGCACTGTTAATATCGAGCTTGTTAATAAAGCGTTCTCTTCAAAATATCCAGAATTGGTTGAAGACTACATTCGTGCTTTAAGCAAGGCTGTAGATCTATATAAGAATAGCCCAGATGAGGCCATTCAAGCAGCTTCAGACTATCTAAAATTCGATAAAGATGAAGTAAAATCTCAAATGCAAGGAACAATTTGGTTAACAAGAGAAGAAGAATTATCCTCAGAATACTTAGGAACAGAAAAAACTCCAGGTGCATTTCACAATACATTTTATGAAACAGCTGAATTTCTTTTAGAAGAAAGAAAGATAGATAAAGTTCCTACGATGGAAGAAATTAATGGATTTATTAATAGTAAATATATTGAGGATTCCTTGAACTAAAAGGAGTTAATATGGAAAAAAAATTAGTTGATGTAGTAGATGTTTCCGTAAGTTATGATGGACAATCAGGAGCGACTAAAGCTATAGAAAATATTAATATGCAAATAAATAAGTCTGATTTTGTAGTTCTACTTGGACCATCTGGCTGTGGTAAAACTACATTGTTAAATGTGCTTTCTGGATTTATCAAGCTAAGTGAAGGTGCAGTTTATATTAAGGGGAATTTAATTACTGGTCCAGGAAAGGAAAGAGGTGTTGTATTTCAACAAACAAATTTATTTCCGTGGTTAAATATAGAACAAAATATCAGATTTGGTCCCGATTTACAAAAGAAAGTAGATATTAGCAAATCATATGATCATTACATAAATATTATAGGTTTGAAGGATTATCAGAAACATTATCCATTTGAATTATCAGGAGGTATGCAACAAAGAGTTGCTATAGCTAGAACAATGATTAACAATCCCGAATTAATTTTAATGGATGAACCCTTTGGAGCGTTGGATGCAATAAATAGAAACTTACTTCAGGACTTCTTAAGAAGTTTATGGGCAGATGAAAAGTTTACTGTCTTTATGATAACTCATGATATTGACGAAGCCTTGACACTTGGAAATAGGGTTTTGGTTATGAGTAAAAGTCCAGGAACTATAATTCAGGAGTTTAATGTAGATTTTTATCTGAAGATATTAAACGATGATGAGTATATTGCATCTTTAGATCCTGAGTTTGTAAAGACAAGAAAAGCCATACTAAATTTACTTCAAATATAACTAGATTCTTAAAACATAATTATTTAATATATAGATATGATTTGATTAATTAGGGTATAACTAAATGTAAATATATTATATGGAGGAGAGAATGAATATAGCAGAAATATTAGGTATTAAGTATCCGGTGATACAAGGTGGTATGGCAAGAATTGCTAGAGGTAAATTAGCAGCGGCTGTATCTAATGCAGGTGGATTAGGATTAGTAGGGACAGGTGGTTTCACAGTTGATGAGTTTAAAAAAGAACTTGAAATTGCAGATCAAAATATTGAAGAGGGTAAATTCTACGGCATCAATATAGTATTAATGGAAGCTGATATTGAAGAAAAGATTCAAATTGCTATAGAAAAGAAAATCAAAGTTGTTACTATAGCAGCAGGCAATCCAGCACCATTTGTACAAAGATTTAAAGATGCAGGAGTTTATGTAATTTGCGTAGTGGGTAATTCTAAGATGGCACAAAAATGTGAAACATTAGGTGCTGATGCAGTTGTTATAGAAGGCTTAGAAGCGGGTGGTCATTTATCTAAAGCTACTACTATGGGATCTTTATTACCAGTAGTTAAATCAGTTAGTATTCCGGTTATTTCAGCTGGTGGATATGGACATGGTTCACAAATATTAGCTGCACAAGTTATGGGAGCTGCGGGTGTTCAATTAGGTTCAAGATGGTTGGCTGCTGATGAAACTCCAGTACCGGATAGTTTTAAGGAAGCGATCGTTAATGCGAAAGAATATGAGACAGATATTACTGGTGAAGCTCAAGGACATCCATTAAGACAAGTATCGAACCATATGACTAAAGAATACCTTAGATTGACTAAAGAGGGAGCACCTCATGAAGAAATTCGTAAGGTATATAAAGGGTCACTTGAAAAGGCAGTTAATGATGGTGATGTAGATAACGGATCATTAATGGCTGGTATCACTATAGGGCTAGTTAATCAACGTGAGAGCGTGGCTCAGATAATGGAAACATTAATTGAAGAATATAAGGAAGCTAAAAAGGAATTAGAAGCTCAAAAAGATTTTCTTTTTTAGATCCTAGATATAGGAGTTAAAATTGAATTTGGATATAAACAAATTAGGTGAGGTAATCTCTAAGAGATTGCCTCAACCTGTTGATATTAACAAACATTATGCGGTGACTATCCCGCTGATTTTTAACGAATTGACAAATGGATGGGAAGTCATATATGAAGTAAGAAGTGAAAAACTTGCTCATCAACCATTGGAAATTTCTTTCCCAGGTGGTAGACTAGAAGGGGACGAATCATATAGACAAGCAGCTGTAAGAGAGACATGTGAAGAGCTATTGATTAGTGAAGATAATATTGAAGTACTTGGTGAGCTAGATTACCTGGTGACTACAGGAACATTAGTTATTAAGTGTTTTCTTGTAAAGATTCATGGGGTTAGTTTACATGATATTAAGCCAAGTGAAGATGAGGTAGATCATATTTTTTCTGTTCCAGTAGATTATCTATTAGATTACGAACCTATAAAAAGCGTCTTAACGATGAGTGTAGATAATGACGACAAGTTTCCCTATGATTTAATTCCTAATGGAAGGAAATATAACTTTGCCAGAGGGAAAAACGTTGTTTTATTTTACAAATATGATAAATACATCATTTGGGGCTTTACTGCCAAAATGACTAATTCGTTTATCGAAATCTTAAGAGAGTTAATAAAAAATAATATATTATAAGGAGAATTTTATGACATTTTTTGAAAAATTTAATGAACAAATGAACTTTGAACTAGAATCAGCATTTATCTATAGAACTATGGCTGCTTATGTAGCTGAACAAGATATGGATGGTTTTGAACATTTCTTTAACTTACAAGTACAAGAAGAAGTAATGCATTCTGATGACTTTAAGAACACTTTACAAAGATTAGGACAACCAGTTAAATATCGTCCTCTAGATCCAGGTAATGGCGAATTTGAAGGTTTCTTAGATGTATTTAAGAAAGCATTAGAACACGAAAAGCTTGTTTCTTCAAAGATCAAAGAATTATATGAAGAATCACTAAATCAACCGGAAAGATATGCTACTGTATTTTTACAAAAATACTTAGATGAACAAGTTGAAGAAGAAGAAACATTTACTAAGATAGTAACTCAATTAGAAAGAATCAATGGAAATTGGACAGGTTTATACCAATTAAATGCTTTATTAGGAAGAAGAGCTGAATAAAGTAACGTACCAAAGAAAACCTTTTCTTTACTCTAGATAATAAGTTTTAGTTATGATATAATAAAACATGATAAACAAAAACTTACAAAAGGGAGGTAATGGTATGTACGAAAAGACAGTGCAAGTAGTTAATGAAATTGGTCTACATGCAAGACCTGCATCGTTATTCATACAAGAAGCAATAAGATATTCATCAGATATCGAAGTTATCAAAGACGACAAAAAATATAATGGTAAATCAATTATGGGTATCCTAAGTATGAGCGCAGGAAAAGGTCAGTCCATTACGATAAGAGCTACTGGTGAAGATGAACAAGAAGCCGTAGATTCTTTGGTAAACCTTGTTGAAAATAAATTGGCGGATTATTAAGATGATAAAGCTGTTTTATAACAGCTTTATTTTTTTTATATACGCTTTTATGATAAAATAAACTTGTTAAAGGTGGTGATTATTTGAAATTTTTAAACGAATTAAGATTAGCGATATCAACTGTCCAGATAAAGGATGTCATCGATATACTAGTGATATCTTATTTTATATATAAACTAATTATGTTGGTTAAGGAAACTAGAGCGGAACAACTAATTAAAGGATTTATTGGGGTATTGATAATTGCTGGGATTAGTAGTGCGCTTAATCTATATACATTAAACTGGGTTATAAGTAATATATTTACGGTTGGTATGATATTGATCATAGTAGTATTTCAGCCAGAATTAAGAAGAGCTTTTGAAAAGCTTGGAAGGTCGAATAAGCTATTATCATTTACTAAGATAAAGGGCGAACAGTCAACCTTCAAAACAGAAGAAATCACAAGTGCCATAGCATCTCTTTCTAGACAAAAGATAGGTGCTCTTATTGTTATTGAAAATACTGTTGGGCTATCAGATATCGCAGAGACAGGTACATTTATTAATGGGAGCGTGTCGAGCGAATTACTTATAAACATATTTATACCAAATACACCGCTTCATGATGGAGCAGTTATCATAAAGGATGACAAGATAGTAGCTGCAGGGTGTTTCTTGCCGCTTACTAATGATACTACACTTTCAAAGGAACTTGGTACTAGGCATAGAGCCGCTATTGGTATGAGCGAAAAGAGTGATGCTTTTATCATCGTAGTTTCAGAAGAAACAGGTATCATATCTGTAGTACAAGATGGTATTATCTCAAGATATATGGATTCAGAATCATTAAAAGATACACTATATAATTTATTTATTAAGATGGATGACTCTATCTTTACAAGAAGGGGGTCTGCAAATGAAAATGTTGAAGAATAATTGGAAGTTAAAAATCCTATCACTTGTTGGTGCGATATTTCTTTGGTCTTTCGTAATATCTGAAGAAAATCCAAAAGTTAATACAACTATGAATAATGTACCGATTATATATGAAAACGAAAACTCTCTTAATAGTAGAGGGTTAGTTCTTTTAGATAGTACTAGACCTACTACAAGCTTAGTTATCACAGGACAGAGAAATCAAATAATGAATATAACACCACAGCATATAAGAGTTAGCACCGATTTGAGCGAATACGAGGAAGGTACACATGTGCTTAAACTTAAATATGATTTACCAAGTGGTATAGAATTAGTTGAAAGTCCAGCGCCAAAAAGCATAGATATCCAAGCAGTTATCACAAAAGACTTTCATGTAGATGTCGATTTACAAGGTGTTATTCAAGAAGGCTATATATTAGAATCTACAAAAACTACTCCTGAAATCATATCAGTAAGGGGGCCTAGATCTTCAGTTGAATCTATTAGTACTATAAAGGCTGCTTTGAACACATCTTCTCTTCAACAAGATATAGTTTCAAATGTAAACATTGAACCACTTGATTCAAATGGAAATGTGGTAGAGGGAATAACATTAGGACAAAACTTTGTAAATATTAATGCAGCGGTGAATAAGTCTAAAGAAGTCCCTTTAGTAGTTGAGACTACTAATACTTTACCTGATGATATGAGATTGTTAGGGATAACTACAACACCTGCAAATTTCTTTATTAAAGGAGACGAAGGAGCTGTTGATATCATCAATGATATTAAGAGCGTTAAGATAGATTTATCGAAGATTACTAAGACTCAAGTAGTAGATTTAGAAGTAAATCTTCCTACTGGTATCAGCTTGGTTAATGACGATATAAAGTTTGAAGCTAGAGTTGATGTAGAGAAAAAAGTTGAAAAGACTTTTACTTTGCCTAGTTCAGTGATAGAATTAAAAGGTTTAGAAGAAGGCGTTAAGTATACTTACGATCGAGAAAACTTTAATGTAGTTATTAAAGGTTTTCTTGAAGATGTAGAAAAAGTAACACCAGCTGACTTCAAAGTTTCATATGATGCGACAAGACTTGCAGCACCTGCAGCAACGATAAAACCAAATGTTGAATTAAGCAACAATTTTGAAGTAGTTAGCATTGAAAATATTAGATTAACATTAGAATAAATGGAGGAATTATGACAGATGTAAGAGTGAGATTTGCACCATCACCAACAGGATATGTGCATATCGGTGGGTTAAGAACAGCTTTATATAACTATTTATTTGCTAGAAATAATGGTGGAAAATTTATATTAAGAATTGAAGATACTGACAGAACTAGATTTGTTGAAGGTGCTTTAGAAAATCTTATTAAAGTTCTTGATTGGGCGGACTTAGAATATGATGAGGGAGTTTTTGTAGAAGACGGAAAACTAGTTGAAAAAGGTGAGTTTGGGCCATATATCCAATCTGATAGAGTTAAAGCTGGTATTTACGACAAGTATATAAATCAATTAATTGAGGATGGAAAAGCATACTATTGTTTCTGTACTCAAGAAAGATTAGATGGGCTTAGAGAACAACAAAAAGCTGATGGTATGATGCCAAAATATGATGGATTATGTAGAGGAGTTTCTCTAGAAGAGGCTAAACAAAGAGTAGCTAATGGAGAGTCGCATGTAGTAAGACTTAAATTACCAGCTAACACAGATATTGAATTTGATGATTTAATAAAGGGACATTTATCAATTAACACAAATGATATAGATGATCAAGTGCTGATCAAATCAGATGGGTTTCCAACATATCATTTTGCTGTAGTGGTAGATGACCATTTAATGGGAATCACACATGTTATTAGAGGGGATGAATGGGTGTCATCTACACCAAAGCATGTTTATCTATATGAAGCTTTAGGATGGCAAGCTCCCACTTATGTGCATTTACCTACTGTATTGGGACAAGATAAGAAAAAACTATCTAAGAGAAATGCCGATGTAGCAGTTGAAGATTTTGTGAAAAAGGGTTACTTAAGAGATGCACTTGTAAACTATATCGCATTAGTTGGATGGTCTCCTGAATCAAATCAAGAGATACTTTCACATGATGAATTAATTGAACAATTCTCTTTCGATAGAGTTTCTAAATCAGGTGGTATATTCGATGTTAAAAAACTTGACTGGGTAAATTCACACTACATCAAAGAGTTAAGCGACCAAGAATTAGCTGATTTAATTAAACCATATTTAGAAGAAGCTGGTTTAGTAAGTGAAGCTACAGAAAATGAAAAGATACTTAATATTGCTTCAACTTTTAAGACGGGTTTAGATAAACTATCAGACATTGCTGAACAAACAGCTTTCCTATTTGAGGATTATAAGTCTGAAGGATACTATGATGAAGTAAAAGAGACTTTAGTGTCAGAAGATGCAAAGACAGTTCTAAATCATATTAAATCAATACTTGAAAATGAACAAATGAATGAAGAGCTTGCATCAACTATTATGAAAAAGGTTCAAAAGGAGACTGGAGTTAAAGGCAAAAACCTATTTATGCCAGTAAGGGCAGCTATATCAGGTCAATCTCATGGACCAGAAATGTCACATTTATTTATGGTTTTGGGAAATAAAGAACTTATAGAAAGATTAGATTACGCCTTAAATAACTTCTAAGATATTATGAAAATATATAATACACTTACAAGACAAAAAGAAGATTTTAAGACAATTGAAGAAAATAAGGTTAGGATGTATGTTTGTGGACCCACAGTTTATGATTATATCCATATAGGTAATGCTAGACCTTTAGTGTTTTTTGATACGGTTAGAAGATATCTAGAATATAAAGGATATGATGTTAAATTCGTTATGAATTTTACCGATATTGATGATAAGATAATAAATCGTGCTATCGAAGAAGATGTTGATTATAGGGTAATTACAGAAAAATATATAGAAGCTTTTAAACAAAATGCTAAAAGCCTAAATGTTGATGACGAGAAGATTACTCACACTAAAGCGACTGAATATATTGGCAAGATGATTGCTTTTATAAAAGGTTTGCAAGATAAAGAGTGTGCATATGAGACTGAAGATACGGTATTTTTCTCTATTGATAAAGCAAAAGACTATGGTAAATTATCGAAAAAGAACATTGAAGATTTGCAAGCAGGAGCTAGGGTAGACTTAAATGAACAAAAGAGAAATCCAATGGATTTTGCTCTTTGGAAGAAAAAGAAATTACCTGATGAACCATCATGGAATAGTCCTTGGGGTGAAGGTAGACCTGGATGGCATATCGAATGTTCTGTTATGGCCAAACATAGTTTAGGTGAGACGATCGACATTCATGGAGGTGGAGAAGATTTACAGTTTCCACATCATGAAAATGAGATAGCTCAATCAGAGACTTTACATGATCATCCTTTTGCAAATTATTGGATGCATAATTCAATGATTACCTTAAACTCTGAGAAGATGTCTAAATCTAAAGGCAATTTCTTTACATTAAAGGATATTGAAAAGAAATATGATTTAAAAATAATAAGACTTTGGCTTATATCTTCTCATTATAGAAGTCAGTTGGATTTTTCTGAAGAGTCAATAATTGCTATAAAGAACTCATATGATAGATTGTCAAACACATATGATAAATTAATGCAATTTAAAGATATTGATTTAGAAGATAGCAAGACAAATACTGAAGAAGTAGATATATTGATGAAAGATTTTGAAAATGCTATGGATGATGATTTTAATACATCTCATGCTATGGCTTATCTTTTTGATTTATCAAAGCTTATCAATATATCACTAAAAGAGAGCACTTCAAAAGCATTTTACGAAAAGGCTTTGGAAACTTTTATGACTATGTCTGAGATTTTAGGCATAAAATACGATGAGTATATTAGTGATTTAGATAAAGAAGTCATGGATTTAATTGACCAAAGAAATCAGGCTAGAAAAGATAAAGACTTTGCAAAGGCCGATCAAATAAGGGATCAATTAAAGAAAATGAATATTGAATTAAAGGATACTCCTACTGGAGTGACTTGGAAAAAGATTAAATAGGAATCTGGTGGAGGTATCATGTCAGACTTTATTATAGGCAGAAATGCTGTAATGGAATTTTTAAAAAACAAAGATGGAGCTGAAAAACTTTTTGTGCAAAAGGGTGATTTGAAAGGATCTATCTTTAAGATAATAGCTATAGCTAAGGAACAAAGGCTAATAGTGGTAGAAGCGGATAAAAAGAAATTAGATGAGATGACTGATAATCAAAATCACCAAGGCGTGGTTCTTGTAGCTAGTGATTATCAATATGCGACACTTAACGAGATAATTGAAAAAGGAAATCAAGTGGAAAATCCATTAGTATTGATACTTGATGAGATTACAGATCCTCATAATTTAGGGGCTATCATAAGAACAGCAGAAGCTGCTGGAGCGACAGGGGTAGTTATTCCTAAAAGAAGATCAGCTCTTGTAAATCAAACTGTTCATAAGACATCTGCTGGAGCGACTACTTTTATGAGCGTAGCTAAGGTAACTAATATCACTCAAACTATTGAGAGATTAAAGACTGAGGGATATTGGATTTATGGGACAGATGGTACTGCTGATAGTGCATATACAGATATTGATTATTCTGGTAAAGTGGCATTGGTTATAGGTAATGAAGGCAAGGGAATATCGCAATCAGTGAAGAAACATTGTGATAATCTACTTTATATACCTATGTATGGGAAAACTGAATCGTTAAATGCATCAACATCTGCTGCGATCATGATATATGAAGTGGTGAGATCGAGAAATGCAAAGTCGTAAAAAACATTATCTAATAGTAGATGGCTATAATGTCATCTATGCATGGGATGATTTAAAGAAATTACAAAGGATATCACTTGATGAAGCTAGAGAACTTTTGATTGATTGTATGTCAGAGTTAGCTAGCATCACAGGTGAGATAATAATAGTTGTTTTCGATTCATATAATGTAAAGAGTCCTACTGTTACTATTGAGAATCGTAAGGGTATAGAAATAGTGTTCACAAAGGAATATCAAACAGCCGATAGCTATATAGAAAAGCTAGTATCAAATGGTGGTAAAAACGATATATTTAAGGTAGCATCTTCGGATTCTGCTATCCAAAGCTTAACTTTTGGAAAAGGTGCATCTAGGATATCATCAAATGAACTTGAGTTTTACTATAATACTCAAAAGGATCGACTAATTGATAAATCTGCAAAAAAAATATCCAAGACTAATACAAATCTTGTATCGCTTGATGAGCAGTCGCTAAGAATATTAGAGGAAATCGAGAATAAATTTGAGAAATAAAAAGGAATGTATTAGATTATCTAACACATTCCTTATTTTTTGGAGGCGGTAATCGGATTTGAACCGATGGTTAAGGTGTTGCAGACCTCTGCCTTACCACTTGGCTATACCGCCGTTTATTAAACTCACTTTAATATTATACCAAATGTAATATATTTTACAAGTTATTTTCAAAAACAAGCTAGAAAGGGAATTTATGAAAAGAGAAAAACCATTATATGAGATACGTACAGTTAATCATATGGTTAGTAAAATGGTAACAAATTATATCTCTAAAGAATTTCAAGTGCAGGGAATTGATGAGATAATATCACCCACACAAATACAAATCATCTACTATTTGATGGATAATAGGCATAAAGAAGTATTGCAAAAAGATTTGGAGATGGAATTGAATCAGTCCAGAGCCTCTGTATCAGGAGTGCTTAAGACTATGGAAAAAAACGAGTTGATAGCTAGAGAATATTCTTTTGAAGATCAAAGAGTTAAGAAACTTAAATTAATGCAAAAAGGTAGAGATACCTATGAATCATTGGAAAAGCTTATGAAAGTAGTCGAAGCAGATATTGTAAATGATATAGACCCTAATGATTTACAGATATTTTTTGACACAATAGCGAAGATTAAAAAGAATATATCGAATAGCAAGAATAATTTGTCAAAGGGTGAATAAATATCATATAATAAAAGTAAGATAATACTAAAGGAGGATTGCATGAGAATAGGGGTACCTGTAGAAATAAAAAATAAGGAGCATCGTGTTGCTCTTACACCAGAGGGAGTCCACTCATTTATTGGTCAAGGACATACAGTCTATATTGAAAAAGGAGCTGGTCTACCATCAGGGATTACTAACGAGGATTACTTAGAAGTAGGTGCTGTCATAGTAGATACGGCTAAAGAAGTATGGGATTGTGATATGGTCATAAAGGTTAAAGAACCATTGGAAGAAGAATTTAAGTATTTTAGAGAAGGTTTAATTCTGTTCACATACCTACATCTTGCAAATGAAGAAAAGCTTACTAGAGAATTGCTTGCTAAGAAGGTAAACGCTATTGGATATGAGACAGTATCAGTAGATAATAATCTTCCTTTACTAACTCCAATGTCAGAAGTAGCAGGACGTATGGCACCAATCATTGGGTCACAATTTTTACAACAATCTTTCGGTGGTAAAGGTATACTTTTAGGCGCGGTTCCCGGAGTACAAAGAGGTACTGTAACTATCATCGGTGGAGGTAATGTTGGACTAAATGCTGCTAAGATGGCAGTTGGTTTAGGCGCTCATGTAAATATATTAGATTTAAGCCCTAGACGTTTAAAGGAATTAGATGATTTATTTGGAAATGATATACAAACTCTAATATCAAACTCAAAAAATATAGCAGATTCTGTGAAAAATTCAGATTTAGTAATTGGAGCGGTACTTTTACCGGGTGGAGCTAAAGCGCCAAGACTGGTTACTGAAGAGATGGTAAAGACAATGAAAAAGGGTTCTGTTATAGTCGATGTGGCAATAGATCAAGGTGGTATCTTTGAGACAACTGATAGAGTAACTACACATGATGACCCTACATATATCAAGCATGGAGTAGTGCATTATGCAGTAGCAAATATTCCTGGCGCTGTACCTAGAACATCCACTTATGCATTAACTAATGCGACACTTCCATTTGCACTAAAAATAGCAAAAACACCTTTGCTAGAGTTAGCTAAAAATGACTACTCAATCGCAACAGGTATTAACACTTATGGTGGAAAATTAACCCTAGAATCAGTATCAAGCCTATTTGGCATCGAATATACAGATATAAAAGAATTATACTAAAATAAGAGGTAAGAGAATTCTCTTACCTTTTTTATGTGAAATGAAGATTTTGTGTGCGAAATCTTCATTCTTAAAAGAATCTTGTCCATAGATTGTGAAATGTAGCTAAGTCCTAAGAGTATCGCACTTTTGGTTAAACTCTTAGGACCAAAATTTTCCTCTGGTCCTAAGAGTAACGCATTTTTAGCCAAACTCTTAGGACTAAAATTTTCCTTCGGTCCTAAGAGTATCACACTTTTAGTTAAACACTTAGGACCAAACCTATCCATCCGGTCCTAAGAGTATTGCATTTTTCCCCTAACTCTTAGGACTAAACTCATTTTTCGGTCCTAAGAGTTTTCTATTTTCATCTAAACTCTTAGGACTAGACCCTTTTTTCGGTCCTAAGAACTTTGAATTTTACGCTAAACTCTTAGGACTGCGGTCTCTTATCAAAATTAAAAAGGGAGATTTACTTGCTATCTATAATTTAAAAATAAAAAAAGAAGAGAAATCTCTTCTTTAGATGGTGTCCGATCAGGGACTCGAACCCTGGGCCCACTGATTAAGAGTCAGTTGCTCTACCAACTGAGCTAATCGGACTTGAATAACAGAATTATTATAGCTAAAAAAAACTTATATGTCAATAATTTTTTTAAGTATTTTATTCTTTCAGTCCAATTTAGATAAATGATAATATTTTACTTGAAATCAAATTCAATTTATTGTAATATATTAAGGTCTAATTGATGGAAATGTTCTATCACTAAATAAGCTCAGATAGCTCAGTCGGTAGAGCAGAGGACTGAAAATCCTCGTGTCGCTGGTTCGAGTCCGGCTCTGAGCACCATATTGAAATATCTAGAAGATTATTGTATAATCTTCATATGCGGAAATGGCTCAGTGGTAGAGCATCGCCTTGCCAAGGCGAGGGTCGCGAGTTCGAATCTCGTTTTCCGCTCCAAACCAAACTCCTTCGGGAGTTTTTTTGTTTTCAACCATTATTCAATATAAGTAGTATAATATATTAATGGAGAGTGATATTATGTTAGAAGAAAATTATCCAAAGGCATTAATACTTAGCTATAAAGCCGATGATAAGCTTATAGAGTTGATAAAAAGCCTTGGTATAGATATTGTATTTAGTGCTAAGAGTGGAAGCGATGAGAGAATTGCAGACCATCCAGATTTACAGATTTTTCCGTTAGGGGATAATACATTTATGGCTTCTAAAGATACATATGATTATTATAGTGATAAGCTTGGTGCATATGGAGTAAAGCTAATTATTGGAGACTCACCAGTTGGGATGGTATATCCTGATGATTGTAAATATAATGTATTTGAGATTAAGGATAGATTCGTATGCAAGAAAGAAGCTGTAGATGATTTACTTAAAATGGAACTTGAAAAGAAAAATCTCTCTATGATAGATCAAAATCAGGGATATGCAAAATGCATGAGTATTGTTTTTGATGATTTTGTTATTACCTGTGATAGGTCAATTAATAAGGCCTTGAATGAAGCTAATATAGAAAATTATTTTGTATCACCTGAAGGAATTGATTTAGATGGATTCAAAAGTGGATTTTTAGGTGGTTGTTGTGGTATTATTAAGAGTAGAAAAATTCTATTTACTGGAGATATCAATCAGATAAAAGATGTAGATAGTTTGACTAAAATATTAAGAGATAAGGATATAGAATGGATATATCCAGATAGCAGGTTAGTAGACCTAGGGTCTATTATTCCAATTTATTAGGAGGGAAGATGGCAAATATAGTGAATCCGTCAATTTTACCTGGCTTTTTAGAGTTGCTTCCAAAGGAACAAAAAAGTTTTGATAAATTGAAGGGGATTATCGAAGACAATTTCATAAAGTATGGATTTGTAAATTTAGATACTCCACTTATTGAAAAAGAGGAGATATTATTGTCTAAGGGCGGTGGAGAGACCGCGAAGCAAATCTATAGGATTGATAAAGAATCGACCCCACAAGCATTGAGGTTTGATCTGACCGTTAGTCTTGCTAGATATGTTGCCATGCATGCTCATGAATTAGCATTTCCTTTTAGAAGGTATCAAATTGGCAAGGTTTATCGAGGCGAGAGAAATCAGAAGGGAAGATTTAGAGAATTCTATCAATGCGATATAGATATATTGGGACAAGATACATTAAGTATTATTAATGATGCTGAGATACCGCTGGTTATCTACAATATCTTTAAGGACATTGGATTTGAAGATATGGTATTTCATATTAATAATAGAAGATTGCTAAATGGATTTTTTGAAGCAATTGGAGTGACTGATACTGAAGGAGTTCTTCGAACGATTGACAAGATACTAAAAATTGGTAAAGAAAATACTGAAAATGAGTTAAGAAAACTTGGTTTAGATGATGAGCAAATTACCAAGGTTTTTGATTTGATAGAAGATAGTGAAGATAATGATTCTGTATTAAGAAAGCTTGAAGATTTACATTTTGAAAATGAAGAGTTTTTATCAGGGAAAAATGATTTAATTGAAGTATATAATTATATGGTTGAATTTGGTATTCCAGTAAGGAATATTAAGCTAGATTTATCTATAACTAGAGGTTTAGATTATTATACGGGGACTGTGTTTGAGACATTCTTGACCGGATATGAAAGTATAGGTTCTGTTTGTAGCGGTGGTAGGTATGATGATTTGGCTAATAATTTTACAAAACAAAAGTTTCCTGGTATAGGACTTTCGATTGGATTAACAAGGTTATATTATCAATTAAATGAGATTGGATTGCTTAAATCAGAAGATAATAGCTATTGTCAGGTGGTAGCACTTCCGATGTCAGAAGATGAGATTGGATATTGCTTTAAGCTAGTATCACAATTAAGAAATGAAGGTATAGCTAGTCAAGTTTATTTTGAAAAAGGTAAATTTAAGAAAAAGTTTACGTATGCAGATAAGATTAATGCAAGATATGCTTTAGTAGTAGGTGAAGATGAGAGGGCTAATGAACAAGTTTCTGTTAGAGATTTGAAATCAGGTAATCAAGATACTATAGCTAAAGCGGACTTAATAGAATATTTAAAGAGGTAAGATATGAAAGTTAGATTTCCAAATGGAGATGAAAGAGAATTTGATAATGGCGTATTGCTAATAGATGTTGCTAAATCAATATCTGAAGGATTGGCAAGAAACGTTTTAGGTGCTGTAGTTAATGGAGAGATTAAAGGACTACAAGAGCCTGTATATGAAGATAGTGATGTTAAATTTGTAAAATTCGAGGATGAAGAAGGCAAAGAAATTTTTTGGCATACTTCTAGTCATTTAATGGCTGCTGCTATTCAAAGATTGTATCCTGATACATTATTTGCTATAGGACCTGCTATTGAAAATGGATTTTACTATGATATAGATAGCAAGCATCAATTTGTTCCTGAAGATTTAGAACAAATTGAAAAGAAAATGCAAGAGATAGTTAAAGAAGGTCATCTAATGATTAGAGAAGAAATCTCTAGACAAGATGCACTTGCATTATTTGAAGAAAGAAAAGATATTTATAAGGTTGAGCTAATTAGTGAGATGCCTGAAGATGAGATAATTACTATATATAGATTGGGAGATTTTGTTGATTTATGTAGAGGACCTCATCTATATGATATAAAGAAGATTAAAGCATTTAAGTTGATGTCAATCGCTGGTGCATATTGGAGAGGCAACTCAGATAACCAAATGCTTCAAAGAATTTATGGTATTTCTTTTGAAAAAGATAAAGAGCTTAAACAATATGTAAATATGATTGAAGAAGCTAAAAAGAGAGATCATAGAAAACTAGGTAAGGAATTAGAGTTATTCTTATTAAAAGAGGAAGGACCAGGTTTTCCATTTTACCTACCTAATGGGATGATAATTAAGAATGCGCTTGAAGATTATTGGAGAGGATTACATGCCAGAGAAGGCTATGGTGAGATAACAACTCCATTAATATTGAATAGACAGCTATGGTTAACTTCAGGCCATTGGGATCATTATAAAGAGAATATGTATTTTACTCAAATAGATGAAGAAGATTATGCGATTAAACCGATGAACTGTCCAGGTTCAATGTTAGTTTACAAATCTAAACCACATAGCTATAGGGAATTACCTATTAGACTTTGTGAATTAGGTTTTGTTCATAGACATGAGCTTTCTGGAGCTCTTCATGGATTATTTAGAGTTAGAGCATTTACTCAAGATGACGCTCATATATTCATGCTTCCGTCACAAATTAAAGATGAGATAATTGGTGTTATGAAATTAGCTGATGAGATTTATTCAGCATTTGGATTCAAATATAAAGTGGCTATTTCTACTCAACCAGAAGATTCAATGGGTGAAAAAGAAGATTGGGATAAAGCTATATTGGCACTTAAGGAAGCAGTTGAGACTTTAGGAATCGAATATAAGATAAATGAAGGTGATGGAGCTTTCTATGGTCCTAAGATAGATATCCAATTATTGGATTCAATGGGAAGACCATGGCAATGTGGTACTATCCAATTAGATTTCCAAATGCCAGAAAGATTTGACTTAACTTATGTTGATGAAAATGGTGAAAAGAAAAGACCAGTTATGCTTCATAGAGCTATTTATGGTTCATTAGAAAGATTCTTAGGAATCCTTATTGAACATTATGCTGGTAACTTCCCGATGTGGTTAGCACCAGTTCAAGCTACTTTAATTCCTGTAAGCATGGAACATCATTATGAAGGAGTTAAAGCTATTGAAGAACAACTTAAATCAAAAGGATTTAGAGTAGATCTTGATGCTAGAGATGAAAAAATGGGCAAGAAGATCCGTGAATCTCAAATGTCTAAGATACCATATCAATTAGTATTTGGTGACAAAGAACTAGAAGAAAACACTGTAACTGTAAGAAGATATGGTGAAAAACAAACTGAAACTATGCCATTAGAAGATTTTATTAAAATGGCAACTGAAGAAGTTGAATTAAAGAAATAAATTTAGAACCCTGATGATTCATCAGGGTTTTTATATTCAAAAAAAAACATAAAAATAATATATATTTGATAATTAATTTATCTTATGATAGACTTAAATAAATAATAAGAATATATTAGGAGGCAACATGAAAGAGAAAACATTGAAATTTCTAAGTTTGATACTACCGATAATGACAATAGTAGTTTCGTTATTAAAAAGTGGTAATAGTAATTTAGAGTATAACGCAAATGCAATATACATTAATATTCTATTAGATGCTTTGTTACTGGCTATAACATTTAAGATTCTTAGTCAACAAAATATATTTAACAAAGGCAAGATATCAAATATTTACGGTGTATATGTGATAGCTATGGTGGTTGTTTTGATATTAGCTGAAACAGGTTGGTTGTTTGCAAGCATCTCATCAAAGATAAACTTTACCTATGTTGCTATGTATAATTCAATATTTTATGGAGTCCTATATTTAAGTTCAAAAACTCAACATTGATACAAAACCCTGATGACAAATCAGGGTTTTTAATTTTTAAAAGTAATTTAATTGTAACTATTTTTCTCCGGATTCTTGTTATAATGGTCTTATAAATTACTGGGAGGTTAGTATGAATATATTCTTGGGTTCAATGTTCTCTAAGACTTCATGGAAGATGGATCTATTTAAATCATATGGTTGGCAGCATATATTGATTATTTCTGTTGGCTTGTTTTTATGTGTTTATCTTGCTTATAGGTTTAGAAAATTTGATGAAAAACAAAATAATAGATTACTATTTTCTTTGGGGATTTTTTTACTTGTTAGTGAGATTTATAAGCAGTTATTCTACTATTATCATATAGGCAATGGCAGTTATCAATGGTGGATATTTCCATTTCAACTATGTAGCGTTCCGATGTATTTATTAATAATATTACCTTTTATAAAGAATGTGAGCATAAAAAGAGGAATGTATAATTTCATGGCCACTTATAACTTATTAGGTGGATTTTTGTCATTATTCGAGCCATCAGGGCTTATTCATGAGTATATTACTTTAACTACACATGCGTTTATTTGGCATTTGATTTTAGTTTTTGTTGGTTTTTATTTAATTGCTTCTAACAGATGTCTTAAAGATATTAGCGGATATAAGTATGCGACATATACATTTTTGACTTTGAGTCTGATAGCATTTACAATAAACCTATTATTGTGGAATGTGTCTAAACATACTATTAATATGTTTTTTGTAGGGCCTGCTAATAATCCAATTATGATTTATAAGGATATAGCGAGTGCTTATGGATGGAAGATAGCAACTTTGATTTATATACCAACTGTTTGTTTGGGAGCTTTTATAGTATTCTATATTATTAAGTTCTTCAAAGATAGATTTTTTATGAATGAAAGTATTGACACAATTTGATATTGATGTTATTATTGATTAGTAAATTAAGTAGAGGTACCTACTCTCACCGTAGCGAATAGCGACCGGTTAATAACTAATTCGATTTTATTAGTAGTGGGTATTTTTACACACTACTATTTTTTATGCACGTAGGGGGTGTAAGATATTAAAGAACTTCAGATAAATGAAGAAATAAGGTTTAGCGAGATTAGACTTATAGGTGATGAAGGTGAACAATTAGGAATCTTTTCATCAAGAGAAGCTCAACAAATGGCGAATGAAAAAAACTTAGATTTAGTTTTAATGTCTCAAAATGCTAAGCCGCCGGTATGCAAGATCATGGATTATGGTAAATACAGATACGATACCATGAAAAAGAACAAAGAAGCAAAGAAAAAACAAAAGACTATAACACTTAAAGAAGTTAGATTATCTCCAAATATAGAATCACATGATTTGGAAGTTAAAGCTAATCAAGCTAAAAAGTTCCTTGAACAAGGCAATAAGGTTAAAGTTAGCATCCGTTTTAGAGGTAGAGAATTAGGACGTACTGAGATCGGATTTGGTGTTATGGATAACTTTTTAGAACTTGTTAAAGAGTATGGTGAAGTAGAGAAAAAACCTAAGATGGAAGGAAGAGCTATGGTGATGTTCTTACAACCAAAGCAAGATTAAGGAGGATATTATGGGAAAAATGAAAACGCATAGAGGTTCTGCGAAAAGATTTAAGAGAACTGGATCTGGAAAGATCAAAAGATATAAAGCTTATAAGAGCCATATAACTGGTAAAAAGAGCCAAAAGAGAATCAGAAATTTAAGAAAATCAGCATTAGTAAGTAAGGGCGATCAAAGAAGAATCGACCAAATGATTCCATAGGAGGTAAGAAATGGCAAGAGTTAAAGGTGCAGTTAATGCAAAGAAAAATCATAAAAACATTTTAAGACAAGCTAAGGGATATTTTGGTGGAAAATCAAGATTATTTAGAACTGCTAAACAAGCAGTTATGAAGTCTCTTAACTATGCATATATCGGTAGAAAAACAAGAAAAAGAGATTTTAGACAATTATGGATTGCTAGAATCAACGCTGCAGCAAGAGCTAATGGTATGAACTATAGCACATTTATAGCAGGATTAAAGAAAGCTAATGTAGAAGTAAATAGAAAAATGCTTTCAGAAATCGCTATTCATGATCAAGATGGATTCAAAAAATTAGTAGAAATTGCTAAAGGCGAATAATTACTTAAACTAACCAACCTATAATTAGGTTGGTTTTTTGTTCTTATTTGATATAATTATTGTGTACATAAATATATAGAATTAATGGTGAGTATATGATTAAAAATAGAAAGAAAAAAGAGGAAGTTATTCAGAAGAATCCAGCAAAATTATTCTTCTACGCATATGTTATTACCATTCTTACAGGTGGCACATTGTTGTCTTTACCTATATCATCTCAAAGTGGAGAGTTTACGCATTTTATGGATGCGATATTTACTGCAACATCTGCAGTTTGCGTTACAGGACTTACTCCTGTGATAACAGCAGCTCATTGGAATGCGTTTGGTAAAGTCGTTATCATTGTCCTTATACAACTAGGAGGACTTGGTATAGTTACGGCAGCAGGAGCTATTGGGCTATTAATCAATAAGAGATTTTCAGTTCAAGAAAGAATGTATTTAGCAGAAGAAAAAAATGCGAATTCACTTCAAGGGATGGTTAAATTACTAAAGTATGTAATTATAGCAACTTTTAGTATAGAAGGCGTAGGGGCATTATTGCTTTCATTTAGATTTATACCTCAGTTTGGTTTAGGACGAGGCATAGCGTATAGTATATTTCATGCGATATCAGCATTTTGTAATGCTGGGTTTGATATCATAGGAGATGTGAGCTTGATACCATATCAATCAGATGTTTTTGTTACATTGGTGATATCGTCTTTGATAATCCTAAGTGGGTTAGGATTTATAGTTTATAATGATGTGCTTAAGGCAAAAAGATTTAAGAAGTTTAGACTACATACAAAGATTGTTTTAGTATCAACTGCTACATTATTGATAGTTCCTACTATATTGTTTTTGATTATTGAGTGGACAAATCCTGCTACTATAGGGAATCTAACATTAACAGGGAAGGTGACAAGTTCATTTTTCCAATCTGTAACTACTAGAACAGCTGGCTTTTTCTCAATTGATCAAGCTTCATTAAGAAGTGGTTCACTTTTGTTGACTATAGCATTGATGTTTGTAGGTGGTGCGCCAGCAGGTACAGCTGGTGGTTTAAAGGTAACTACAATGGTTACTTTGATATTAGCGATGGTAGCAAATATTAGTAAAAACAGAGATATCACAGCTTTTAAGAGAAGAATTCCACAAGAAATCGCTCAAAAAGCATTGACGATTTTCTTTATATCGATATTTTGGGTTTTCATCACATTATTGATTTTATCGATAACTGAAAATGGGTTAGGGATAACGGACTTATTGTATGAGATAATATCTGCTTATGGTACAGTTGGATTGACTACAGGTATCACAAGTAAGTTAACAGATTTTGGTAAATTAGCAATCTCATTTTCTATGCTATTTGGTAAATTAGGACCAATTACTATGGTATATGCATTTGCAAGAAGAACACATAACAAAGCTTATAGAGAAGCTGAAGAAAGAATTTTGGTGGGGTAATATGAGACAATTTGCAGTTGTAGGTGTTGGTAGATTTGGTGAAAGTCTTGCACTGACATTAATGAATTTAGGACATGAAGTAATAGTAATAGATAAAAATGAAGATATCATAAACAAAATCGCTCCGTATGTGACTTATGCAGTAAGTGGCGATATCACAAATACTGATGTATTAAAAGATGTTGGGATACATAATGTATCATCAGCTATAGTTTCTATGGGAAATGACCTTGAAGCATCTGTACTTGCTACACTTACATTAAAAGAAATAGGTGTTGAGACAGTTATAGCTAAAGCGAAAAGCGTGCTTCATTCTACTATACTTAAAAAGGTTGGAGCCGATGAGGTTATCATACCTGAATATGATATGGGCAGAAAACTTGCTCATAATTTAGCGACAGAAAATGTTGTTGAATTCTATAATATCGAGGGCGACTATGCGATTCTTGAGATTGTCATCCCTAAATCATGGATAGGAAATAGTATAGCTAAACTTGATGTAAGAGCTAAATATGGCATAAATATTCTTGGAGTAGCAAGACTAAGTGGGGAATTTATAGGTAATCCTGAACCAAGTTTTGTATTTGAAGAAAAAGACAAAGTAGTTTTATTTGGTACTGACTCTGAATTTAAGGTTATTCAGGAATTGAAGGATAAAGATGCTAAAACAAAATAATTTGTTAGTAAGTAGCGAAAATAAGTTTATAAAAAACATTAGAAAACTAAGAAATAAGAAATATAGAACACAACAAAAGCAATATGTTATCGAATCAAGAAAAATGATATTAGAAGCCATCAAATCTTCTGCTAGTATTGATTATATTTTGTTGAGTGAAGATATTGATGAAAGTTTTGAAGATTTTGATGTAAAATATGTGAGTAGTTCTATCTTCAAAGAATTATCATCACTTACTACAAGTGATGGCTATATGGCAGTAATAAATCAGAAAGTCTATGAGTCTTCACCATCAGATAGGGTAATCCTACTAGATAGGATTCAGGACCCAGGAAACCTAGGAACTATAATCAGGAGTGCTGAAGCATTTGGATTTGAGAGTATCTATCTATATCAAAGCGTTGATGCCTATAATGATAAGACATTAAGAGCATCAATGGGATCAATATTTAGAACAAATATACTAAATATCGATAAGACGCAAATAGAAGAACTTAAAAAGTCACATTCATTTTACATAGCTGATATGGATGGAGTTGACTATAGGATAGAGGAGTATCCTGAGAAACTAGCTCTAATAATAGGAAACGAAGCTAATGGAGTAAGTGATATTCTTAGTTTGATGGCTGATAAGACTATAAGAATCCCAATGACAAGTGATATCGAATCTTTAAATGCAGCGATAAGCGCTTCATTAATCATGAGTGAGATATCAAGTAAAAGAGCTGAGTAATTATAAATGAACCCTGAAGTCCGGTATAAGGATGATGTGTACCCATAAAACTGGACACAATATTAAATAGTTAATTAAGCCATGGATGCTTGCCTATATTTTGTAGGTGGCATCCATTTTGTTTTGGCTTGAATTCTTTCGTTATTATAATAATTTATATATTCTTCTATAGCTTTAGAAAACTCTTCAAAAGATTTATAATCTTTTTCATATCCATAATAAATTTCATTCTTTAATCTTCCAAAAAATGTTTCCATAATTGAGTTATCGTAACAATTACCTTTTCTAGACATTGATTGTATTACTTTGTGCTCTTTTAGTTCATTTACATAACTATTATGTTGATATTGCCAACCTTGGTCTGAATGCATTATTATGTTTTCTACTGATGGAAATTTATTAAAGGCTTCGGATAGCATATTACTTATTTGACTTAAGTTTGGACTTAATGACAAGTCATAAGAAATTATTTCATTTGAATACATATCTAGGATTGGAGATATATAACATTTACCCCAAGAAAAGTTAAATTGAGATACATCTGTTGTCCATTTTTCAAGTGGCTTTTCTGCTTTAAAGTTTCTATCTATTAGATTATTGGCTATTTTACCTACTTTTTCTTTGTAGGAATGATATTTTTCTTTTGGTACTTTTCCTTTTAATTTTAATTCTTTCATTATTCTTTGTACACGTTTATGATTAATTTCATATCCCTGATTGATTAATTCTCTATAAATTCTTCTGACACCATATCTACCTTTATGATGTGCAAATATTTCTTTTATTTTTTTGGATATTTCTGCATTTCTAATATTCACTTTCTCAACTTTATTTAATTCAAAGTAGTAAGTTGATCTAGGCATATCCATAGCTTTTAGAAGACAATTTAGTTTGTATCCTTTTTCTCGGAGTTCTTTGATAATTGCTGCTTTTTCGCCTTGAGTTGCGCAGCGTAATTCTTTTCTCTCAAGGCGATCTCTTTTTTTATCACTTCATTCTCAGCTTTTATATATTCATTTTCTGCTCTAAGTCTTACGAGTTCTTCTCTTTCAGACTCGTTTAGTTCTTTAGGTTTAGTATTAATTTTTCTTTTCATATCAGTATTATTGGATTTTGGACCTTTCTTCTTATTTACAAGACCATTATATCCATAATCTTTATATTTGTTAACCCAAGAATGCAATTGACCACTATGTATACCAGCTTCAATTGCTACTGATTTTATTGAATTTCCAGCTATAACTTTAGATACAAGTTCAAGCTTTTCATCAGCTGTCCATTTAGTATTTGAACCATGTTTCAGAATTTCAGGTCCATGAATATCTTCTAGTCTAACCCATATTCTAATATTTTTATGAAAATTATTTTCTTTAATCCCTTCCGGTGTATCAGGCCATTTGCCTACTCTATACAATTGTACACATTCTTTTTTAAATTCATAACTATATTTCATCAAAATACCCTCCTTACTGGTTGTCCAGTAAAGAGGGTACATATCATCATCGTTTAATAGGTGGAGGGTTTTTAAATATAAAATGATTAAGAAATGCACATAAAACTGATAAAATACGCGTTATATGATATAATATATTGATAAAAGTTTTGGAGGAAATGATGAAAGATAGATTGAATAATATAGAGCAAGAAACACTTGTAAAAATCGATCAAGCTGAAGACTTCCAAGCTCTAGAGAAGATTAGAGTTGAAGTCTTAGGTAAGAAAGGTGCGCTTACTGAGATCTTAAAGGGGATGGGTAAGCTTTCTAAAGAAGAAAGACCTATCATCGGACAAGTGGCAAACGAAGTTAGAGAAAAAATCACAGAAAAACTGAATGAAAAAAATGAAAATTTAAAGTGGGAAAGATTAAGAAAGCAAATAATTGAGGAATCTTTAGATGTTACTGCTTCAAAGAACCTCGTTAATATAGGACATAGACATCCTTTAAATCAAACGATGGAACAATTAGAGAATTTGTTTAGACATATGGGCTTTTCTGTTATCGATGGACCAGAGATTGAAAGTGTAGAGAATAACTTCGATAAATTAAATTCACCTAAAAATCATCCATCAAGAGACCTTAGCGATACATTTTATATAGATAAGGAAACGTTATTAAGGACACATACTTCACCAGTTCAAGTTAGGACTATGTTAAGTCAAAAACCACCTATAAGGATGGTAAGTGCTGGTAGGACATTTAGATTTGATGACGTAGATGATACGCATTCACCTATGTTTTACCAAATTGAAGGTTTGGTAGTAGATGAAAATGTTTCTATGGCAAACCTTATAGATACTATTAATGTTTTTATAAAGAACTTATTCGGTGAAGAATTTGAGACTAGATTTAGACCTCATTATTTCCCTTTTACAGAACCGTCTATGGAAGTAGATGTATCTTGTTTTGATTGTAAGGGTGAAGGATGTAGCACATGTAATCATACAGGTTGGAGTATGGAGTTATTGGGATGCGGTATGGTTCATCCAAATGTATTAGAGATGTGTGGTATAGATTCTGAAAAGTATACAGGATTTGCTTTTGGTATGGGAGTTGACCGTATCACTATGGTTAAGTATGGTATACCAAATATTAGATTACTATACGATAATGACAAGAGATTTTTAAAACAGTTTTAGGAGGCTTAAATGTTAGTTCCAGTTAAATGGCTAAAAGATTATATAGATATAGATGATGATTCAAGAACGATTGCTGATAAAGTGACTGACACAGGAAGCCATGTTGAAGCAATTCAAAATATGGGAGAAGGGATCTCAAATATTAAGGTAGGACAGATTCTAAACCTTAGACAACATGATACATTGAATAAACTTTCAATTGTTGATTTAGACCTTGGTGATTCAAAGGTTACACTAATTACCGGTGCAAAAAATATGAAAGTTGGGGATAAGGTAATAGCAGCATTGTTAGGAGCACATCTTCCAGGAGGCATGGTTATAGGTGAAGCGGACTTTGGAGGCATTAAATCGCCAGGTATGCTTTGTTCGTATGAAGAGCTAGCTATAGCAGAAAATACTATACCGAAAAATTCTAAAGATGGGATTATTATTTTGTCTGATGATGCAGTAGTTGGAGAAGAAGGGTTATCAGCCCTTGGACTTAATGACGAAGTTATCGAATTTGAGATAACTCCAAATAGACCAGACTGTTTATCAATTATAGGTATGGCTAGAGAAGTAGCAGCGGCATTTGATACTAAAGTTCAACTACCACAAGATGAGATACTTAATGAAGATGGTCATATAAGCGATTTATTCAAAGGATTAGATGTACAAACTGAAAATAGCCAAAGATTTTTACTGAGAGCTATTAAAGATGTGAAGATAAAAGAATCTCCACAATATATCAAAAATTATCTGATTAAAGCAGGTATGAGACCTATAAACAATATTGTTGATCTAACAAACTTTATCATGCTTGAATATGGACAACCTCTTCACGCATATGATTTAGATATGATTAAAGGAAATGCCATGATAGTTAGGATGGCAAAAGAAGGTGAAATCGTAAAGACTCTAGATAAGAGTGAGAGAAAATTATTGGCAAATGATATAGTTATTTGTGATGGTAATAGTGAACCGATAGGACTTGCTGGTGTTATGGGTGGATTTGATACAGAAGTTACTGATAATACTAAAAATATCCTGATAGAAGCAGCTACATTTACTGATGAAAATATTCGTCAAACTTCAAAAAGACTAAATCTTAGAAGTGAAGCATCTAGTAGATACGAAAAAGGTATATCAGTTGAATTGCCTCAAGTTGCTCTACAAAGATTTTTACACCTAGTAGAAAAGATTGGCGCAGGTACTGTTGTTGAAGGTATTTATGATCATGGTAAAAAACAATCTGCAAATAGAGAAGTTAAATTAAGAAACTCTCGTTCAAATATGTTATTAGGACTTGACCTTAGCGTTGAGCAAACACAAAAATACCTAGAAAGTCTTGATTTAGAAGTTACTAGAGATGGGGATGAATTAACTGTTAATGTACCATACTTTAGAGAAGATTTAACTATTGAAGCTGATTTGATTGAAGAAGTTGGACGACTTTATGGATTCCATAATATCAAACCTCAACCACTAAAAGGACAATTAACAGAAGGGCTTAAATCAGACAAAAGAGAATTTATCGACCAATTAAGATTAGATATTTATGCTTTGGGTTTTTCAGAAATATTAACATATTCATTTATTAGCGAAAAGGTTTATGATAAGTTAAATGTAGAAGCTGATAATAAGTTAAGAGATGTGATAAAAATTATGAATCCACTGGGTGAAGATTTCTCAGTTATGAGAACTACCTTAATCGGAAATATGCTTGATGTGGTTAGAAAGAATCTTAATAATAAAGCGAGTGATTTACGTTTATCTGAAGTAGGAAACACATTCCAAAAAGAAGATGGTAAGATAGTTGAACATTCATTAATGACATTGGGATTGGTTGGAGATTATGATTTTTACTATCTAAAAGATGTAGTATTGAAGTTATTCGCTAAAAATAAGATAGAAAATTATAGATTTGTAAAAAACACAAATAATAGTATATATCACAATGGTAGATGTGGCGATATCTATGTAGACGACCAATTAGTAGGAGTTATGGGTGAGATTCATCCACTAGTGATGGATAATTTCGACATATCTAAAAGAGTATATATTTGTGAGATAAATGTAGATAAGATAATGAAACATGTTGGGGCTAATAGATATGAAAAGGTATCTAGATATCCTATGATCGAAAGAGATATTGCATTAGTCGTTGATAAAGATGTTGAAAGTCAAGCTATCATTGATGTGATAGTAGATAATGGTGGAGATAATCTTAAAGAAGTTCAATTATTTGATATCTACACTGGTTCACAAATTGAAGAAAATAAAAAGTCATTAGCATATAAGATTGGATTCCAATCAGATGAGAGGACTCTAAAAGATCAAGAAGTTAAAGATGCTTTTGATGCTATATTAGATAAATTAAGCGATGCATTTGGTGTAAATTTGAGAGGTTAATATGAGCGATAAAAATAGGTATGAGGTACAGATAGGAGAATCTAGTTATATCATTAGATCTAGTAGAACTAAACAAGAAACTGATGAGATAGTTAATTATGTAAATGAAGAGATTGAAAAAGCTGAGAAGTCCATTAGATACAAGAATCCTGCTATGAGTGCTACTTTAGCATGCCTAAATATTGCTGATTCGGCTTTTACATCTAGAGAAAATTATCTAAACTTAAAGCGTGATTGTGAGATCCCAATGAGAGATTACGAACCGCTTAGAGTTAGGTATGAGAATATTGTTGAAAAACACAAAGACAGTGATGCGGTTATTGAAAGTTTAAATGTTAAGATCCTAGACTTAAAAACACAACTTGAGTCCATGACTGATGAAAAAGAAAAGTTTAGATTAGAACTTAATAAAAGAATGAGAGACTTTGAAAAGAGTAATCAAGAAATTGAAAGTCTACGAGATAAATTATTAGAACAAGAGAAAGAGACTCTAAGAGCTTATAGACAGCTTCAAGAGGCATTAAGACGTAGTGAATAAAGTGAAAAATTATGAGATTCTAGCACCAGTTGGAAGCCCAGATATGTTTAAGGCTGCGATAGCTTCAAAGGCTAATGCAGTATATCTAGCGGGAACAAAATTTGGTGCTAGAGCTTATGCTAACAATTTTAGCATCGAAGAATTGGACAACTTAATAAAAACTGCACATAAAAATGATATGAAAGTTTATATAGCAGTAAATACTTTAGTGAAAGATGGTGAGTTTTCAGAACTATATGACTATCTTTGTGACTTAAATAGATTAGATGTTGATGCTTTGATTATTCAAGATATCGGTGTCTATAGCTTTATCAAGAAATATTTTCCTGATTTTGAACTACATGCTAGTACACAAATGGCTGTTAATAATTTGAATTCAGCTAAATTTATCGAAAAATTAGGCTTTGATAGAGTAGTCGTTGGTAGAGAAGTGTCCTTATCTGAGATAAGACAAATTCGTGATAATACGAATCTTGAGATAGAGGCTTTTGTACATGGGTCACTTTGCGTTAGCGTATCTGGCCAATGCTATATTAGCTCATACATCGGACAACGCTCAGGAAATAGAGGAAGATGTGCCCAACCATGTAGAAAATCGTATGATTTATTAGATAGAAATAATCGTAAGATTAGCCAGGTATCAGATACATTAATAAGTGCTAGAGACCTTATGACTATTTATGATATTGATCAGATGATAGATGCTGGTGTTTTTTCACTTAAGATTGAAGGTAGGATGAAAAAACCAGAATATGTATATAGTGTGGTAAACGAATATAGAAATGCTATAGAAAGTTCTAAGTTTGATACGGATAATTTAACCTTGGTATCTAATAGAAAGTTTACTAAAGGTTTGTTTTTTGGTGACTTTGGTAGAAAATACTATCAGTCCAAAGACGATGTAGCTGGTGTGAATATTGGAATAGTTGAATATAAAAATCGAAAATCGCATATCATTTTACAAAAAGATGTTTTTAAAGGTGATGTGATAAGCGTAGAGACGCAAAAATCTAAAAAATTGACCATAACGATAACTGATGATTATCAGAAAGGTCAGAAGGTTTATCTTGAAAAATTTCCAGATTTGAGAGATCAATCCGATGTTTACAAGATTTTTTCTGACAAGATAGTACAAAACTTAGAAAATGATATTAATAATCCTGTTAAGAAATCCATAGATATATCAATTATGGCATCTATTGATGAAAATTTAAGCGCTAAAATTGTCTATCAAGATTTTGAGTTTGAATTATCTAGTGATTTTGTAGTTCAAGAAGCTAGTAAAAATCCGACTACAAAAGAGCAAATAGAAGAACAGATGTCTAGAATGGGTAATACAGATTATATCATTAGTAATATTAATGTTACTGTAGACAATCTAGCATTTGTACCAAAGTCTAAGCTAAATGAACTTAGAAGGGATATCACATCCGAATTGGATGAGATGATCATAAATAGAAAAGAAAAAAGAATTCTTCCATATAAGCCTATGGCAGTGAAGAATAGAAAATCAAATAGAACTGAATACCAACTGAATTATGAATATTATCATAACTTAAATGAAGGTTTAGACTTGAATAATTTTACTAGGATTTATTCTCATAATATTGATGATCTCAAAAATCTTAGAGATAAGTTTATTGGAGAGATTTTCTATGTATTACCAAGAATAATGTATCAAGAAGATTATGATGATATAAAAGTAAAGCTTTTAGAAAATGATATATATTATGACGGAATATCTGCTAATTCTTTAGGGGATATAGAGTTTGCAAGACCACTCAATAAGAAAATCCATCTAGAATCATTTATGAACGTATTTAATAGTGAAGCTATTGAGTTCTTTAGAAAACATGATATTAAAGATATCTCTTTATGTACAGAACTAAATTTAGATGAGATCTCACAATTAAGATTAGATAATATAAGATCTGAGATAATTGGATATGGTAGGATGGCTCAGATGTTATTAAAACATTGCCCTGCTTCAGTTATTAAAGGTTGTGTAGATGATTCAAATTGTAGTAGCTGTCCTTTTAGAAAAGATATTAGTCTAGAAAATGAGACAGATTTATTAGGCGTAGTCAGGGCTAATGGCTATAGTGAAGTATTAACTGATAAAGCGATAAATATCATTAATATCAAAAGTGAGATCGATGATATAGGAGTCGCACAGATACGAATAATAGATAGAGAAGAAGATGATATAGTAAATATAGTTAATGAATTTAATGATGTTTATCTGAAAGGGATTAAACCAAAAGGTAGAAAAAATCATTATTTAGGACATTATAAGATGGGGGTGATCTAATGGATAATAAGGCTTTTATCACATTAGAATACAATAGAATAATCGATAAACTTAAGGACTATTGTCAATCAAGCCTTGGACAAGCTGCGGTATCTAGTATCGTTCCTTTGGATGATTTGGATACAATTAATGATTTGCTTGAACAAAATGCGGATGCTATTGAGCTAATAGTTAAGTATTCAAATCCGCCACTTTATGGTATCTCTGATCTAAAGTCTATAGTTAAGAGATTGAATATGGGAGGCATACTAGAAAACTATCAATTCAGACAAATTGCCGACTCATTGCGAGTATCTCAAGCGCTGAAAGACTACGTTAGTGAGATGGAACAAGAAAATCTTATCAAGGACCGTATAGCTCTTTTATATACGAATAAAAGAGTTGAGTCAGAGATAGATAGAATAATTTTGGATGATGAAAAGATTGCTGACGATGCTTCAAGGACTCTTTTTAATCTCAGAAGAAATATTAGAAATAAGACTGAAGATATTAGAAAAAAACTAAATTCAATAGTTCAAGATAAAGACAGTCAGATTAAACTGCAAGAAAATATTATTACCATAAGAGAAGGTCGATATGTAGTACCGGTCAAAGCTGCCTCAAAGAGCCATTTTCCAGGTATCGCTCATGATAGATCTTCATCTGGACAAACAGTATATATCGAGCCAATGGTCGTAGTTGAGCTAAATAATGAGATAAGGCAACTACAAATTGAAGAACATGATGAGATAAGAAAAATTTTAAGAGAATTATCTGAATTGTGTGCCCAATATAGTGAGGAAATTGAGACGAATCAAGACCTATTAGTTCAATTAGATGTAGTTTTTTCAAAAGCTAAGATGGCTCTAGATATGAGGGCAACAAGACCGATATTAAATGATGAAAAGATAGTAGATATCAAAGATGCAAGACATCCGCTTTTAACTGGGAAAGTTGTTCCTATAGATATAAAAATTGGGGATGGTTATAGAGCATTAATTATTACAGGTCCTAACACTGGTGGTAAGACTGTAAGTTTAAAGACTCTAGGATTGATGATATTAATGAGTCAATCTGGACTATTTATACCTGCTGCGGAGTTTTCAAAAGTAGGTATATTCAAATCAATTTATGCTGATATTGGAGACAAACAAAGCATTGAATTATCACTTTCTACATTTTCTGCTTCCATGACAAATATAGTGAGTATATTAGAAGTAGCAGATGAGAATTCACTTGTGCTTTTTGATGAACTTGGTTCAGGAACAGATCCTACAGAAGGTGCTGCTCTTGCTATGTCAATTATAGATTATTTGATAAAGAAAAATACAACGGTTGTAAGTACTACTCACTATAGTGAACTTAAGCTTTATGCTATGACTACTGATTATGTACAAAATGCAAGTGTTGAGTTTGACGTTAAGACTCTAAGTCCGACTTTTAGATTAATTATCGGTACACCTGGAAAGTCAAATGCATTTGAGATATCAAAAAGATTAGGCTTAGTTCAAAGCGTGCTTGATAATGCTTCTAAGTATATCTCTAAAGAAAATAGAGATTTTGAAAGTCTAATATCTGAGATTGAATCAGATAGGATTGAGGCTGAGAAGAAAGTAGCTGAACTAGACAGATTAAAACAGGAATATTTGGCACTTAACCAAAAATTAAAGGCTAGTGTTGATGATAAAAAAGAAGCTGCTCAAAGGCAAGTCGAAGAGTCTAAAGAACAGGCAAGAAGGATTCTTGATGAGGCTAGAGAAGAAGCTAAGTCCCTTATAAAGCAAGCAAAAAAGAGTATAGGAAATTCAGCAAATCTGGATAGAAGCTATACGGAGATTACTGATAAATATAAAGATTTCCAAGATAAATACGCGAGAAAAGAAAAAAATAAGGTAGTATCCAATAAAAATATCGAAGTTACTTTAGGTGAGAGCGTTCGAATTATCTCTATGGATGATGTTGGAGTGGTGCAAACTTTACCTGATTCAAAAGGGGACTTGATTATTCAAGTTGGCATACTTAAGTTTAACTCAAATATCTCAGATATTGAGAAAGTTCAAGAAAAAGAAACTAAAAAGGATAAGAGTTCTTCTACTTATAGAAAAGTATATAGAGAAAAATCGAGTGAAGATTATAAGACATCGCTAGATTTGAGAGGCCAAAATATTAATGAATCGATAAATGAGATTGAGAAGTTTTTTGATAATTCTATTATCATTGGACTTAAGGAAGTCTCAATTATTCATGGTAAAGGCACTGGTGCACTTCGTAAGGGAATAACAGATTATTTGAAAAAAAGTAGGTATGTTGATACTTTTAGGATAGGTACCTTAAAAGAGGGAGGAGCAGGCGTCACAGTGGTGACTCTAAAATAATATGGATTTAAGATTAGAAATAGCAAAGATTTTAGAAAGTAAAGAAATAGGTATGAGTGTTGATGAGATTTTATTAAGTCTTGAGACACCTCCTAATAAAGATATGGGGGATTTTGCTTTTCCATGTTTTAGATTAGCTAAGACAATGCGTAAAGCCCCAAATATGATAGCAGAAGATTTGGTATCTTCTATAGATGCTGAATTTATTAAGGAAGTAAAAAATGTTGGACCATATGTGAACTTTTATATAGATAATGAATTCTTAGCAAAGCTAACGATTGAAGAGATTCTATCTAAGAAAGAAAGATATGGTTCAAGTGAAATGGGAAAAGGAAAAAGCGTAGTTATAGATTATTCTTCTACAAATATCGCAAAGCCATTTCACATTGGACATATTAGATCAACAGTTCAAGGGGATGCATTAAAGAGAATATTTAGATTTCTAGGTTATGATACTTACGGTATCAACTATTTAGGTGACTATGGAACTCAATTTGGTATTCTTTTGGCTGCTTATGAAAAATGGGGTGACAAGGATACTATAAATCAAGACCCTATTAAAGAATTACTAAAGCTTTATGTAGCATATAATGAGTTAGCTGAAGAAGATGAATCATATATGGATGTTGCTAGAGCTTGGTTTAGAAAGCTTGAAGCAGAAGATGAAAAGGCTTTGGAGATTTGGAATTGGTTTAAGGAAATATCTCTTAAAGAATTTGATAGAGTTTACAAGATGCTTGACATTGAATTTGATTCATATGATGGCGAATACTATCACTCAAAATTTGTTCCTGAAGTTGTAGAGATACTGGAAAAGGAAAACTTATTAGAATTATCTGAAGATGCTCAAATCGTTAGATTAGATGAATTTGATATGCCTCCAGCGATAATCCTAAAAAGAGATGGTTCTTCAACGTATATCACAAGAGATATAGCTACAGCTATGAAGAGAATGGAAAACTATAATTTCTATAAAAATATCTATGTAGTGGCTACTCAACAATCACTTCATTTTAAGCAACTTAAAAAAGTTGTAGACAAGATGGGTTTTGATTGGGCGAATAAGATCGAACATGTAGCGTTTGGTATGGTTAGTTTAACAGATGGTACTTTATCTACTAGACATGGGCGTGTAGTTTTTCTTGAAGATGTATTGAATAAGTCTATCGAACAAACTTTGGATATTATTGAAAAAAGAAATCCGAATCTAGAGAATAAAGAACAAGTAGCTAAGCAAGTTGGTATTGGAGCCATTAAATTCCAAGAGTTATTTAATAATAGAATAAAAGACTATGTATTTAGTTGGGATGAGGTATTAAACTTTGATGGTGAGACTGGTCCATATGTTCAGTATTCACATGCAAGAGCGAATTCTCTTGTAAACAGATATGGTGAAGATATTGATGCAAATATTGATTATAGTATACTATCTACTCCTGAGGAAAATGAACTTATCATGAACCTTTATAAAACTCCAGATGTGATTAGAGTGGCGATGGAAAAGCTTGAGCCTTCGATGATAACTAGAGCGGTTGTAGAGGTTTCTAAGTCATTCAACAAATTCTATAATACTGTAAATATATTGAATTCTTCTAAAGAGGAACAAAAAGCTAGAATGGCGCTAGTAGAATCAACAAGAATTACTATAAAGTTATTGTTGAACTTATTAGGTATTCAAGCACCTGAAAAGATGTAGGAGGTAATATGGATTATATAAAAGATGCATTAGAAGTTAACAAAAGTGCATTAACGAGGACGATTAAATCATTAAAATATTTTCCAGCGATAGTTCTTGCCATCTTAGTTATGGTGGTAGGAAATATGGTGGGATTAGTAATCTCAGCATATTTATCTCAAGTAGTTCCTAGCATTGTATCAGGAATCATACTATATATTATTGATGTTATTACCATGTCTATATTAATGTCATGTTTGTATTCTGTGATAGTTGGAAGCAGGCTTAATGTAAAGAATTTTACACAAGGATGGCAAAGATATATTTCTCCACTTATGGCTACTAGATTTATATTTTGGATAATTGAGATGGTAATTGGTATGGTGCCAGTTTTTGGACCAATATCCTATATATTATCAATCGCTTTATCGGTGTTAATGTCTCCAATGTTAGAGACGGTTTATATCGACGGAGAGTCTGGAGTAAATGCTTTGATGTCAATAATCAATTTCTTAAAAGATAATGTTGTCCAATGGATTCCAGTAGCTGTAGTGATAGGATTCCTATTCACTATATTAAACTCATATATAGGACTTGGGATACTATTTTTATACGATATTAAGTTACTATTAACTATGGTAGCTAGCATGTTTGCTCTAGCTTTTGTATATATCTATAAAGGACATCTGTATGATATATTGCACGATTCAAGCATGCGTAAGAGGAAGTTTCAAGGAGTTTTTGATAGATGAGTCTAGTAGATAAATATTTTAGAGAAAAGACAAGTAAACTATCATATTTAGAGTTAAAGAATTTTGAAGAAAAGTATTTGGATTATGGATTAAATGATATACCTCTTCCAATAGTGACCGACGATTTAATGATGGGGCTTCAAAATGATAATTTTCAAAATGAAGTAGGTATTGAGTATATAGTAGAGGGAATGTTATTTAATATAGCATTAGATAATGATTTTAGATATGCGAATGATTATAGAAATGTCTTGAAAAATATCTTAGATGATCCTTCAAAATATGCTGTAAATCTGGGTATGAAAAAGTTAGATGCATCGATTGAAGATGCGATAATCCTTTTTAGAGCAGCTTATGTATTAGATGAGAAAAACAATTATGCTGCATATAATTATGGTAGACTTTTATGGAGATTAGATGTTGATGAAAATGATAGAGGAGAGTTTGTTTATACAAGTATAAAAATACTTGAAAAGACAATTATTGAAGATTCTCAATTCGCATTGGGATATTATGAATTGGCCAATATCTATAAAGCTACAGGCGAATATCTAAAGGCGATGAATTACTATAAGAAGACTTTAGCTATGGTAAAAATTGAATCGCTACAAGATGAGATAAGGACTTTAATGGTTGAGATTGAACCAGAGGCTTTAGTTGAAGATGCGATCTATTTCATAAATAAAATGAATTATAATAAGGCGCTTGAGATTCTTTCCGAAGCTTCAAAAAAAGCAAGTCGTTTTGATGTTCTATATTATATGGCAGTTTGTTATATGAATTTAGAAAGATTGGATTTAGCTCAAGAATATTTTGAAAAAGCTCTAGATGGTGGTGCAGACTTTGCTACACTTTATATCGACTATATCTATGTTTTATATGCACAAGGTAGGCCAGAAATGGCTCTTGATGTAGCTAATGAAGCAATTGATAAATATCCTGCTGATATTAAACTTAGATATAATAGAGCATTAATATTTGCTGAACTAGGTTTAAATACAAAAGCAGTTGAAGATTTGGACTTTATACTTGAGTATCAAGACCTTTCAGATGAGATGTTTAATCAAGTGATGATAATAAAGGAAAGCTTAATAAGTTAGAGAGGTTAATATGACAGTAGTAGAACTAATAGCATTAAATCAACAAAGATATGATAAAATCCTAGTTCTTGAGACTAAGGAAAAAGATCATAATCCATATATAGGAAATATGCTAACACAAAATGTATATTCAGATATGAATTTGGTAGACACAAAATACTATACTAATGAAGCAGTTGATTATTTTCTTCTAGATCAAGAAGGGTTAAAAGAGTTGGTTTTTGTAGACCAAGAAATAAATCCAGACCTAGAAGAGTCAGATAAAGTCCTAGTAATCTTAGTATAGGATAAAAAGTAAATATTATGGTGAGATGATATTCATAGAACATAAATCTTAAGCTAATGTATTATTTTATTACATTAGCTTTTTATTTTTGTGAAATGCCTGATTTCACGGATTTAGATAGCAATTAAGGGCAATAAATTAGCAAAAAATTTATATTTAATGGCAAAATATTGTCTAAAATCTTGTGTAATTTTCTAATAAAAAGTATAATATTCAAAATGGGGATGGTTGCGTTCGCATTTGATTTAACAAAAAGAAAGGAGATATTATGGCAATTAGAACTAGAGTATGGGTAGTTGGAAGATCTGGAAGGCTTGGGTCTGCACTTGTATCAACTATGGATAGCAAAGTTTATGAGATATTGGCCACAGATGTTAGTGATGTCGATATAACAAACTTAGAAGAGGTTGAAAAATATGCTGATAGTAGAAGACCGGATATTATCGTAAATTGTGCTGCAAAAAGCGATAGATTATGGTGTGAAGAAAATCCTGAACAGGCATATGCTCTTCATGCGGTGGGAGCAAGGAATTTGGCTATAGCAGCAGAAAGAATAAAAGCGCATTTATTTTACCTTTCATCGGATTTTGTATTTGATGGTGCTTCTGATAAGCCTTATACGGAATTTGATCAAACAAATCCGCAGACAATTTATGGTAAGACAAAACTAGCAGGTGAGATGTTTACAAAAAATCATTGTCAGCATCATACAATTTTGAGAAGTTCATGGATGTATGGTAAGAAGCTTATAAATTCGATTATAAGAGAGGCTAAGGAAAAAGGACAAGTAAGTGTATACAAAACCATCGTTGGGTCTCCTACGAGCTCATTAGAGCTTGCAGAGACGATAATTAGATTCTTTGGAGAGACTGAATACGGGACATTTCACATATCATGTGAGGGTGAGTCTTCACAAAGAGATTTCGTTAGAGAGGTATTAGCAACATTAGATATAGAGGCTGAGCTTGTCGAATCGGATGGTCATGGATACTTTGAAGTATTGAGACCGAGATATTCGGTATTGGATAACTTTATGTTAAGAATAACTAAACAAGAACCTATGAGAGATTGGAAAAGCGCTCTTCATAGATTTATGGAAGAAAGAAACATAAGGGGGTAGTATGACAAAAGATAAAAAGAAAAAGATAAGTATGACCACTAGGATTTTTATTGGATTAATTGGTGGGATTATCACGGGTATCATTCTTCACTATTTCGTGCCTGCAGGTCAGATTCGTGACGATATCATAATTGAAGGTGCATTTTACATGGTAGGTTCTGGTTTTATGAGACTACTTCAAATGCTCGTAGTACCATTGGTGTTTTTCTCACTATCGACTGGTGCTCTATCTATGGGAGATACAGCATCACTTGGTAAGATTGGAGTAAAGACTGTGTTATTTTACCTATTTACTACAGCATCAGCAGTTGCTATAGCACTTGGTTTGTCTTTAATTATTAAACCTGGCATGGGAATGGATTTATCCACTGTGGCTCAAGCTGATGTATCTATCGCTGATGCACCTAGTGCTAAGGATACTTTACTAGATATTATCCCAACTAATCCTATAGCTGCACTAGCAGAAGGAAACATGCTACAGATAATTCTCTTTGCCTTATTAGTTGGAGTTATTTGTGCATCCATGCCTGAGAAGTTAGCGACTATCTCAAGACTATTAAATGAAGGTAATGACCTGATGATGAAGATGACTACTATGGTTATGAAAGTGGCACCTTTTGGTGTATTTGCATTAGTGGCAAGGACTTTCTCTCAATTAGGTTTTGAGACATTTGGTCCTATGCTTAAATACATGGGAGCAGTTATTGGTGGTCTAGGACTTCATGTCGTATTTACTTATATACCTTTATTGGTGATATTTACAAGATTGAATCCATTTAAATTCTTTAAGAAGATATTACCAGTTATCACATTTGCATTTTCTTCAGCAAGTTCTGGAGCGACAATTCCGATAACTTTAGCATCTATGGATGATGCTGGAGTGCCAAGAAAAGTATCGGCATTTACGATACCACTTGGAGCGACAATTAATATGGATGGGACAGCAATCATGCAAGGATGTGCGGTAATTTTTATGTCGTATGCTTATCAAATCCCATTAGAATTTTCAGACTTTTTGACAGTTATATTGACTGCGACTCTAGCATCTGTAGGTACTGCAGCGATTCCTGGAGTAGGATTAGTAACTTTATCAATGGTGCTTGTATCAGTAGGTTTACCTGTTGAAGGAATAGCTATGATTATGGGAATTGATAGGATATTGGATATGGCTAGAACCGCAGTAAATGTTACCGGAGATGCTGTAGTTACTTTAATAGCTGCCAAGACGGAAGGTCTTCTGGACATTGATCAATACAATAGTACTGAAAAAGCAGAGGTAAGTGAAGAATTTTAACCTAAGTTATATAGTTTATTGATCACATTTGTGATAATATTTAATAATATTAGACAATTTGGAGGACTTATGGAAAATAGTATTAAATATATAAAAGAACTTACTTCTATCCCATCACCAACTGGATATACAAAAGAAGTGATGAGATATGTAGAAAAAGAACTTAGAGATATGGGCTATGAACCTTTTATGACAAATAAAGGTGGAGTTATGGTAACCCTTAAAGGTAGTAATGATGATAGACATCGTATGTTAACAGCACATCTTGATACTTTGGGTGCGATGGTTAGAGAAATCAAATCAGACGGAAGGCTAAAGTTAGAAAAGGTTGGTGGCTATCATTTCAACTCAGTTGAAGGTGAAAATTGCCTAGTTCATGTTGCAAAGACAGGCAAGACTGTAGATGGTACTATATTGCTTCATCAAACAAGTGTACACGTATACAAAGACGCAAGAACTGCTGATAGAGATGAAGCTAATATGGAAGTTAGATTGGATGAAAAAGTGACTTCTCAGGAAGAAACTGAAAAACTTGGTATACAGGTAGGCGACTTCATTAGCTTTAATCCTAGGACGATTATCACAGATAATGGTTATGTTAAATCAAGACATCTTGATGATAAGATGAGCGGTGCTATACTTTTATCCATACTTAAAAATCTAAAAGAAGAAAACTATACACTTCCTTATACGACACATTTTTACTTTTCTAATAATGAAGAAATAGGATATGGAGCTAACTCAAACATCCCATCCGAAGTGGTTGATTATCTAGCTGTAGATATGGGCGCTTTAGGAGATGGGCAACAATCAGATGAATATACAGTATCAATTTGTGCTAAGGACTCATCGGGACCATATAACTATGATTTAAGGCAGCAACTGGTTAAACTTGCTGCGGACAATAACATTGCATATAAGCTAGATATTTATCCATACTATGGGTCAGATGCATCAGCAGCGATGAGAGCAGGATATGATGTAAGACATGCTTTAGTGGGTGCGGGCATCGAATCAAGTCATGCTTATGAAAGAACACATATGGATTCTATTAAGGCAACATTTGATTTGATTGAATTATTCATTAAGAGTGAAATGATATAAAATAATGAAACGACTAAAAGATTTTTCAGCTACTTGAAAAATCTTTTTTTTACCTGTAAAATAGTTGCATACGCAACTAAAATAATAAGGAGGTATTATGGTTCGAATAATGAAATATATCAATAGAGTCTATAGAGCTTCACTTATCGATAGGGAATTGGCCTTTGCAGATGAAGGTTTAGCTGGACAACAGTTAAGCTATATCTTGCAGATATGCAGGAGTCCAGGTATATCCCAAGATGAGATAGCTAAAAGGCTTTATGTAAATAAAAGTTCAGTAACTAGGCAATTATGTCGTATGGAAAAGCATGGGTTTATAGAAAGAAAAGTAGATAAAGATGATAAAAGAGCAAAGAAAATCTATCCCACTAAGAAAGCCAACGAGATATATCCAAAAGTGATTGATTACTTAAATGAATGGAATGAAAATATCATTACTGATATCGATGAAGCAAACTATGATAATGTAGTAGAGATATTAAGGAGCCTAGCGTTAAGATCAACAGAGGTAGTAAACGAAAAAGTAAATACAAAATTCAATGTTAAGGCAGGTGATTTTTAATGCTAATTAAATATATGAGTCCATATAAGAAAAGGATTGTGATTAATGCTATCATAAAAATATTTGCCACTTTATTCGAAGTAGTCTTGCCAGTAATTTTGGCACATATCGTAGATGAGATAGTGCCTCTGGAAAATAAGAATTTGGTTGTCATATGGGGAGTTATGATGATAGTACTTTCCATTTCAGCTTGGATATTAAACATAATCGCAAATAGGATGGCATCTAAGACATCATCAGATGCGATTCAAAATATTAGACAAGATCTTTTTGAAAGGTCAATGAGATTATCATCAAAACAAATTGATAAGATATCTGTATCTTCACTTGAATCAAGGTTAACATCAGATACCTATGTCATTCATAGATTTCTTGGGGCTACACTTCGTATGGGGATAAGGGCTGTCATGCTTTTTATAGGAGGTGTACTATTTAGTATTTATTTAAGTCCTAAACTTTCGATGGTACTGATACTATTAATCATTCCATTAGTTTTGATAATAAGATATATTTTCAAAAAAGCAGGTCCATTATTTAGACAAGTACAGTCAAATCTTGATAATATGGTTCAAGTCATAAGGGAAAACATTCGTGGTATTAAAGTATCAAAAGCATTAGATAAGACAGAATATGAAAAGTCAAGATACATGTCATCAAATCTTCAAGTGAAGGACTCAGAACTAGCGGCTGTTGATCAAATGGCAATTATGTCACCAGCTGTAAATACTATCTTATATGGCGGACTATCTGTAGTTATCATATGGGGAGCGAACCTTGTAGGAAATGGAGAACTTCAAGTGGGGGTTATAATGGCGTTTCTTTCATATTTCATACAAATAACTAACTCATTAATGATGATGAACAGAATGTTTAATGTATATAATAGGTCATCTGCTTCGTCTAAACGTATCGAAGAAGTAATTAATATGCCTATAGATGAAAATCAAGTAGTCGAAAATGAAGTTGAATTACCAGAATCTAATTCATTAGTGCCTGAGATAGAATTCAGAAATGTAACATTTTCATATCTTGGTAAAAAACCTAATGTTAAAAATATAAACTTTAAATTGTTTAAAGTCCAAACTCTAGGTATCATGGGAGCGACAGGTTCTGGTAAAAGCACTATTATTAGGCTTTTATTAAGGCAATATGATGTAGATCAAGGGGAGATATTATTACGCGGTATCAATATAAAAAGATTAAGCAATATCCAAGCTAATAAAATATTTGGATCAGTATTTCAAAATGACTTCCTATTTAAGGGAAGTATCAGAGAAAATATCGACTTTGGTAGAAATCTAGATGATAAAAGACTATTAGAAGCAGCAACTCATGCTCAAGCAATTGAATTTATAAACACAAAAGATGGGGCGCTTGATTTTAACCTAGCTTCAAAAGGAGTTAATCTTTCTGGTGGACAAAAACAAAGATTATTATTGACAAGAGCATTTGCAGCAAATCCAGAGATTTTAATCTTGGACGATTCTTCAAGTGCATTAGACTTTAAGACAGATGCAAACCTAAGAAAAGCAATTAGCGATTATTATATGGATACTACATCGATCATAGTTGCTCAAAGAGTAAGTTCAGTGATTCATGCAGATAATATTATCTTTCTAAATAATGGTGAGATTCTTGATTCAGGTACACATGAACAGCTAATAATTAGTTGTGAACCATACAGAGAAATAGCTTCAATGCAATTAGGTGAGCTAAGTGAAGAATCATTCGAAAAGGAGGCAATATGGAACTAAATATTAAACCAGAAACTGTAAAAAAGAAAAAAGACTATAGAAAAATATTTAGAGGCCTTCTTAAATATGTATATAATGAATGGAAAATGATGCTTGTGGCATTCATTTTAATCATGGTGTCAAATATCTTATCTCTACAAGGACCTAAGTTTTCAGGAGAAGCAATAGATGCGATGGGAGCAGATACTGGAATAGTGAATATCCCGCTTGCAACACAAAATGCTATTAAGATGTTTTTGGTATATTTGATATCGGGAATATTGGGATATATTATGACAAGATTGATGGCAAGAATCGCACAAAGAGTGATCGTAGCCATGAGGCAAGACACTTTTGATAAGATTGTTGATTTACCACTATCATATATAGATACACATCAAGCAGGAGACTTGGTATCCCGTATATCTTACGACCTTGACCTTGTAAATCAATCTATAACACATGATATCCTTACGGTCGCAGCATCATTAATCACAGTGGTAGGATCTCTAAGTATGATGATTAGTATATCACCTAAGCTGTCTCTTATGTTTTTGATGCTTATTCCATTTACGGTTTTATTTACCATTTATAGAATAAAAAAGACAAGACCTCTATTTTCAAAAAGGTCCAAGAAATTAGGTGAAATGAATGGTTATGTTGAAGAAATTTTATTTGGACAAAAAACCATTCAATCGTATGAAAAAGAAGAATTCTTCTCACAGCAATTCAATGATAGAAATGAGGAGAGTGTAGATGCTTACTATAAAGCGGATTATCAAGCTGCTATTAATGGTCCATCTGTAACGCTTATCACAAATATCTCGCTTGCTTTGGTGACAATGTTTGGTGCTATATTATTTCTTAATGGTGAATTCTCAATAGGATTTTTATCATCATTTATACTATATTCGAGAAGATTTTCTGGTCCTATAAATGAGATCGCTGCTATAGTCGCAGATCTTCAATCGGCATTATCAGCTCTTGATAGGGTATTTGATTTACACGATCAACCTTCTGAACCAGAAGATAAAAAAAATGCCAAAGTACTAAAAGAAGTGCAAGGGGATGTGATATTTGACCGTGTTAGCTTTGGATATAGTGATGATCAGATAATAATAGAAGATATGAGTTTTCATGTAAAGCCAGGAAACTTAACTGCTATAGTAGGACCGACAGGAGCGGGCAAGACTACAATTATTAACCTATTAATGAGATTTTATGATCCACAAAAAGGTTCGATATATATTGATGGAAATAAAGCAACGGATGTCACAAGAGCATCTTTGAGACAAAGTTTTGCTATGGTACTTCAAGATGCATGGCTTTTCAAGGGAACTATAAGAGATAATATTGCTTATGGAAAAGAAGATGCTAGTCTTGATGATATTAAGAGAGTAGCCAAAGCTTGCCATATAGATCATTTTATAGAATCTCAACCACTTGGTTACGACTCAATAATAGATGATGGTGCTGATAATATATCACAAGGACAAAAACAGTTATTGACTATAGCTAGAGCGATGCTTTTAGATGCTCCAATTCTTATATTAGATGAGGCGACATCGAATGTTGATAGCAGAACAGAAATACAGATACAAGATTCTATGAATAAACTGATAGAGGGAAGAACATCCTTTGTCATAGCACATAGATTATCAACTATCCAAAATGCAGATAATATTATATTGATTAAAGATGGAAGAATTGCTGAAAGTGGTACACATACAGAACTTTTAGAAGAAAATGGAGATTATGCTAATTTATTTAATGCACAATTTTCTTAATAGACATATGCTTCAATTAATGCTATAATATCATTAGTAATAAAGTAGCGTTAATGCTATAAATTTTTTTTCATTTTTTTATCTTTTTTGGAAAGAGCGAGAGGCGAAAGCTTCTCTCTCTTTTTTTGTTTAAATATTAAAAGGGACTGAATTAACAGTCCCTTTTTTCAATTACTCATTTGTCTGAACAATCGATTATTTTAAGAATATTTATTTTACCAAACTTGAATGAACATAAGCTGTTTGTCCGTTGTATGTGAATTGAACCCAGCTTAAGTTAGTTGGTGAGATAACACCTTTAATTACTTGACCTTTTCTTAGAGCACCAATTATGTTTGAAGTGAAGCTCGCTTTATCTCTTACATTAACAGTATCAAGTACTGTTAATATCATTTTTACTTCTTTATCTTTAACAAGTGAAGAATATACATAACCTTCAACACCATCAATTACTACTTTTGTCCATGAAGGATTCATTGGATCAAGAGTACCGTTAATAGGTGTACCAGCTTTTAATACTTTTATTATCTCACTTGAAGAACTTGGAGCAGTTCTAAAGTTTGTACCTGCTTGGATGTATCCTAATTTTTCAATAGGTCCATCAGATAATACGCTTAAGTGGATATATCCTTCAACTCCATTTACTTCAACCTTTAGCCAATTAGAATTTTCGTTTTCAAGTTCACCAATTACCTTAACACCTTTAGTAACAACATAGATTATCTTACTTGAAGTAGTCGGTAATTCTCTTATATTAACAGTACCAATAACATACTTAGTAACTTCGATAGGTGCTGGTGGTATATCTTCTAAACCAGCCATTGCTGCTTTAAGATCTGCTATAGCTTGATCAACTTCTTCTTGATTTGCATCAGGATTTTGATATACTTCAATAGCTTTTCCTAAAGCTTTGAATAATTCGCTTATGCTTTCGTTAGTCTTATTAAGTATATCTAAACCAGTAGCTTCTTGAATTGTAGTTATTAATTCGTTCTTATCAACTTCAGTAGAAGGTTGTTTTTGAACTACATTGATTCTTCCATCAGTTACATATTCGAAAGGACCATCAACGCTTAGTTCAGTAATATAGTTAGCAAGGATATCAACCATCATACCATGTAATGATAATTGAGTCTTACCTTCAAACATCTTGTATCCGTCTCCACCAACTGCCATAAAGTCATTAGTTGCTAACTTATATGTCTTAGTTAAGTCGATAGGTTGTCCGCCAACTTTGATATTTTCAATTCCAGTGAATTGATAGC
>JAAYEL010000047.1 GCA_012728755.1 Tissierellia bacterium | reverse complement strand
GTTTGCAACTTTTCGACTATTAATTGAAGATTTATAATGACTATCAATTACATCAGCAATTAATTTTTCATGAGAAGCGTAATTAGTTTCAAATGTTTTTTTGTTTTCATAGTAGTCATACGTTACTTCTGATTCAATTCTGGTGGCTTCAGCTGCGGATATACTTCCATTGTGAGCAATATAAGCTTGTTTTTCAGCTTCGCTTACTTTATTTATAATGTCATTTGCTTTTGAACGATATACGATATCTGGAATAACATTGTCTTTATAATAATCAGACCTGCTCTTTTCTCGTCTATCTTTTATAGCTTTAATATCACTATCTTCGCCATTTAAAGCATTATCTAATCTAGAGAAATCACTTAAAATACTATTAGTTGCTGAAAGTTTTTCATTTGATATTCCACCATGCACCCAATCTATAGATCTTTGCCCAAAATCTTTTATATCATCTATAGCTAATGGTACTCTTCCTAGAATAGAAGCTCCTGGCGCAGGTTTGCCATGACGATCTGACCACCATTTAGGGCTACGTTCAACAGCAGCTTGTCTTCTAGCTTCTCTAGCAGTTATTGCTGCATCTGTTTCTGCTCTTGCTCGATTTATATTTCCTCCTAATTGTCCCCAAGAAGTCATACCTTCACTATTTCTTAAGCCCCGATATCCACCACCAAGTAAACCTCCTACCGCACCTGATACCTTACCAAAACCTTTGCCATTAAATCCCCCTGATAATGCTGAAGCCCCAGCACCACCTAACATTGCTGCTCCACGTTGAGCAAAAGTATTATCTTCCAATCTTTTCTTGATACTTATTCCCTTACCAAAATCTTTAATATTAAATAAATTTTTGATTAATTCAGGAGCTGTTTTAGCAAAGTTAACTATTCCTAATATTATAACAACTGTTGCTAACATTTTAACTAATGCACTAGCATCAGATTGATTACGATAAAAGATATTTTCGATTACTTCTGGAACTAAGGTAATAGCAAACATCGAAAAATAAATTACAATTAACTTCATAAATAATTCTAAATAAGTTTCAACCAAGGATTTAAACCATGTAGTTTGAGAAAGTGACTCTTTTTGAGTGATATTTTGAGCAATAGGGATTGGTGCTATAATTTGTAAGAATCCTAATTTAGCAACTCGAATTCCTATGTCGATAGCAAAAGCCACAATCATTTGGATAGCTAAAACAGCTGCTATCGTACTTAAGATAGCATAATATATCATTTCTCTTTCAGAGTTTGCTAATCGTTCCCATGCATTTAAATTTAATTGTTTTTTTAAATCAGAATCTCCAAAAAAGTAACCAGGAGTATTACTTTCCATAGCTTTATCATATGATTCAACAAAATTAGCACAAGCAGGAACTGTAGTTTCATTATCTTCAATTTTACAATCTAAATATGAATATTCTTTTCCAGTAGAATCAACCGGATGATAAAAAGCTTGCCCAATTGATAAAGCCATAGAAGTCCCTGCAGATTTAAGTGAATTATCTGGCGC
>JAAYEL010000046.1 GCA_012728755.1 Tissierellia bacterium | reverse complement strand
GTACTTCTATTTGTTCTTCTTTATTTTCCCTATTACCAAAAATCCTTGCAGGGATAACTCTCGTATCATTTAACACCAAACAATCTCCAGGATTTAAGTAATTAATTATATCGTAAAACTTCTTATGTTCTAATTCTTTATCTTCTTTATTTACTATCATTAATTTAGAAAACTCTCTTTTTTGCTCAGGATGTTGAGCTATAAAAGAGGGATCCAAATCGTAGTCAAATTCGTCTGTTCTCATTTTTTATCCTTAAATTCTAATCCATAATGATCATAAGCTTTTTTAGTCAATATCCTTCCCCTTGGAGTTCTATTTAAAAATCCAATTTGAAGCAAATACGGCTCATAAACATCTTCTATAGTTATTGACTCTTGCCCTGTTGAAGCGGCTATAGTATCAAGACCAACAGGTCCGCCATCAAAATTTTCCGCAATTGTCACACATATTTTTCTATCTAATTTATCTAAACCCATCTCATCAATTTCAAGAAAATGAAGAGACTTTCTTGTAAGATCAAGATTAATAGTGCCATCACCGATAACATCAGCATAATCTCTCACTCTTTTTAATAATCTATTTGATATACGAGGTGTTCCTCTAGATCTTTTTGCTATCTCTAGTGCAGACTGCTCATCAATAGGTACATCTAAAATAGATGCAGACCTCTTAACTATAGTCTTTAAATCTTGATTGGCATATAAATCTAACTCCATCAAAACTCCAAACCTATCTCTTAAAGGAGAACTTAACATTCCGGCTTTAGTAGTCGCTCCAACCAAAGTAAATTTTTCTAAATCTATCCTTAAACTTTGCGCAGATGGACCTTTACCAACTATGATATCAAGTGCGAAATCTTCCATAGCAGGATACAAAACTTCTTCAACAGATCTATTGATACGATGAATCTCATCTATAAACAATACATCATGTTCTTGAAGATTAGTAAGTATACTAGCTAAATCCCCTGGCCTTTCGATTGCTGGACCTGAAGTAACCTTAATATTTACTCCAAGCTCATTAGCAATGATATTTGCTAAAGTAGTCTTACCAAGTCCTGGTGGTCCTTGTAAAAGCACGTGATCTAGCGACTCGCCACGGTTTTTAGCAGCTTGAATAAATACATCAAGCTTATCTTTAGTCTTATCTTGACCTATATATTCGCTAAGCCATCTTGGTCTAAGTGTATATTCATTTTTTTCTTCTTCATTAATCGATTGCGCACCGATAATTCTATTATTCATCTAATCACCTAAATCTTTTTAAGAGCAGTTTTGATAATATCTGACAATTCTAAATTATCTATATCTATATCCTTCAAAACTTTTTCAGCCATAGCCTTATTATATCCAAGGTTTATCAACGCTTCTAAAGCAAATCTATATTTATTGCTATCAGTTTTTGTATCTGAAACATTATCTGCTAAATCCATCAAATCGTCCATATCTATTTTATCAGATAACTCTAATATAATCCTGCTAGCTGTCTTTCTACCAACGCCTGGAGCTTTAGTAATCGTATTAATATCATTAGATACCAAGGCTTTTTTTAACTCTAAAGGCTCTAATGCCGATAAAATTGATAAAGCAACTTTTGGACCTACAGAAGATACACTAGTCAACGATAAAAATAACTTAAGCTCATCTTTGCTTATAAAGCCATAAAGATATATGCCATCTTCTCTTACTACGAATTCGGTATATATCTTCTCAGTGTCATTAATATTAAGCTTTTCAATACTTTTTCGTGACATCAGTATCTTGTATCCAATGTTATTATTTTCTAGAATAACTACGTCTTCTTTAGCGTGTTTAACTTCCCCAATAATATATGAAAACATTTCTACCTCATCTTAAATTCGCTTTTGAATTTATTCGTAAAGCTATGACAAATAGCTATAGCCAATGCATCAGCAGCATCATCTGGCCTTGGAATCCCATCTAAATTCAAAATTCTTTTTACAGCTTCTTGCATCTGAATCTTAGAAGCTCTGCCATAACCTGTTAAAGCCTGCTTTACCTGTAAAGGAGTATATTCATAAATCTCCAAACCCATAGCCACACAAGCTAATACCTCAACGCCTCTTGCTTGAGCTACAGTGATAACAGTCTTTGAATTTTTCTGATGAAATAACTGTTCAAAAGCGACTTCATCAGGTTTATATTGTTTAATTAATTCTATAAGTTCATCATAAATAATCTTTAATCTTTGGTCAGTACTTTGGTTAGGATACGTTTGTATAGTTCCGTACTCTAGGATCCTATACCTATTTCCCATTATCTCAATAATGCCATAACCAACAATAGCAATCCCTGGATCTATTCCTAATATAATCATGTATATCTTCTCAATACACTATCATTTAATGAATACCAATACTGATTTATATAAGCCATTTTCAAGCTACGATTAATATAAAACTTAGACTTTTCGTAAATATGTTTAAGCTCTTTTATCGTTAATGTGCTTCCTTCTAACTTCAATATCCCAGTATTTTCGTAGTCAATCACTATTTGCTTATTCATATAGTAATTAACTCTAAAGATTTTCTTTTTTACATATTTATCTAAAAAGTCATTTGAATACTTTTCAGATACAGCTATATCCTTATTCTTATGCAACTGATCCATCATCATATCTTTAATCTTATTTATCTTCTCTGATTCTCTATGATGAAATAAAGTCGTAGCATTGGCCAACTCATGTGGTGTAAACTCTTCAAGCGCTAGATTTTCTAGCTTATCAATAAGTGCTGAATTATAAAAAGCATTTCTATATGCTTTTATAACAAATGCTAGTTCAAGTCTATTTAAGTCATCTGCCACTAATCTGTTGATACCGTCAACTATAGATTTCTTATCTTCTCGATTTCTGATACTACGTCTCAAACCAGTCAACAGCGCCTTTGTTACCGTATACTTAGGCACTAGGTTATCAGCAAGGTTTTTATTATCTAACCAAGACAGTAGTAAAAATATTGAATTTGGATCGTCATTATATAAAAATTGATATTCTAGACTTTGCTCAAAATTTCTATTTGTCTCAATCATAATACCCCTCACTAAAATTCCTTCAAACTTCTATTCATTATACTATAAATACCCCACATTATCCACACAAAAATTACAAAATTATGACATTAAATCTCAAAAAAATTCTTTGAATTTATATCAATTCATTCAATTGAATGATAAAAAAGAACCTTAATCAATTCATCGACTTAAAGCCATTTAATTACACTCCATTATAAAAACTCGGTTATATTTATTCACGATATTAGATTAAATAATTGTAAATTTTTGTAATATGTCTAAATGAAAAGAAACATGCTATGCATGTTTCTCACTTTCTTTTAATTTCTTAGCTTCAAGTTTTCTTGCTTTTCTATTTTTTCTAATCCCATGCAACCATCCAAACAAAGCTCCTAAAAGTATACAAACTAGCCATATTGGCACACCGTGGTTTGTATTCAATCTAGCAATAGTCTGAGGATCTGTAGTCTCAAGTATCTTTGCCATATTGATCTTTTGCATGATGGTTCCAGCAAAGTAACCTATAAAGGAGCCAATTAGATGTCCAAATGTGATACCGTACCCGATGTATTTCATATCAAAATATGTAAATACAAGTGCTATTACCATTATCCCAAAGTAAATCCAAATATTATTTATATGAGATAGCCAACCAAAGATGTAAATCATATTAAGCAGTTTACTAAATACGAAGTAAAGAGCTACAAAGATTACCAACTGAATTAACAAATGTTCTATATTCCTTTTCAATCTATCCATAAAAACCTCCTTTTGACTTATTATATAACATTTTACCCTAAAAATCAGAATTAAATGCCTTTTTGTGAAATGAAAGTCAGTTTTCCTACATCAGAAATTTGATATTGAGTTTTCTGATGTATCAAAAATTTTTTACCTACATCAGGATTTGAGTTTTGAGATTCCTGATGTAGGTTTTTGGGTGTTTGACTACATCAGTTTTTAGGAATCGTAATTTCTGATGTAGTTTTTAGAAAAAAAATACATCAGAAAATCAAATTGATGTTTTCTGATGTATCAATATTGAAGATTTTGACCATTTTCCTACATCAGGATTTGAGTTATGTGATTCCTGATGTACCAAATTTTTTTAACCTACATCAGAAATTTGATATTGAGTTTTCTGATGTATGGACATAAAAAAAGGAAAGGCGAGCCTTTCCTTTAGTGTAAAATGTTATGCTTTTTTCTTTGAAGAATTCATGAAAGTTAACATTAATATAGCTCCTACTACTGACATAACAGTAGAGATGATAAATGCCATACCGAAGTTTCCTTGCATTCCTTTAAAGATTGAACCTAATTGTGGTCCAACGATAGCTGCTATACCATAAGCTGTAAACATCCAACCGTAGTTAGTACTTGCGTTTTTAACACCCCAGTTTTCTGCTGTAATTCCAGGGAATGCTCCAAGGAATCCACCAAATGATAAGTAGATTAATAAGATACCGATAACTCCTGCTGTAGCTCCTAGAGTTTGGTTGAAGTTTAGTAATAATAAACCTGCACCAGATACTACGAACATAACTACTACAGTTAAGTATCTACCAATTTTGTCTGATACGAAGCCCCAGAATACTCTTCCGGCAGTATTTGCTACTGCTGCAAGCATGATAACTGTTGCTGCATTTCCTAGGTTATAGTCATTTACGATACCAGCTGCGTGACCGATTAACATCATACCACCAGTAGCTGCTAAAGCGTAAATAGTCCATAGTAACCAGAATTTTCCTTCTTTCATCATTTCTTTATAGTTCTTGCCATCAGCTGAACCTGCAGGAGCATTTGCTGCTACCTTTGGAGCTGGAGCTTTTTCTAATAAGAATGAACATGCGATTACTAGTAAACCAAGAGCGATACCCATGATTTGGAATGTTCTAGAAATTCCTAAATTGTCGATCATTGGTTGAACGATAGGTGTTAATATAAGTGCACCAGAACCAAATCCTGCTGCAGTAAGTCCACCAGCTAATCCCTTCTTATCTGGGAACCATTTAACTGTAGTAGCAGTCGCTGCTCCATAACCAGTACCGATACCAAAACCAGTAATTAAACCATAAGTCACATATAATAATACTTCAGATGTTATAAATCCTGTCAATAACATACCTGCACCAAATAATAAACCTGCAAGTAAAGTAACTTTCTTACCACCATTCTTATCAACAACAGGTCCGAAGATGATCATAGCTACAGGAACCATAGCGAATGCTAAACTGTAAGCCCAAGAAATTGAATCTCCCCAACCATGCGCTGCTTTAAGAGGGCCAGCGAATAATGACCACATGTAACCAGCACCTAATGAGATGTTAGTAATAATTGCTGCGGCTAATATTAGCCAACGATTTCTTTGTTTTTCCATAATACTCTCCTTCAAATTATATATTTTTTAATAGCAAAGGAAAATTGTAAATCTTGCTATTCAGAAAATCCTTGCAACACAAAAACATGAAAAGGATTTCATAAGAGTATATTACCATAAAAAAGCTAATATAACAATACTATAATCATCGATTATTAATCTTAATAACAAAAATTTAATCATAGGTTCAATGAATATTTTAAACAAAAAAAGAGTTTCCTTGGAAACTCTTGGCGTACCATGAAGGATTCGAACCCTCGGCCTTCTGGTCCGTAGCCAGACGCTCTATCCAGCTGAGCTAATGGTACATAAAGGTTAAATAAAAAAATCAATCCTTCAGGATTGATTTTATTCAGTAACCTGAATGTGGAGCGGAAAACGAGATTCGAACTCGCGACCCTCGCCTTGGCAAGGCGATGCTCTACCACTGAGCCATTTCCGCATGGTAGCGGTGGACAGATTTGAACTGCCGACACTGCGGGTATGAACCGCATGCTCTAGCCAACTGAGCTACACCGCCATGTGCTTATTAGCAACATTAAAATAATACCACCTTCAAATCCTTTTGTCAAATATTTTTATGAAATATTTTTTGGCTTTCTAAAAGTATTTATAAGCTTGATAATAACTATGATTATAGATATTATTATCAAAATAATCAAGGCTTTAATAATGTTTTTTTCAAGCACTACTCTTTCACTAACGACTTCTTTTTCATCTACAACAGGTAAATCTTGCTCTACTTCAACATCTTGCGGTTGTGGTTTAGCTACTTCTATAGGTTTTTCTTCTACCCTTTTAGCATTAACTATAAGTCTATGGGTAGCAGTGACATATGGAGTACATGTTAATAGTGTGATCATATCTTCATTTGGTATCACAGCTAACTTTTCATAATCTGTTGGAGTGATAACTTCCATATCGGTAACTTCATACTTTAACACCTCATCAAAAGCGGTAATGGTTATGATATCCCCCTTTTCCATCCTATCAAGATGTCTAAAGAATAATTGATCAACACCACCTCTATGACCAGTTAATACACTTCTTGTGTTTTTGCCACCAATAGGCATATCTGTACCATCTAGTTGTCCAACACCAAGAGAAAGATGATATTGGGAAGCACCTATATAGATTGGTAAATCTTGTTCTATTTTTGGTATAGAGATATATGCAAAAACCTCACCTTCTTCATAATCAAGTGGATTAATAGCTGAATAACTTTTAACGTCAAAAGGATCAACTAGAGTGTCAGTTGATACAAATGATCTATTATTATATTCTTTTGCTTTTTGAAGGATTTCATTTTTCTTAGATACGTCCATAGACTTTATCTCATCCAAATAATCAGACATCCTATCTTTTGCAAGTATATCATTGTAAGTCATAAATCCTAAAGGATACAAAACAGTAAGAAGACCTAAAAGAACAATTATTAGGCCTATTCTTCTTCTGTTTTTTCTTTTATTGTTCATATAAATACCTTATTTGTTTTTCTTAATTCTATTAAAAATCAATCTTAAAAGGACAATTATCAACATTATCAATGTGACATAAAACAGCACTTGATATGTCTTTGTTTGCCTATTTATTGCTATCTCAAACTCTTGAACTGCTGGTACATAATCAATTCTCTCACCACGAACAAGTAGCCTATGACTATTAATCATATATGGAGTACAAGTAAGCAATGTGGCAAAGTCCTTACCTTCTACTACAAGCACAGGGTCAAAATCAGAAGGTTCTACTACAAGGATTTGGTCAACCCTATATGCTAATACTTCCTTAATATTGTGTATATAAAACTTATCTCCTACTTCTAATTTATCTAAATCAGAAAATAGCTTAGCTTGAGGTAAAGGTACTCTAACCATACCATCTGGTCCAGTTGTTACCTCAATTGTCCCACCATCGGGATCAGTTATTCTAAATCTTGCACCCGGTATGATTATATCTCTATCACCATGTTCATAAGCTATGATTACTAAGTCATCGGTTTCAACAGGTGAAAGGAAAAGTGTTGATTCTGCCACAGGTGAAATGGTAGTTAAAGTTAATGATGGTGTAGTTGGTGGCTCATTTTCTTGCCATATATACATATAAGGAGCATCAACAATTGATCCAACATACGATATACCGTAATCCAAGTTTTCAAAAGTAACGATACCATCAGGACCAGTCTTACCATATCTAATGCTTCCATCACTTCCTGTTAGTTTGATTTCAACATTTTCAATAGGAGGTTCACTTCCGTTTGGTACTGCACCATTATTTAAATGCCTAACATCGATTTTTATGTAAGGAAGTCCTGCTTCGCCTGGCATTTTCTTATTTTGAGCATGTACTTCTGCAGGAACACCTGCAAGTTCAAAGGTTATATTATCTGGCATGACACTATAGCCGTCTGCAGCTTTGATTTGAGTTACAGTATAAGTTCCTCTAGGTAAATTATTTAATACTGCTCTACCTGTCGCATCTGTTGTGACAGTGTATGTTAAACCATTTCCTGTTATCTCAAATACTCCACCTTCCAATTTAATACTAGTATCATCAACATCTTCATTGATAATTATGATTGACTGAGTAAGTACTCCAGTCGCATAGTTTATTACTTCAATTGTTTGAGTGGTGCTATTAATCGTAACTTGCCTATCAGCTGATTGTGAATATCCATTAGGAATAGTACTTTCTCGAAGATTATAAGTTCCATAATCAATACCTGTGATAGTAATCACTCCTGAAGCATCTGATATTGAAGATGTGTATGTCTTACCATTTCCTTCCAATGTAAATCCTGCACCCGCTACTGGGTTACCATTTACACCGACCTTATTTATAGTCAAAGTACCTTTTTGTACTAACACATTAACTACATTTATTGTCTTATTTGCTGAATCTACTATTACTGTTTGATCATCAGCTTTAGTGTATCCATTAGGTATTGTTGTTTCTGTTAGTGTATAGGTACCATATGGTACGTTTGTTATAGTTGCTATCCCACTTTGATTAGATAGTGTTGAAGTATACTCAGTACCATTTGCTGTTAGCTTAAAGCCTGCACCAGCTAATGGAGCTCCACCATTACCAGTCTTATTGATAGTGATAGTACCTACATTTCGACTATTAGTGATATCTAATGATTTAGTAGCTGAATTGATCAATACAGTTTGATCAGCTACTTTTGTATAACCATCAGGAACTTTAGTTTCAGATAAAATATAACTTCCAAATGGGATTTGATTTATTGTCATAGTACTACTATTTGTCATATCAAAAGTAAACTTGCTAGTAGCATCTAATTCATTTGTTAATGTAAATATCGCTCCTTGAAGAGGATTACCTGATTCGTCAGTTTTTGTTAGAGTGAAATTTGTGCTAGGCGAGTATGCAGGGTTTGGAATGTTTATTTCTAATTTTTGGAATTGAGCTATTATATTATCAACTGATAATCTTTGAGCACTGTTATATGGACCATAAGCATCATTAGTTGAATCTGTCCTTCTAATAAATGGTAAAGCTTCAAATTTAAATGTTTCTATATTTGGTGATATAGGCATCGCTGTTATAAAATTAGTTGTATAAGTAACTTTACGATAACTTGAAGAACCATAATTATATGTAAATCCATTAGTAGTTCCTGGTGTACCATTACCAGATAATTGTTGAGAAAAACTATGACCTTCTGGTAGTTTAATTGCAAAATAAGGTCTCATTACTTCCCACACTAGGGCACTGCCATTAGATATTACTGTAAAACTCCATGATATAGATGTACCTTCAGCATTGATTGTTGCCGTCCACGAGTAGCTTCCTTCATTATTAGCTAAATTCCCACTACCACTCTCATTTATAGATCCATCAGGATTTACTACATCCATAGTTACCAAATCAGTTCCTGTTTCTTCCACTGGTAATGTTTCTTCAGCAAACTTCTCTATATCTACTGGTACATATGTTTTTGTTTCCACCGTATCTGTGTTATCAGTGATAACTTGTGTATTTATTTCTTCTTGTGCTTTTAATATATAAAGGTTTGATGGCAATATGAAACTTATTACCAACAAAATTGCTAATATTCTTTTAAGTATATTGTTTGAATATGCCTTCATGATGCCTCCCTATAATTATTCTAGTGTTCCGTTGTAACTACTAGATGAAAATCAATTACTATATAAATATTAATTCTCAAAATTATTAAAGGCAAACATAATTTTATCTTATAACCGTATATGAATAAGCATATACCCTACTTCGATGCGTATTTTAAAAAGGTTTCAGAAATATATACTACAATTTACGTATATATATTTAAATACTGTTTTGTATACTTTCTAAATATGATGAATAATTCATCTTTTTCTAAGCCTTGCAAATTCTCATATCTCTATATTATATTGTTCTAATATTTGATATTTTCCTAAACAACAAATTTGTCAATGTGATGAATATTGCATTATATATCTATAAATATAAAGATTATTTCACATGTTAACATAATAATCATGGTGTCAGAATGTTAAAAAGTTTTGTAAGAAAATTGTTACATTTTCTTACAGATTGTGAGTTTTTTGTAGAATGTTAAATATTTAGATTAAAAAGTTTTGGGTCATTTTATTCTAAGGATAAAAAAAAGGCCAGTGAATTCTCACTAACCTCTTAATTTTTTATTTGATTTTTAGTACAACTTCGCTCCTGCTGGAATCTTATTTGATACCATTAGAAGATTTAATGCTTCTTGTCCATCATATTCGTGAACTGCTGATATTAGCATCCCTTGTGATTCAACTCCCATCATTTTTCTAGGTGGAAGATTTGTGATAGCTATTAAAGTCTTACCTATTAGCTCTTCAGCTTCATAGTATTCTTTAATACCACTTAAGATAGTTCTATCTACTCCTGAACCATCATTTAATGTGAATTTAAGAAGCTTTTTGCTCTTTGGTACTTCTTCACAGTTGATAACCTTAACTGCTCTATAATCTGATTTTGTGAATGTCTCAAAATCAATATCTTCTTCAAAAAGTGGTTCTATCTTAACTTTTGAAAAATCAATTTTCTCTTCTTTCTCATCAGTCACTGCTACTTTTTTAGTAGTCTCATGAGCTAATGGCTTCATCGTTGGGAATAATAGTACGTCTCTTATAGAAGTTTGATCTGTTAGATACATTACCAATCTGTCTATACCAATTCCTAGTCCGCCTGTTGGAGGAAGACCTACTTCTAAAGCATTGATGAAATCAGAATCCATCATATGAGCTTCATCATCACCTTGATCTCTTAATTCGATTTGGCTTTCAAAACGACTTCTTTGATCTTTAGCATCATTTAACTCACTAAATGCATTTCCTAATTCTTTACCTAATACGAAAGCTTCAAATCTTTGTGTCATTCTTGTATCTTCAGGATTTCTCTTAGCTAATGGAGATACTTCAACTGGATATTGATAGATGAAAGTTGGTTGAACTATCTTGGCTTCAACAAATTCTTCAAAGAAATGAACGATTATATTTCCTCTATTATCAAGTGGTTGAAGTTCGATGTTATGTTTCTTTGCTAGTTCAATAGCCTCTTCATCTGTTTGAATCTCATCAAAATCTATATTTGCATATTTCTTGATAGATTCTACCATTGTTAGTCTTTCCCAAGGAGCTTTAAATTCAAGTTGTGTTCCTTGATATTCAATATTTGTCTTACCATTTACTTCTTCACATACAAAAGATACCATATCTTCTGTAAGTCTCATCATATCATTATAGTCGGCATAAGCTTCATATAATTCAATGGCAGTATATTCTGGGTTATGTGTAGCATCCATACCTTCGTTTCTAAACATCCTACCCATCTCATAGACTTTATCGAAACCACCAACTATTAATCTCTTTAGATAAAGTTCGTTAGCTATTCTTAGATACATGTCTATATCTAATGTATTATGATGAGTGATAAAAGGTCTAGCTGTAGCTCCACCTGCGATAGTATTTAGTATTGGTGTTTCTACTTCCAAGAACCCTCTATTGTCAAGGAATGTTCTGATAGAAGTAAGTATCTTTGACCTTTTTCTAAATACTTCTTTTATATCTGGATTTACGATTAGATCAACATATCTTTGTCTGTATCTTAAATCCATATCTTTTAGTCCATGGAACTTTTCTGGCAATATTTGAAGTGACTTAGTAAGTAGCGTTATCTCATGAGTTAGGACAGTTATCTCTCCTGTCTTAGTTTTGGTAACTTCACCTACTACGTGTACGATATCGCCCATATCAATTTTTTTGATTTCTGGGTATTTTTCGTCACCCATCACATCATATTTATTGAATAGTTGGATCTTTCCAGATGAATCTTGAAGATTCATAAAGTTAATCTTTCCATGACCTCTTTTAGCAAGAATCCTTCCAGCTATAGAGACAGTTTTTCCTTCATAAGCTTCATAGTCATTTAGTATTGAATTTACATGAGTATCTACATCTACTTTTTCGATTAAATGAGGGTCATTACCTGAAGCTTTTAATTCTTCAAGCTTATCTCTTTTAATCTTAAGCATTTCATTAATATTTTGTTCCATTATTACCTACCTAATTATTTCTAAAATTTTGTATTCGATAGCTCCTATCTTAGTAACTACCTCTACAACATCATTCTTCTTTCTTCCAATTAATGCCTTACCTACAGGCGATTCATTTGAGATTTTATTTTTTGTTAAATCAGCTTCTACTGTACCTACTATACTTAAAGTAAGTTCTTTGTCTCTTTTTATATCATGAATCTTTACAGTATCACCGATACTTACTGTTTGAGTCTTACTGTTTTTCTTATCTTGAATGATCTCAGCATTTTTGATTTGAATCTCAATTTGTGAGATACGACTTTCAACTTTAGCTTGTTCAGCCTTTGCTTCGTCATATTCAGCATTTTCAGATAAGTCTCCAAATCCTCTTGCTACACGTATTTTTTCAGCTACTTCAGCTCTTTTTTGTGTTTTTAAGTATTCAAGTTCAGTTTTTAGCTTTTCAAGACCTTCTTTTGTTATTAAAACTTTTGTATCATTCATTTGCATTCTCCCTTTATTAGTCAATAAAAGATTATATTCTTTAGTTGGCCTAATGTCAATTAATTCCTTATAATATAGCCGTTTTCGACAGCTTTGTCAACATTTTGAACAACGTATTCATAAATTTGATCATTAAAATCTTTTATTGGCGCTATCCTATCCAAAACTTGCTGATAAGTAACGTTGTTTTCAAACCATGTGCCGCCTCTACCATCATGTATGTTACTCATGATTGGTTGAAGTCTATCCATCGCATTTGCATACTTTGCTTCATTGGTCATTTTATCTTCAAATTCAAGCCAAAGTCCCTCTATCTTATCTCCCATGGATTCTGATAGTTGTGATTTTATAAGCTGCATAGCTTCAAGCTCTCTATTTTTTTTACCTTCATTAGCCTTTGTATCATAAGCAAAAGTATCACCTGCATAAATCTCAACTATATCGTGAACGAGCATCATTTGAATAACTCTATTAATATCTACTTCAATTTTTGAATGAGGTTGAAGTATCATGCTATTAATAGCGACATGCCAAGAATGCTCTGCATCATTTTCCCTTCTGTCTTCACCGATAACTTTAGTCATCCTATAAACAGATTTCATCTTTTCTAGTAATACTATAAACTCTAAATCATCTCTATAACTCATGATTCCCCCTTATTAACAATGGCCTAAAATCGATCTTATCAGCCGATGTACAAAAATATTCTATGCCATTTTTCAACCCTTCAGGCATGGTAAACGCATGTTGTCCGTGGATATGTCCATAGATGACTTTTGTCACTCCATATCTTTTTAGGATTTCTTCAAACTCATTTGGTTGATTTGTCCTGTAAAATGGCGGATAGTGCATCATCACAATTATCTCATCATAATCGCCATCTACCTTGCTTTGCAATGACAGCTCCAGTCTTTGAAGTTCACGCAAAAATATCTTTTCATCATGTTCATCAAATTCAGGATAATCTCTTGGAATCCAGCCTCTAGCACCACAAATCTTCACTCCATGAGTGACAAATGCGTTGTTTTGCAAAAATAAAAGAGACTCAAATCCAAGATCTTTAATCTTGCTAATTGAAGTCCACCAATAATCGTGATTACCTTTTAGGAGTATTTTCTTTCCTTTTAATTTATCAATCCTATCTAGGTCAATCTTTGCATCTTCTAGCTTCATAGCCCATGATATATCTCCAGCTATCAACACTAGATCATCATCAGAAATCACATCCCAATATTCAATTATTTTTTCCTCATAATCTTGCCAATTTTCACCAAAGATATTCATGTCTTTATCTTTAGTATAATCAAGATGTAGGTCTGAAATCGCATATATCATAAAAAATACCTCGAACTAGATTATAGCACAAATAAACCTTATTACGAAACTTATCTGCCTATATTCTAATATATGTATACAATTTGTCCTTTAAAGTAAATCAAAGCTCTATAAGAGCTTTGACATTAGTTTATTAAAATTCGTCTTTTAAGATTTCTAAAAGCATCTTAGCTTCTTCTTCAGTTAGCGTGATACCTTTTGTCATTCTTGTATGTTCAGGATTCCAATCCCTTATATCATACTTTGCTGGTTTCTCATTCCAAGAAACAAGATTTAATTCCTTTCTCCAGCCCTTAGCGCTTTCTGATAAAACTCCAAGATTTTCAACTATCTCATATTTAAGTTCTGCCATTTAATACCTCCTATTTGATAGTTAGGATATCATTTCAAAATAGCCTTGTCAATTGATGGTTGTTACATTCTCTTAATATTTGTACTTATTTTCGCGTAAATCTCTTAACTCCTATCGTTAAGATTACGAACAATACAGTCATACCAAGCATCACAAGCCAGTTACTATATACCATGCCATAATTAGGACTATTTAGGGACAATCCTTCTAATGCGTTGATGTAGTAGTAGATTGGATAGGCCTTAGATATATTGATCGAAGCACTTGGCAACAATTCTCTTGGTACCATAGCTCCAGATACAAATGCAAATCCAAGACTCATCACATTACCTATCGCAGATATGGCAGATGGAGCTTTGATTAGCGATAGTAGAAAGTTTAATATACTTAATATAGATACACCTAGCAAAAGCACTGTGATTAAATACCAATGAAGGTTTTTTGCCATATAACTAGCTACATCTTTTTGACTTGCAAAAAGATATATAAAAAATGGTGATATAATTATTAATAATAGAACCAATTGTCCAAGTATCAACTCTATTTGATATGCTATACTTGATTTGCTAGACAGACTTGTTCTATTTGATAAATTGTCATTAAGAAACTCTGTCATCACAAGCCCCATCGCCATAAATACCAACAGTGATATCACATAGCTTGATGCTGAAAAATAGATATATACTGTTTGCTTGTAACTTGCAGCTTCTTGCTCTAAATAGTTTACTTGTACCTTACTTTCAAGGGCTTCCTTAAGCCTTGATACCTCTATTGAACCATCCTGTCCAAGAGCATTTGCAAATGTCAGATATTTTTCTATTTGCTGTTGTCCTAAAACTCCAGAAGGTGTATCCTTTTTTAATATCATCGAGATGCTTTCTTTCTTTGACTTAACATTTTCTTCAAAGTCAGGATAGATGTTTAATACTAAATCATACTTATCATTAAAAATATCTCGTTCAAATTCCTCACTTGATTTATCTTCTAAGGTTATATCATGTGTAGTATCTAAATACTTTATCAAGTCATTAGATAGTTCACTTTTTGAATTATCTGATATGCCAATTCTTAAAGCCTTATCCATATACTCGCCCTGTGTACTCACAGAACTACTCATAATAGACACGCCGATAAATATACCTAAAGCTAGAAGTATGATCCATCTTTTCTTCCAACAAATTCGTAAAAATGATTTAAATACTATCATATCTTCTCCTCCTTAGCCATAACATCGATAAACCAAATAGGACAATTGTCATGAATGATAAGATCATCAAAGGTTCATAAATCGCTTTTGTATCATTCAATATATTTACAGATACCAAAGCATCATTTACTAAATTTATAGGATTTAATTTTGCTAATAATGGTAAATTATCCGCTATGGCATGCTTTACTCTTGTATTCATCATCCCTGTCATAAAAGCTAAAGCAAGAGTAAAAGATATACCTAATCCGCTTTTTGCATCCAAACTAAGCTTATTGGAAGTAGCTATTATCGCCCCTAAAGCGATACTAAACATGTTAGCTACTATTATGATTAATGCGCTCGGTGCTAGATTTACTAGCATATCCAAGCCCAACACATACTTAAGATGCAATAACAACAATATATTTGAAAGTAAATTGGTTATAAGCGATACGATTATCGTTGATATTACAATCGTTGTTTTCTTAATCGGTGTTGTATTAACCCTTGCTCCAAATCATCTATATTCGCCTGATACCTTGAGAACAGCTCTACCGAGTTAAAATACCCATACACTGAAAACATAGCGATTAACGTAAACATATAGTATTTTAGTGATGATATCTGTATTGAGTTATCTTTAATGTAATTAGCATTAAAGTCGATGTATCTCGCATCTTGTCCAAGGCTTGTTGTTTGCTTAATCTGATCGACTATACTCTTTACTATTCCTACACTAAACGAGTTATCTTTTATAGTCATATCTCCATCCTTGTTTATGTAGGCTACGAGCATTTTACCATCTAATTTTGTCTTTAAATCATCATCTTCAATCTCAGAAACATTTAATATATTGATATCTTGCAAGATATCTTTCATTGGATAATCCTTTGAGACCCCGATATTGATGTTTTCTAACTCCACTTCATCAAGACTTCCTAAAGCCAAATAGAAAAAAAGGCTCAGTAATAATGGATAGAGCATCATCCAAAATATGGCACCTCTATCTCTAATCGTCTGAAGAAACATGTATTTTGTATTATGCCATATTGCTTTCATCACTCTCTAAGCTCCTTACCTGTTAATTCGAAGAATACATCATTAAGTGAAGGCAATTCATTTAGTACTTCTGTATATGTATAGTTTTTTCCATCTAAATACATCAACAGATCTTTTAGATTAGCACCAGATTTTCTAAAACTTATGAAATATTTTCTATCTTCAAGTTTAATAGCATCTAATACATTTTCTAACCTTATAAGTTCTTCTCTAATATTTTCATAATCCTTGTCAAATACGACTGTCACTTTTTCCTTTATAGAAATCTTATGCTTTAATTCATCACTTGTTCCTTCAACTAGATTTCTTCCCTTATCCATGATAACTATCTTATCGCACAAAAATTCAGCTTCTTCCAAATAATGTGTAGTATAAACGATAGATGCCCCTTGTTCTCTTAGTAACTTAATATTTTCTAGCATAAATTGTCTACTTTGCGCATCAACAGCTACAGTAGGTTCATCTAGAAAAATTAACTCAGGCTTGTGTGCGATACCACAAGCGATATTTAATCTTCTTTTTAATCCACCAGATAATTGCTTAGGGTAAAACTTCCTAAACTTGTCTAAATCTACAAACATAATCGCATCTTCTACATATTGTTTTCGCTTCTTAGCATCGTTTATATAAAGTCCACAGAAGTAATCAATATTTTGATATACATTAAGATTTGGTAAAAATGCCAATTCCTGTGGCACCACACCAATTCTTGCTTTAATGTCATAACTATTTGGAGTAAACTCTTTTCCAAATACTTTGATATTGCCACTTTCATAGTTTAGTAATGACAATATACAATTAATAACAGTTGTCTTTCCCGATCCATTTGGCCCAAGAAGGCCCAAAATCTGTCCTTCATCAAGTGTTAAATCAAAACCCTCAACAGCCAAAAAATCCTTATATCTTTTTGTCAAATCCCTTACTTCAATAATCATAGTATCACCTCGATACCATTTTACCATTTAATTTATAAAGTGCATATGATTTAACATAATTTTTCGATATATTAAGAAGGTGGCTTGCTACGCAAGCTTCAATGTTTTATAAGTAAACAGAACCCCCCAAGAACCATGAAAATCTTAAAACTTGGTGGGTCAAAAATAGACCAAAAACCCACCAAGTAACGTTAAAACATGAAAACTTGGGGGGTTAAAAATGAGCTAAAACCCCCCCAAGAAGTCCAAAAAAGTTAAAACTTGGCGGGAAAAAAGTCGTTGAAAATCCCCCCAAGAAACGCAAAAAAGTTGAAATTTGGGGGGGTTTGGACTTGAAAATTACCCCCCAAAAAGTGCCAAATCTGGCAAACTTAGTGGGTTTTTGGACAAAACATCACCCCCCAAAAACTGCCTAAACACGCTAACTTGGGGGGCTGGCCGACTATAAAAAATACTGCTGTAGCAAAATCCTCCACTTTAATATTAGAAAGTAGCTTGCTTCGCAAGCTTCATTTCACAAAAAACAGAGACCTTTGGTGGTCTCTGTATAAGTATTTTTAGAATTTTCTTCCTTTTCCTGAGAAGCTTCCTCCACCTGATGAACGACGTACTGTCGATGTTCCTCCTCTTGAAGAACCTCCCGATGAAGTGACTGCTCTTGGTATTCTGGTACGTGATGTTCTAGTATCTACTAATTTATCAGTAATTAGTGGAAAACTTGACGCGCTATTATCCATTAGGCTATAAACCATGTTTGAAGACTTAGGAGTACTGCCTCTTTTAAGTCCGAAAAATGATAATAAAGCTGTACCTAAACCACCAGCACCTGCTGTTAAAGCATCTTGTGCTGATAAGCTTTCTGCCTCTACCCTTTTATTGCCTGCAATCTTTCCTCCTGCTATGTAGGATTCAGATTGGCTCAAAAATTGACTAAGTACTGCATCATAGTTTCCATTAGTTAAACTAGGCGTTATATTGTCAAGAATCAAGTCTTGTCTTTGGTCATTGATCATATCGATAACATCGCCTGAAGTATTTACATAAACATCTCTAGTTGCCATATTTATATAAAGTAAAAGACCATTATTATCTATACCTACATGATTTCGTAATAGTCTATCTACTTCATCTTCGATGGAACCAGAAAAGGCAGAATCTGATGTCTTTACAAGAATCTTCGCATTATATTTTTCGTTAATACTATCAATCAAAGCGCTAGCATTTGATTTAGCTGAGTCTGAAAATAGCATAGCATCATCAACTATATCACCAGGTGCTGATATCGCTAGATTCATAGTGAATACTAGGATAAGTATAGCTAATGCAATAAGTCTAAATTTTCTTACCATATGAATGCACCTCCTAATAATACTAGGATAAATACTACAATACCAAAGATCGCTGCATCTCTAAATATTAGCTTATTATCAATTGGAAGATCTCCAAAAGCTTTACCAGTTTGTCCATTTAATGCGTAAATGTATTTCTTGCCCATATAATCATATGTCATCATCCATGTTGGAAGTAGCATATAATTCTTCTTTTCTTCAAGGATGTTAATCTCTTTGTTCGATAGATTATATCTTGAGTATTGGGCTAGATTTTGTGTGATAACATTTTCTACATAATCTTTTCTTCTTGAATCTAAAGCTGGCTTTGTCTCTTCAAAGGACTTATCAAAAGTCTCAGAGAAAAATCCATTTAGGTAAAATATCTTAAATGGTTCAACTTCTTCATACTTAAAAGGTGTTATGCTGTCTAAAAGTGTCTTATCTACCTTTGTGTAAGCTAGTTCTGAAACATTATTTACTATAAAGTTTCCTCTACGGTTTATATCATATTCTGATGTATCAGTGATACGATAATCGCCAGATGTATAGCTCTTTTCAGTATATCCTTTACCTTGTAGTACCAAATCATATTTAGTATCTGTTGACCAGTATGGTAGATACATACCTGTTATCTTTTCTAATTGTGAATTAGAATAAAAATCTTTTCTAACATATTTCTTAGACTTTGCCCATGATAAAAATGCTTCCTCAGCTTTTTTCTTATCAATTTTGAAAGGTATTACTTGATTTGGCTTGAAGTTTCCTTGAACTCTATCTGTGATAACAACAGGATTATGGCAATAGTAGCAAAATGTAGTAAGAGTAGTATCTGTCGTTACTACTTCAGCACCACAACTATCGCAATTGTATCCTTTTATATGTTCTTCAATTGTCTGGTCTGAATCACTTAGTTGATCAAAATCCTTTAAATCTTCTCCAGATGTCGATACATGTTCCCCATCTACATCCAGTCCTTCAGACTGGCCAGCAGCAGGTCCTAATATATCTTCCTTAACGCTGATATCTTTATTAGCTTGTGCTTTTGCTTCATCTTCAGCAATTCTTTTATCGGGATTTTCTTTGATGTATTTGTCTATTTCTTCAACAGTAAACTCTGACTGACAAAAGTCACATTTTAACTTCCCAATGGCTGGCTTATAAGTTAATGGGCCAGCACAGTTGGGACATTTATAAGAGTAAGTTGCCATTATTCTTGAACTGGTGTGCCACAGTTTTGACAGAACTTTGGTTTTTCTCCTTGGAATTTATATCCGCAATTTGAACAAAAACCAACGGCTTTTTCTTCAGGTTTTGCAGTGCCACAATTTGAACAGAATTTGCCATCATTTGCTGTACTACATTGAGGACAACTCCATGCTCCAGCCATAGATGCTTGTGGAGTTTGTGGTTGCTGTTGTTGTGTTTTTTGTGCTTCTCTTTGCATTTGCTCTTGATTAGATTGAGACATTTGTCCAAACATACCACCAGCTGTGTTCATGCCCATACCCATTCCCATGAAAGTACCAGCAGCACCAGCTTCATTAGAACCAGCGGCTTCAAAACCTCTAGCGATAGCTCCTTGAACATATCCTTCTCTTACATTAGGGTCACTTAAGATAGCCCCTTTGTTTCTCATCTCAATAATTTCTGCAGATTTTTCTGTATAAGATAATCCTACGATAGCTACAGCTGTTACTTGTATACCAGCTCTTTCTAGCCAACTTGCATCCAAAATCTCACCCATATGATCGCTTAGTTTTTTACTATATGATGTGATATGAGATATCCTTACGTTTTGAACAGATAGATTACTTAATGCTGTAGCTAATCCTTCAATAAATTCATTTTTATATTGATCATTATAGTTGTCTTTATGAAGTGTAGCTCCATCTCTTCCTAAAACTTGTGCATAAAACTTAAGAGGATCCACTATATGTACTGAGTAAGATCCATGAGCTCTAACAGTTAAGTCTACTCCATATACAGAGTCATAGTACATAACTGGTGTAGCTGTACCAAATTTGATGTCCTTAATCTCTTGAAGATTGATGTACATAACGCTTTGTCTTTGTGGAGTAGTGCCGCCAAACTTAATCCTATTCCATGTATCCATGATAATAGCTTTAACGTCTTCTTTTAGGTTACCAGCAAAAATTGATGGTGCTGATGAATCATCAACAACATACATACCTGGTTCAGAAGTAAAATCAACGATTTTTCCATTATCAACTAATAGCATAAAATAGTTTTCAGGTACTTCAATATATGAACCATTTGAGATAACTCCAGCAGTTCCTTTAGTGTTTTGAGTTTGTGATGAATCAGCTCTATCCCTAACTCCAGGTGTTGCCATAATTCCTTCACTTGTATCTGACGGTACGATTTTTTCAATCCATTGATCGGCAGCCGTTCTTCTAACAGCATCGATCGAAGCTCTAATAATTCCCATAGCTTTATCCTCCTAATATTATTTAACTTTATTGTATCAAAAATCTAAATAAATGACCACATATAAATAGTCATATTATAATCTAATGTTACCCAGTATTAGTGAAATACTACAATTTTTCTGAAAAATGTAGTACAATATGGTAAAATAGATACAGAATAAATAAAATAATAAATATAAATTAAAATATGGAGATATTATGATAATTAGAGAGATTAGATTTAATGATAAAACTATGGTATTTGAACTTCTTATGGGCAATTATAAGAAACTAAAAGTAAGTTATGAGACTTTTGAGAAGTTAGGCCTATCACTAGAAAGTGATGTTAATGATGAACAATACGAAGAATTAAGAAGAGAAGATGAATACATATACGCAAAAGAAATGAGTATTCATTTTATTAATTATCGTATGAGAAGTACACAAGAAATTAAAGATAAGCTAAAGGAAAATAATATACCATCTGATATATCAGAAGAAACTATGAAGTATCTTGAAGAAAAAGGTTATATTGATGATCAGCTTTTTGCAGAAGAATTTACTGCTCATAGCTTAAACTTCAAAAACAACAGTTTGCTTTTTACAAGACGTAAACTTTATGAGAAGGGTCTTGATAAGAACCTAATCGATGATATTGAAGAAAAATTCTTTAGTGAGGAAAAAGAAGCAGCAAACGCAAGAATATGGGCTCTAAGAAAAATTAAAGCCGAAGCTCTAACAGATACAAAAGAGTTTAATAAGACATTTAGGTATTTAGCTACTAAGGGATTCGATTATGACATCTCAAGAAGAGTGTTAAATGAAATTAAAGATGAACAAGAAAGCTAATATAGATTCGATACATTATGTCTATATGCTTTTATGTGAGGATAATTCATACTACACAGGCTATACAAACGACCTAGATGATAGAATTAAACAACATAATCTTGGTAAGGCTTCCAAATATACTAGAGTTAGACTACCGGTCTCATATGTGTTTTGTAAAGGATTTAAGGATAAATCTACTGCTATGAGTTTCGAATACAAGATTAAACAATTGAGTAAAGAAAAGAAAAATCTATTGATTTCTTATGACTTAAACGATTTTTGGTAATATAAAAGTGGTTTGCAAGCATGATTAATGCTTACTCACCACTTTTTTAATCTTTTGAATATAATATATAGCAACCGCCATTATTAATTTGCAAATATGCTTTTTGATCTATAATCTTATTAGATATAGTTAAGCTCTCTCCTTGAATCATTTGATGATTATGAAGTGGCCATTTAACACCTGTTAATGTTATTTGTGGACTACCTTCACTTATTATCAATGAAAGATTATAGCCTTCATGATTTTCTAGTTCTATATCTATTTTTGCTACATATATCATATTAGTATCATCAATTAGGTATACTTTTGGATTTTTATCATAATACAAATTAAGTAGATTCATATTTGCTACACTATGATCCATTCTAGTACCAAGACCACCGAAAATATAGATATGATCATATTCATTCGTAATACAATAGTCTAATGCAAGCTGCATATCTGTCATATCCTTATCTTCATTAAATCTCAGCACATCAAATGTAGCATTTTCAAGTTCACTGATATATTCATTATTAACTGAATCAAAATCACCAATAGCGATTCTAACCTTTAGTTTGTGTTTAACAGCATAGTCATATCCCCTATCTACACAAATAATGTCTGTATCCTTTTTCAAATATTTAGACATTACTGATATATCTACGATATTTCCTCCACCAAGGATGATAGCATCTTTCATTAATAACCCCAATTATTTTCTATATTGTTTAAAGATTTCTTCAAAATCCAAAACATTCTTTTCGATTCCATCATTATTGAACACGCCAGACCCTGATACTACAAGATTAACGCCTGCATTCAAAACTTCTTTAACATTTTGAGTTTTAACGCCTCCATCAATTTCTAAGATGATGTTGGGGTTTTTCTCATCTATCATTTTACGAATATTTTTAATCTTTTCTAAAGAGCTATCTATAAAGCTTTGTCCACCAAATCCTGGATTAACGCTCATTACTAGGACTAAATCTATATCATTGATGATGTATTCTAACACACTTTCATGCGTATGTGGATTTAATACAATACCAGCTTTTAAACCATGAGATTTGATTTGTTGGATAACCCTATGAACATGTTTAGTAGATTCAGGATGGATAGTGATAATATCACAACCAGCATCTGCAAATACATCAATATATTTTTCAGGGTTTTCAATCATTAAATGAGTATCAAAAATCATTTGTGTATGTGGTCTGATTTGCTTAATAATATCTGGACCATATGATATGTTAGGTACAAAATTTCCATCCATGACATCTAGATGCAAATACTTTACATTCATCTCATTTAACTTTTCGATATCTTCTTTTAAATTATAAAAATTTGCTGCCAATAAAGATGGCGATAGTTCTATCATCAAAATCTCCTATTCTTTTTTATCTCATCCCTTATTAAGATATAGTTATCATATCTTTTTTGAGAGATATTTTCTTTTTCTAGTTCTTTCTTAACTGCACAGTCCGGCTCTTTAAGGTGCTGGCAATTTTGAAATCTACAATCTTTTTGAAGTTTCCTAAATTCTGGATAAAACTCCCTAATTTGCCCTTCTTCCTCAATAAATGATAAATCTAGCGAAGAAAATCCAGGTGTATCTAAGATAAATGTATCTTCAAATATCTCAAATAATTCTGTATGCCTTGTAGTATGCCTTCCTCTTTGAGTTTTCTTACTAATATCTCCAGTCTCTACATCTAAATCTTTATGAAATAGATTCAAAAGAGTCGACTTTCCGACGCCTGAAGGTCCTGCTAGTGAACTAATCTTACCCATAAGTATTTCTTTAAGTTCGTCAATACCTTCCTTATTAAGAGCTGATGTAAAAACTAATTCATAACCAGTCTTTGAGTAAGTATCTCTAAATTCTTCTTTATCTTTAGGATCAAGTAAATCAGATTTATTGATTACCATAACTACATCAACTGTAAAATGTTCAAGCATCACAAGGTATTTATCCACTAAATTGTAGTTTACATTTGGACTTTTAACAGTAAGCACCAACAAAATTTGATCAATATTAGCTACTGGAGGTCGTATTAACTCACTTTTTCTTGGATAAACTTCTTCGATTAAACCTTCCTGATTATCAAGCACTTGTATTTGAACATAGTCTCCTACTAGTGGCTTAATATTTCTATCTCTAAATACGCCCCTTGCTTTACATTTGTAGCTAATATCATCAGAAAGTACGTAATATAGCTCTTTTTGAGCTTTATAAATAATCCCTTTTTTACTCATAATTTATATCGGCCACTTTATCGTCTATAAGTATCTTAAATTGCGTATCTTCATTTGCAGTAATCTCTACAACAGCTACTGAATTATCTAATTCAGCAGTAGTATAAGTCCTATCGTGCAGCAATTCCCTATCAGAAGCATTATATATCTTTATATTAAAACTTTCGCTACCTTCTGGAGCTTGGATATTAAATACAAACTTCTTTTGCTCAGGCGTTGGCTGAGGGTCCACTGGAGGATCCACTGGTTCTGGTTCTGGTTGAGGTTCAGGTCCTTTACTAACTACCAAACTTATAGCACTTCCTTTATCAACGCTATTTCCTGATTCTATTGATTGAGATAAGACTTCATTAACAGGTTTATCACTATACTCTGAAGACACATCCGCTATTAGTCCAAGATTTCTTAAAGTACTGACTGCATTTTCTTGATCAGTACCAACTAAGCTAGGTACATTTACTTTATTATCTTCGCCACGGCTTACAACCAAGTCTACGGCTGTTTGCTTATCAACTTGACTACCAGCCTCAATTGATTGTTTTATTATCACATTTTCTGGTTCACTGCTGTATTCAAGTCTTATATTGCCAGGAATCAAATTTCTAGCTCTTAATGATTCAAGCGCAGCACTTTGTAATTGTCCAATAACTTTTGGCACTTCTACTTTTTCAATTTTTGGTCCTGAACTTACGACCAAATTAATCTTAGCACCTGTATTAACAGATGAATACGCTTCTGGAAATTGACTTATGACAATACCAGCTTTTTTCTCGTTATTTTCATAAGTTACCTCACCATCAGATAAACCCTCTTTCGAGATCAATTCTTTTGCTACTTCCAAGTCAAATGAAGTAAGTCTTGGTACTACAACCATTTCTGGCCCCTTACTAATCGTCAATCGTACTTCAGTGCCTTTTTTTACCTGAGTTTGAGGATCAATAGATTGCTCTATGACATATCCTTTTTGGATGGCTGAGTCATGTATTCTTTCATCATATGCTGGTTCTAAACCCAACTCTTTTAGTCTACTAAGTGCATTATCTTCAGAATAATCAACAAGGTTTGGCACTACCACCATATCTTCATCTTGATTGCTAGTCGCCAAAGAACTTAATAGAAAATAAATCAAGACTACACCAAGTATAGCCAGCACTGAAAAGAAACCATAATTAAATGCCTTACTAAGCTTCTTATCTCCTGTATCTGGTGTTTGATTTACTGGTTTTTCCTTTGTCTCGTAAGAAACAGGTACTCCTTTAGGAGCTATTTTTTTACCATTGAACTTTTGAGTTTCTTTATTTGCTGTGACAAAATCGATATTTTGATAATTGTCCAAATCCCTTATTAATTCGGCTGCACTTTGGTATCTTTCTACAGCTTCTTTTTTTAGTAGTTTATTAATAATATTTGCTATATTTGGATTAACTTCACTATTTAGTTCTGTTACTAAAAGCGGTTCATCTTGGATATGCTTTATCGCTATGCTAACGGGTGTTTCTGCATCAAAAGGAACATCGCCTGTTGCCATCTCATAAAGAACTACTCCTAAAGAGTAAAGATCTGATCTATTATCAATAGCTAATCCTTTTACCTGCTCAGGCGATATATAATGTACTGTACCTAAAACCGAACTAGTATAAGTGATAGTCGCTTTAGATGATACTCTTGCTATACCAAAATCCGTTACTTTAATCTTATCATCATGATTGATCATAATGTTTGCAGGCTTTATATCTCTATGTACTACGCCTTTTCTATGGGCTGCTTGTAGTGCTAAAGCAATTTGTCTACCATAAAAAACAATTTTCTCATCAGATAGTGGAGCATTTTCATCGATTAAATCTTTTAATGTAATACCATCTATCTTTTCCATAACGATATACTCAACTATATCGTCATTAATTGTCTCACTTCCTACATCATAAATAGCAACAATGTTTTCGTCGCTTAATGATGCAGCTGATGTGGCCTCAGTTTTGAATTTACTCAAGAAGTCTTCGGATTCAGAATACTCGCCTTTAAGTACTTTAACGGCGACACTTCGTTCTAGAACCATATCATAAGCGTCATAGACCTTGGCCATGCCACCTATTCCGATAACCTCATTTAATTTATATCTGTTATTTAAAATCGCACCTTTCATAAGATACTCCCTCTATATTTTGACAAGCGTTATAGTGATATTATCATGGCCTCCAGATGAGTTTGCCATATAAACAAGTATCTCAGTCGCTTCTTTAATCTCTAAATCTAAATTTAATACTTCCTCTATTTCTTCATCATCTACCATATTTGTTAAGCCATCTGATGTTAATACGAGATAATCACCAGGCTTAACTTTCAATTCATATGTACTTACTTCTGGATACAACTCACCACCTAAAGCTTTAGTCACCCAGTTTTTCAAACTTTGAGCTTCTATGCTATCAGATAGCTCTATACCGGTTTCTTTAAGTTTTTGTACATAAGAGTCATCAACGGTGATTTGTTTAAGTTTTTTATCGCTATGATGATATAATCTACTATCCCCTAAATGAGATACAAAAACAGTGTCATCAACCATAAGAGCGCAAACAACTGTGGATCCCATACTTTTAAGGCTTGGGTCTTCATTTGCTCGTTTTATCACTTCACTATTTGCAAATAATACTGCATCCACTAAATGTGTAGCATAATCACCTTCACAATTAGTATTGATCATATAATCACGTATAGAATTAACAGCGACTTCTGAAGCAATCTCGCCGCCCTTATATCCACCCATACCATCAGCAACTACAAAAAGAGCATGTTCTTTACATAT
>JAAYEL010000045.1 GCA_012728755.1 Tissierellia bacterium | reverse complement strand
TAGTTAATAAGCCATTCGAGTATGGGTAATGCTAAGAACCACTGAAATATTAATTATTATTATTTTTTATTAAAAGGGAGGATAAAAAATGTATTTTAGTACAACTGCACAACATGAAGAATTTAGAATGAAGGTAAGAAAGTTCGCTGAAGAAAATATGAAACCTATCACATTAAAATGTGACCTTAACGATGAATTCCCAGAACATTTAGCTTATGAAATGGGTAAATTAGGTATCATGGGTTTATATTTCCCAACTGAGTACGGCGGAGCTGGATTAGACGTTATTTACTACGCAATAGCAGTAGAAGAATTATCTAGAGTTGACGGTGGTCTTGGAGTTACACTATCAGCACATACATCACTAGGTGCTAACCCAATCAACGACTGGGGAACACATGAACAAAAATTAAAATACTTAGTTCCACTTGCAAAAGGTGAAAAAATTGGTGCTTTCGGTCTTACAGAAGAAAACGCTGGTTCTGACGCTGGTGGTACACAAACAACTGCTGTTAAACAAGAAGATGGTAGCTACTTATTAAATGGTAACAAAATATTCATAACTAATGCTGGTTCAGCTCACACTTATGTAGTATTTGCTGTTACTACTCCTGGTATTGGAACTAGAGGTATCTCTGCTTTCATCGTTGAAAAAGGATGGGAAGGATTTACTTTCGGACAAAGATACAACAAATTAGGTATCAGATCTTCAAGAACTCAAGAATTAATTTTCAAAGACGTTAAAGTTCCTGCTGAAAACCTACTAAGCAAAGAAGGCGACGGATTCAAGATCGCGATGCAAACACTTGATGGTGGACGTATCGGTATCGCTTCTCAAGCACTAGGTATCGCTCAAGGCGCTTATGAAGACGCTGTAAGCTACGTTAAAGAAAGAGTTCAATTCGGAAAACCAATTGGTGCTCAACAAGCTGTAGCTTTCATGATCGCTGATATGGATACAAAAGTAGAAGCTGCTAGATTATTAATCTATAAAGCTGCTGCTATGAAATCTGAACACGTACCATATGGTAAAGAAGCTGCTGCTGCTAAACTATATGCATCTGAAGTTGCTGTTAATGTAACTAATAATGCTCTTCAATTACATGGTGGTTCAGGTTACCTAAAGGGTATGAACGTTGAAAGACATTTCAGAGATGCTAAGATTACTACTATATACGAAGGAACAAGCGAAATCATGAGATTAGTTATCTCTACTCATGTACTTGGTAAGATCGGAGTTCTTAACAAAGCTGATAAAGAAAAAGCTAAACCTCAAGGACCAACTGGGGCTAGAAAAGAAGTATTAATAAACGAAGGTACAGTTGAAGAAAGAGTTGACAAATTAGTTGAAGCTCTAAAGAAAGACGGTTACACTTTTGGTAAAGAAGTTGACGTTAACGGACCAATCGCATCTGCTGAAAGAGCTGTTGGTGTAGGTATGGGTATAGCAGACAAAGAAAACTTAGGATTAGCTGAAGATTTAGCTAAAGCTCTAGGTGGAGTTCTTGTATGTTCAAGACCAATCGCTGAAGAATTACAATGGTTACCAATGGACAGATACGTAGGTATTTCTGGACAACCATTCAAAGGCGAATTATATGTAGCAGCTGGTATCTCAGGAGCTATCCAACACTTAAGAGGAATCAGAGACGCTAAAACTATCGTTGCTATAAACAATGACCCACATGCAAAAGTATTCAGAAACGCTGACTATGGTATCGTAGGAGACGTATTAGAAATACTTCCACTATTAACTGAAAAATTAAAAGGATAATTAGTTTTTAGTTAATAATTAAGAATAATTTATTAGAATGAAAATACCAATAAACCAGCATGAAAATGCTGGTTTATTAGGTAAATTTAAAAACCACTAGGAGGATAGTAAATGTATAACGTAAGACAAATCGCTGAAGATACTTATTATATCGGCGTTACAGACAATAGAATTCATCTATTTGAAAACATTCATCCACTTCCAGAAGGAGTTACTTATAACTCATATGTGATTTTGGACGAAAAAACTGCTGTTATGGACTCAGTAGACTGGAATTTTGCTAGACAATATTTCGAAAATATTGATCATGTTCTTAACGGAAGAGAATTAGATTACGTAGTTATCAACCACCTTGAACCAGACCATGCTTCAAGTTTAGGTGAGATAATGTTAAGATATCCAAACGCTACTGTTGTTATGAGCGAAAAGGGTGCAAATTTTGCTAGAAACTTCGGTTTCGATGTTGATTCTCATAATCTTCTAACAGTAAAAGAAGGAGATACTTTAAGTTTAGGTAAACATACTTTAACTTTCTTAGAAGCTCCAATGGTTCACTGGCCAGAAGTTATCGTAACATTAGATTTACATACTGGAGTACTTTATTCAGCTGATGCATTTGGTACTTTTGGTAAATTAGATGGTAGACTATTTGACGACGAAGTAGATTTCGAAGGCGAATTCTTAGATCACGCTAGAAGATATTTCACAAATATCGTAGGAAAATATGGCAAACCAACTATGAACTTATTAGCTAAGGCTGGTCCTTTACTAGATAAGATCAAAATGTTCGCTCCATTACATGGTCCAGTTTGGAGAACAAATCTTCAATACTATATCGACAAACATGTTAAATGGGCAAGCTATGAGCCAGAAGAAGAAGGCGTACTAATAGTTTATGGATCAATGTATGGAAATACTGAAGAAGTAGCTTACTTAATGGCTAATGAATTAGCTAAAAGAGGCGTTACTAAGATGAAAATGTATGATGCTTCTAAAACTCATCATTCATATATCATCGCTGATGCTTTCAAATACAGCCATATGTTAGTAGCTTCAGTTACTTATAACTTAACACTTTATCCACCAGTAAAAACTTTACTTGAAGATATGCATATGCTTAACCTTCAAAATCGTAAGGTTGCTCTTGTTGAAAACGGATCATGGTCACCTCAATCAGGTAAGGTTATGACTGAAATGTTTGGCAAGATGAAAAACATGGAAATATTAAATGGTGAATATACTCATTTCACTTCTTCATTAAATGAAGAAAAACTTGTTGAGATTATGAACCTTGTTGATGTTATCGCTAAATCTTTAGGCAAATAATATTAATTAAATTTAGGGAAGCTGTTTTACAGCTTCCTTTTTTTATATTCTTTAATAATACACTCTTTTGTGATATTATTAAGTTAAGGTTTATACAAGAAAGAAAGAGTGATGGTTATGAAAATTAGAGACTATTTGGATAATCAACTGACCTTAGAAGAGGTCCTAAAAGAATATGAATCCTTATCTCCAGAAGAAGAAATAGCAAAGAAGATAGCTATGCTTAGACAGGAAAAAGAGCTTACGCAAAAGCAATTATCCCAACTAACTGGAATTGATCAGGCTGATATCAGTAAGATTGAATCAGGAAATAGAACAGTAAGCATTAAATTACTTAAGAAAATTGCTGATGCTTTTGACATGAAACTCATCATTGATTTTGAGCAAAAAGACGAATAAAAAAGGAGGCCAAAGACTCCTTTTTTATTTATTATTTATGCTCTTCCCAAGAATTCTCTCATTCTTTCCGTACTAGGCTTTTCAAAAATCTCTTCCGGTGTACCTTGTTGAGCTATGATACCATTTTCCATAAAGATTACCTTATCGGAAACCTTTCTAGCAAATTCCATCTCATGAGTTACTACAATCATAGTAAACCCAAGCTCCGCTAATCTATTCATGGTACTTAATACCTCTCCTACCATCTCAGGGTCAAGCGCTGATGTTGGTTCATCAAACAAGATAACTTTTGGCTCCATTGATAGTGCTCTAGCTATGGCAACCCTTTGTTTTTGACCACCCGATAATTGTGAAGGTCTAGCATTTTGATATTGAGACATCCCTACAAGATTCAGATAATGCTGAGCTTTCTCAATAGACTCTTCCTTGCCTTTACCAAGTACCTTTTCTTGAGCAATAGTACAATTTTTTAATGCAGTCATATTATTAAACAAGTTAAATTGTTGAAATACCATTCCTAAATGTTTTCTAAATTCATTAACATCAGTCTTTTTATCAAGTATATTATTACCTTCAAATATTATCTGTCCTTCATTTGGTTCTTCAAGAAGATTCAAACATCTTAGAAGAGTAGACTTACCAGACCCAGATGATCCAATAATCGTAATAACTTCTCCCTCTTTCACGTTAAAATTCACGCCTTTAAGGACTTCATTGCTACCAAATGATTTTTTCAAATCTTTAACTTCAATTATATTTTTATCCATAATAACTCCTAATTTCCACTTTTCATAATATCTGAAGAGTCCAATAAAGCATAGTTTTCAGGACCTCTTAATTTCTTTTCTAGAAGATGAAGTAATGAAGCTATACTTAAAGTTAGCGCCAAATAAATCAACGAAGTTATCATATATGTCTCAAAATATTTGTAGTTTTGTGCTACGATCGTTTTTGTCACAAAGAATAACTCGCTCATAGTAATTACATTAAGTACTGAAGTGTCCTTAATATTAACTATAAATTCGTTTCCTATAGACGGAACTATATTTCTAAATGCCTGTGGAAGCACTACAAATGCCATAGTCTTTACATGATTCATACCAAGTGCTTGACTTGCTTCGAATTGACCTTTGTCAATCGAATTGATACCACCTCTAACTACCTCAGCCATATATGCACCTGTATTTATTGATACAACGATAAATGAAGATGTCATAGCTGACATATCAATTTGAGCATATTGCTGTAGCCCATAGAAGAACAATGAAGCTTGTACTATCATTGGTGTTCCTCTTAATACTTGAACATATATATTCATTAAGGCTTTTACAAGCTTTAATATTAAATTTAGAAATTTATTTTTGCTAGGTGGCGTTGTCCTAACAATCCCTATTATCATCCCAATTATTAGCCCTACTATAGTGCCCACAAAAGAGATAAGGATTGTCATTAACGTCCCTCTAAGAAATGCTTCATGATTATTTATGAAGATTTCTCCCATTGTTTTTAAAAACTGCATATTACCTCACCTTATTGGTATGATTGAACTTCTGTCATTATTTGAATTCTTTGTTCTTCAGTAATGCCTTCAATAACCTTATTAACTTCTTCCTTATACTCGCTATCTTTTCTTAATCCTACTGATACTTGAGTATCTTCTACGCTTGCTTCAAAACCATCAGTTAATTCAATCATCTTTAGTCCAATATTAGCTGCCTTTACTGCTTCACCTTCTGGCTTTTCAGCTATATAAGCATCAGCTTTACCACTTTGAACCGCTACTCTTATAACTGGGAAAGACTCCATAGGAGCTAAATGATCTACGCCTTCGATTTGATCGATTACTGTATCGTGAAATGTTCCTAATTGAGCTACTACTTTTGCTCCATTAAAATCTGCTTTTGATGTCGCATTTGCATAAGGACCATCCGCTTTAACAACCATTACTAAATCTGATTCATAGTATGGTGATGAAAAGTCGATTGTCTCTGCTCTTTTAGCTGTTGGGCTCATACCAGCAAGTATCATATCGATTTTTCCAGATGTTAGAGCTGGAATTAAGCCATCCCAATCTACCTTAACAACTACTAACTTTTTATTTAATCCTTCAGCAACTCTTTTAGCAATTTGAATATCATATCCATTTGCAAAGTCACTTGAACCTTCAATAGCTACAGCACCATTTAAATCGTCTGATTGTGTCCAGTTAAAAGGTGCATAGTTTGCTTCCGTACCTACTTTAAGAACTTCTTGTTCCCCATTAGTTTCATTACCTGTCGTGTTAGTATCAGTATTTGATCCTCCACATGCTGCAAGAGTTAAGATCATCATTACTGACAAAAGTACCATCATTAATTTTTTCATTGTTTTCCTCCATAATTTTTGAATTAAAAAAGCCTTCATCCCAGTTGTTTCCAACTTGGGACGAAAGCCTAAACTTCGTGTTACCACCCAACTTTGTATATACCTCACGATATAAACCTTAGCAAGTACTATCATACTCCTTTGCTATAACGTGCAAACCACGTCACGACATCAATTATCCGCCGCGCTGCTCAAAGTCTTTATTCACTAAAGCTATTAATATCTCTTTACACCAACCGAGACTCTCTGAAATTAAATCACAAAAGCTACTTGTCTTCTCATCGCATTTTTTATTACTGATATATTACCAAGATTATTCTTTTTTGTCAAACATTATTTGATTATTATTAAAAATTTTTATTATTTACTTATAATATTTTAGAGATATTGAGCATATTACTCATTTTACCCTACTGATTAATTATAATAATCATGCCACTCATTAACTAAATTCAACAAATCAAATACCACTGTCTTGTTATTATGTCCTGAGTTAATAACAAATACATATCTCTTATTTCCAAGAACATATCCCATACTAGTATAGTCCATATAGTCATTTCCTAAGTTTTCGCTGAACTGAGCCTTTCTCATAATATCTAAAGAAATATTACTTTGAGATGTTTGTTTTCTCATAAAATTAATTATCTCTAGGTATTTTTCAATCCTATCTGTCTCGTAACGAACTCTTTCTTCAGTAGTTACTTTTCTTAGTTCAAAAAGTTTTCTCATCATTTTAACTGAATCATTACCAGTCATTTGATTATTATGAGTAATATTTATATCGTATCGTGAATTAACTTCATCGTACCAATTTTTAGCAGTTTTGTCCTCGATGTATTGAATAAGTCTTTGTCTTGCTTCCCAAGAATCCGTTTGAAGCATGACCTTAACTAATTCCTTGACTGCATATTTGATAGGACTAGTATTTTCCTTCTTTTCTTCATCAGGAATTACCGTTATCTCTTCTTCTAAATCATAGCCTTTTTCAGCTGCTAAGTCATATACTTCCATAGCTATAATGAAGTTATTTGATCTACCAACTCCAAATTCAACCTCAGTATTCAAGTCATAGCCTTCATTTGTATCCAAGTTAAAATACGAAACTGTCAGTTCATCTTTTTGGATTTTATTATAGGATATAAACGAATTTATCTTTTTCTCTAGATTCTCTATTTTCTTTTCAAGAGTGATATTTGTATCTACAGGCTTTATATCCGTAGTAGGTTTTTCTGGTTCTTCTTCATCAACTGTCAATGATAATGGTGGTTTTTCTTCTGGCTTTACTTCAGGCTTTTCTTCTGGAACATTTTCTTCCACAACCGTCTGCGATACATTATCTCCATCATTATTTGTAAAAAGTCCCGCCACCGCAGTTATGATTTTATAAAATAAAAATACAAAAACAATAGCTGCAAGTATAAGTAATATTACCTTAAACTTATTAGCCTTTCTCTTCTTTATTCTTCGCTTTCTTCTAGCTCTTATCTTATCGTGTAATTTTCTATCTTCCATAATATCTCCTACAATTCTAATTGTAATTATATCATAGTTTGGGTAAGATAGTATTATGAAAACACAGGAAAGAGGGTTATTATGGAAAGAATAAAGAGTGATTCGTTTAAGGATTTTTCTTTTGTGCATTCGCTAAAGATAAGTCCAAATAAAAAGCATGTAGTATATGCTATTACTAATGCAGATGTGGAAGAAAATTTATATAAAACAAATTTATGGGCTTATAGATTTGATGGGAAGAAGACATTTCAGCTAACTAGCTCTGATAAGGATTCTTCTTTTATTTTCTTAGAAAGTTCAAAAGTTTTGTTTACTTCAGGTAAAGATAAGCCGGAAAAGAAAACATCATATTATGAGGTTTCTCTAGATGGTGGTGAGTCTGTTAAGGCTTTTGATTTAGAACTTGCAGTGACAAAGCTAATCGAATTATATGAAGGAAAATTTCTAGTATTAGGATCAAAATTTGCTGATAGAAATGAAGGATATCATGAAGTAAATAGGCTTCCATTTTGGCTAAATGGACCAGGCTATAATTATGATAGACAACAAGCTTTATACATTTTTGATAGAGTGGATAACAAACTTGAAAAGCTTACAGAAGATGATATTTCTATCGACGATGTTAAATTTAATAAAGACAAAAACTTAATCGTTTATGCATATAGTTCATATGATTGTAACGATTTTTACAACAATCTTGCTACACTTGATCTTGAGACAAGAAAGGTAGAAAAAATCTCTAAGGACGAATTCGGATATGAATTTTTTGACTTCCTTGAAGATAGACTTATCTATACTGGTAGCGATATGAAAAAGCATGGTAGCAATGAAGATAATTTCGTCTATATGATGGATTTAGATGGTTCTAACGATAAGAAAATAGTTGGAAAAGAATTCGATATGGCATTTTACAATTCAACTGGCACGGATGTTAGATTTGGTGGTGGTACACAAATGAAAGTGGTTTCTAACAAACTTTATTTCGTATCTACAGTTAGAGATCATGCCTATCTGTATTCTGTTGATTCAAAGGGAAATGTTGAGCAAGTAATCGGCGACAAAAAGTCTGTTGAGATGTTTGATATCAAAGATGACCTTCTTGTTTACTCAGCTTTTGATAGCCTTGATTTAGCAGAGATTTTTGTAAAAGAAGATTTATCTAAGAAAAAGGAGAAGAAAATTACCAACTTTTCAGAAGTTCTAGATAAATATGAGATATCAGATATAGAGCATTTTACCTTTGAAAATGATAAAAATGAGTTCGATGGTTATGTGATAAAGCCTACTAATTATGAAAAGGGCAAAAAATATCCAGGGCTTCTTGAGATCCACGGTGGACCAAAAACTGCATATTCAGATGTGCTTCATCATGAGATGCAATTGTTAGCAAACGAAGGCTATTTTGTTTTCTATACAAACCCAAGAGGTTCTTCTGGACGTGGGGTTGAATTTTCAGATATCAGAGGAAAATATGGAACAATTGACTATGATGATTTGATGAAATTTACAGATGTCGTTTTAGAAAAATATCCAGACATAGACTCAGAAAACCTTGGTGTACTTGGTGGTTCTTATGGAGGATTTATGACTAACTGGATTATAGGTCATACTGATAGATTTAAGGCGGCAAATACACAAAGGTCCATCTCAAACTGGACTAGTTTCTACGGAGTGTCTGATATAGGTTACTTTTTTGCAAAAGACCAAACTCAATCAACGCCTTGGGATAATTTTGAATTAATGTGGAATACTTCTCCGCTAAAATATTTCAACAACGTAAAAACTCCTACCCTTGTAGTTCATTCGGATCAAGATTTAAGATGTCCTCTTGAACAAGGGATGCAAGTCTACACAGCGCTTAAAGTGCAGGGTGTAGATACAAAAATGATGGTATTTAATGGCGAGACTCATGAACTTTCTAGATCTGGAAAGCCTAAAAATAGGATTAAGAGATTAGATGAGATAGTTCTATGGTTCAATAAATACCTAAAGAAGGTGGAAAATGGAGAAGTTAAATAGCATAGTTAAAAAAACAGAAAATTTGATGTATAAAAACAAGGTTAGCGCATGGTTATGGGATTTTGCCAAACGACTTTTTAAGAGGATAAAAAACTCGCATTTCAGCTATAGCTCGTCTTTTCTTGCCTATAGCTTAATCCTGTCATTTATCCCAATGGTAATTTTCCTATCACAGGTGCTTTCCTATGTAAACGATTCTTTCGATGACCTGTTATTTCAGGCCATCGGCTACCTTCCAGAAAGTACAAGCCTTATACTAACGCCCCTACTTAGAGGGATGATCAGTATCAGATCTTCAGGCCTTTCCATCTTAGCCTTTATATCATGGCTATGGCTTGGTTCGAGAGGTTTTCTAGGCCTTGTTCAAACAATAAATGAGATCTTCGATGTTGAAAAAAAACCTAATTTCATCATCGAAAAAATCTCAGGAGTCCTTTATATGATAGGATTTGTCATAATCTTTGCAGGATTGCTATTTTTCAACGTATTCAATAAAAACATCATAAGTTTTATTGAGACCTATACGCCAATAGCAGAAGTGGCACCAGGCATCTACGACCTACTAGTAAATGGCATCACAAGTCTGATGCCGCTACTAATGATGACCGTACTATTTGTATTTTTCTTCAAGTTTGCACCAGCTACCGACAAAGAAACACAAATCCCGTGGGATGCAGCCTTCATCGGCTCAATCTTCACAAGTATAGCCATCATCCTAATCACCCTAATCTACTCCTACACACAAGAACTATCAAGTATGAACGTCTACTACGGCGCCATGGCCGGCATCCTAGCCCTTCTAGTCTGGCTACTAATGATCTGCCAAGCCATCGTACTAGGAGCAGAGATAACAGCCACATACATCGAAATGAAAAATCGCAATAAAATCAAACAATAAATACTAAAATGAAAGAGACGGAGAACTCCAATGTTCGCCGTTTTTTTATGGCGCAGTAGATTTCGCCTAATCAAAACCCTACAAATGGCAAACACAAAAGGTAAAATGAGCACCTCAACGTGCTAGTTTTGAGCTTTCGGTCAAACTAGCACGTTCGCTTGGGTGCTTTTATACGTGCTAGTTTCGAGGTTTTAGTCAAACTAGCACGTTCGCTTCGGTGCTTTTATACGTGCTAGTTTCGGGGTTTTGGCCAAACTAGCACGTTCACTTCGGTGCGTTTATACGTGCTAGTTTCGGGGTTTTGGCCAAACTAGCACGTTCGCTTGGGTGCTTTTATACGTGCTAGTTTTGGGGTTTTAGTCAAACTAGCACGTTCACTTCGGTGCTTTTATACGTGCTAGTTTTGGGGTTTTGGCCAAACTAGCACGTTCGTTTGGGTGCGTTTATACGTGCTAGTTTGGGGGTTTTAGCCAAACTAGCAC
>JAAYEL010000044.1 GCA_012728755.1 Tissierellia bacterium | reverse complement strand
TTTGCTTGCCAATCGCCTCGAAACCCTGGCAGAAAGACTACCTACAACTCTTCTTCGCCTCTATTTGAGGCTCGATTCGTTGGGTTGTCTATTCCCACTCTATCGTCGCAGGCGGTTTACTTGTTATATCGTACACTATACGATTTATATGTGGTACTTCGTTTACTATTTTTTGTGAGATTTGGTCTAGCAGGTCGTATGGGATTTGGACCCATTTGGCTTGCATAAAGTCTTTTGTTGAGACTGCTCGTAGTGCTAATGTGTAGTCATAGGTTCTTTGGTTGTTTGTGACTCCGACTGAACGTATGTCTGTTAGTACTGCAAAGTATTGTCCTAGATTTGGTAGTTGTGCTTTTTCTAGTTCGCTGCGGAAGATTTTGTCTGCATCGCGTAGGATGTCTAAGCGTTCTTTTGTTAGTTCGCCTATGCAACGGATTCCTAGGCCTGGGCCTGGGAATGGTTGACGATTTACTAGGTAGTTTGGTAATCCTAGGACTTTACCAAGTTCACGTACTTCGTCTTTAAATAGGATGTCTAGTGGTTCGATTAGGCCTTCGAAGTCTATGACATCTGGTAGTCCTCCTACATTATGATGGGACTTTACTGCTAGTTGTCCATCTGTGCCTGATTCGATTATGTCTGGATAGATTGTTCCTTGTGCTAGGAAGTCTACGGATTTGATCTCGCGGCCGATTTCTTCAAATACACGGATGAATTCTTCACCGATTGTCTTACGCTTTTGTTCAGGATCTGTGATGCCTTTTAGGCGATTTAGAAATCTTGTTTCAGCATCAATTTTGATAAAGTTCATTCCTGAGTCTTTGAAAGCTTCTTCTACTTCAAGACCTTCATTTTTTCTCATTAGGCCATGGTCTACAAAGATACATGTTAGATTTGGTCCGATGGCTTTTGAGATAAGGGCTGCTACTACTGATGAATCTACCCCACCTGAAAGTGCTAAAAGGACTTTTTTATCTTGAACTCTTTGCTTGATATCTTCGATTGCTGATTTAGCATAGTTTTCCATTGTCCAATCGGCTGGGATTGAATTTTGGTCAAATAGGAATGAAGATATTAGGTCCTTTTGTTGGGATTCTTCTACTCCTGTTAAGTCAAGGATTGGTAAGCTTGGAAGCTCTATTGGTTGTCTTTTTGAGCCTGTTAAGATGATTGCCTGTGGTTGTTTTTGTTTAATGTGCTCTAGTGCTTTTTTGTCATTTGTTACTTCACAAAATACGTGAAGGTCTCTTACTATCCTTGCAGTAAGGTGATTATTTTGTCCTCCAAAATCAATTATCGTTATCATATGATTGCTCCACAGCGCTGTAGTTTGGTGGTTCTGCAGTTATTTGAATTCCATGAGGATGAGATTCTATTAGACCTGCACCTGTTATTTTTACAAATTCAGCTTTTTCATAAAGTTCTTGTAGGTCTTTTGAACCACAATAGCCCATTCCAGATTTGATGCCTCCTAATAGTTGGTAAACTATATCTTTTGCAAGTCCTCTATAAGGTACTCTTGCTTCTACACCTTCTGGTACAAATTTCTTAGTATCATTTTGGAAATATCTATCTCCACTTCCAGCTTTCATAGCTGAGATTGAACCCATACCTCTGTAGTTTTTGAATGATCTACCACGGTAGATAACGCGTTCACCCGGACTTTCATCAGTTCCTGCTAAAAGGCTTCCTAGCATAACTGTATCAGCTCCTACTGCAAGAGCTTTTACGATATCGCCCGAATATTTGATACCACCATCTGCTATAACTGGTACACCATATTCTCTTGCTACTTTAACTACATCATCAACTGCTGTTAATTGAGGTACACCAACTCCAGATACTACACGAGTAGTACAGATTGAGCCTGGTCCTATACCTACTTTGATCGCATCAGCACCTGCTTCGATTAGGGCAAGAGCCGCTTCTTTAGTAGCGATATTTCCTACGATAACTTGTTGTTGTGGATATTTTTCTTTAATCCATTTAAGTGCATTTATGATATTTCTTGAATGACCATGTGCGCTGTCTAGTACTAGTACATCGGCTTGATTTTCAACAAGAGCTGCTACTCTTTCTTCAAAATCATTAGAGATACCTACTGCCGCACCTACAAGAAGTCTTTGTTTATCATCAGTTGCTCTATTAGGATAGATAACAACTTTTTCTATATCTTTTATAGTGATAAGTCCAGTTAAACCATAGTTTTCATCAACTAAAGGAAGTTTTTCAATTTTGTGTTCTCTAAGTTTTCTTTCAGCATCTTCTAGGCTAATATCAGAAAAAGCCACTACTAAATTATCCTTAGTCATGACTTCGCTCACCAATTTCTCGTCGTCTTTTTCAAAACGCACGTCTCTATTTGTTATTATTCCTAGTAGTTTTTTGTTCGCATCAACAATAGGCACCCCACTAATACGGTAAGTTGCCATTAAATCATTTGCATCTTTCACTTTGCTATCTGGTCCAAGGTAAAATGGATCGATGATAACCCCATGTTCACTTCTTTTTACACGATTTACTTCTAAAGCTTGGGCTTCTACACTCATATTTTTATGAATAATCCCAATTCCCCCTTGTCTTGCCATAGCTATAGCCATCCTGCTTTCAGTAACAGTGTCCATACCTGCACTTATTAGCGGAATGTTAAGCTCGATTGTCTTAGTTAGTTTTGTTTTCAGGTCGACTTTATCTGGCGTTATTTCTGATTGTTGCGGCACTAGAAGTACGTCATCATAAGTCAATGCTTCTCTAATTCTCATAAATCCTCCTTAAATATAAGTGTTTTAAATTGTATCAAGTCTAACAAATCCATGAGCTGATGTCAATATTTTTTTGTAAAATATATACCACCAACTCTAACATTTTATCATCTATTTTCTAGTATTTTACCATAAAACGAACAAACTCCCAAAAGTTATTCACAATTGGGAGTTAAGATATTTATTTTATTTTAGATTTATCTAGTGAGTCTAAATATTGTTCTAATTTTTCTACGATTGGTTTCATAGTTCCTTCTTTAAATGGGTTATCAAGGCCCACTTCTTCTAGGATTTGATCGAATGGATATCTTCCACCAATCTCACAAAGCTTCATGTAAGATTCCCATGCAGCTTTTGGATCTTCCATCACCCAGATAAAATATTGGAATGCATTTACTTGAGCTATAGTGTAGTCAAGGTAATACATTGGATATTGATAAACGTGAAGCTGTCTTTGCCATCTTCCACCATTTTCAAGATATTCATTTCCATCATAGTCTATATGAGGAAGATATTTTCTCTCTAGTTCTCTATATTTAGCTCTTCTTTCTTGTGGAGTAGCTGTTGGATTTTCATAAACCCATTCTTGGAACTCATCAATACTTGCTCCATAAGGAAGGAATTTAAGTGAAGAAACAACATGTGAATAATAGTATTTTTCAGTATCATCGCCAAAGAATGATTCCATCCATGGATGTGTAAAATACTCCATACTCATTGAATGTGTTTCCATGATTTCCATTGGACCCCAAGCATTTTCTGGTGGATATTCATTTCTTGCTACATATCCTTGGAATGCATGTCCTGCCTCATGTGTCAATACATCAACGTCACCTGAAGTTCCATTAAAGTTTGAAAATATAAATGGTAGTTTAGTGATTGGTAATGAAGTCATATATCCACCTGGAGCTTTTCCTTCTTTAGTAGTTAAATCCATCATATCTCTTTCTACCATGATATCGAAAAACTCACCAGTTTCTTTAGATAATTCTCTATACATTTTTTGGGCAGCATCAACAAGCACTGGTTCATCTCCAACTGGCATTGGGTTTCCTGTTAGGAAATCAAGAGGTACATCGTAGTATTTAAGTTCTTCTACGCCGATTCTTTCTCTTTGTTCTTCATAAAGTTTTGTAGCTAATGGCACGATATATTTAACTATTTGGTCTCTATATTTGCCAGCATCCACTTTATCCCAACCTATTCTTGACATAGACTTATATGCTACTTCGTCATATGACTTAAAGCCTAACTTTTGAGCAATAGTTGTTCTTAAAGCAACTAATTCATCATAAAGTCTATCTAATTCTGCTTGGTTTTCTGAGAACCACGCATTAACTCTTTCAAACGCTTCTTTTCTAACTTCTCTATCTTTTGATTCATAGAATGATGACATTTGTGATAAGTTTCTTAGTTCACCTTGGAAATCGATCTTAGCTGAAGCTACTAATTTTGTGTATTCAAGTTGAAGGTCTGCTTCTTTAACTCTATCTTCAATAATTGATGGATCGAATATATCCTTCTCTAACTCATCTTTTTTTGTAATAGTGTCGCCGTATTTTTCTTCAAAATCTTTTCTAAAAGGAGAAGCCAGTCTAATCTTTGATAACCTATTAGACACTTGTTGATATTTAGGGAAAAATTCATTGTATGCTTGTACTTCTTTTTCATAGAATTCATCTGCTGTATCAATACTATTTCTTATAGATGCGATAGTTGACATCTCTCCTAATACTTTGTATAAATCATAGTTGTCTTTTAATGCTTCAAAAAATTCTTCTTTTGTTTTTGCATTTTCAAGTTTATCAAGGCCTAGATTTGAGTCAACTAAAAGCTTGTCCAAATCTGGTCTTTTGTATTCTAATTCTTTAAATTTCATAATTACCTCCATTAAATTTCTTTTATATTATATCAAACTACTACTTATAGGTATATATCTATTCGATTAATTGAACAACATCCACTATGCTCATGTTTATATCTATCTTACTTGCACATTTTTCGCATAGAGTTAGGATATTTTCATATTCAGCAATGGTTATCGGATCATAAATGTTTTTCGAAATTGATAAATCAACATCCCCATTTTTGCCTATAGGTAATTGGATAATATCTCTATTGATTAAATCTATTGCTTTTTCTTTTAGCTCTGGTTCGATCGGATAAGTAATGACCTGCCATCTTGGGATATTATCGTGTACATATGTTTGATTTGGAAGATCTTGAAAATATAGCATGGCTAGATTTCTTATAGTTCCTCTTACCTTATTGCCTCTAAGCTCGTACTCACCATTTGTCATAGATGACCAAACTTGCTTAAATTCCCTGTCATGAAGAGGACCTTCTTGTGAAGTCAAAAAGTCCATCCTATATTTATTAAGACCAATGATTAGCACCTCACTATCTGTGATTGGGGTATCGTCCATTTTTCTCAGATTTAGAATCCTAAATCCCATCGGTTTAGTGATGTCTATATCGTATTTAATATTACCAAATATATCAAATGTCGAATACTTAAAAGCCGTTCTCTCTTTATCAAAGCTTATAGTGATATCGCCTTGTTTACTTTGGTTGAAAAATCCTGCCGACCATTCCATATAGTCTTTAAGATCTCTTCCCGTTATCTCATAATTTGATATATCGCCACCTGCGTATCTGTAGCTATTGTAGATATGCTTTCTCTTAATCTCGCCTGATGGCATATATGGATATGGATTATCTAAATGAGTTGCCACTACATCAGCATTGCTGTATTTGAGCATAACATCAAGATAAAAATCAGAAACACCCGTTTCAGATATCCTAGTTTGAGGCACTTGTGACACCTCGTCTTGAGGAGTTAAACTTGGGCCTTCAACATATCCAACTAATTCATTTGCATATTCTCTAAGTTCATTATGATATGGTTCTAATACCTTCTCAACTTCTTTATCACTTTCGATGCTGTCGTCAATCATTATCACAGAAGAATCTATAGAAACTAATTTCTTTTCTTTCGTCTTATCAAATACTAAATCAATCCTATTAACCGCTTCACCAGTCGAGCCAGGTTGAACGAATATTGTATTTTTTATCATCATCTTTGAGATAATTTGATGCATATGTCCACCAAATATGGCATCAATTTTTTCTGCCCCTTTTACATGATAAAGTAAATCCCTTACGCCAGTATTTGGTATATTATTTTCGTTTTTATCTCCCATGTGAAATATCCCTATCAGCGCATCTACTTCTTCTTTCTCAACTTCTTTAAGTAGATAAGCTAACTCAACATCCGCATCTGTCACATCATGATTAACAAGATTTCCACGTTTTTCTTCGAAATGCCTAACAAGTGGAGTATTAAGCGATATGAATCCTATTTTTATCCCGTTAAAATGTTTAACATAAACTCCATTCATCATCCTAAATCCATTTTTACTATATAGATTTCCCATCATAGCAATCCCATAAAATTGTGTGATAACATTATATAGTTTGTCCATACCAAAATTGAACTCATGATTTCCCATATTTAGGATCTCATAGCCTATCTTATTGGCTGATTCTATACCTGGATATTTCCCTATTCCTAAAAATAGCTCAGCACTATTTCCTTGAATTAAATCTCCACAATCTAAAAGCAAAACATGTTGGTTTTCTCTTTTTAATTTTTTATATACTGTGCTAACTCTTGATAGACCACCTTTTTTACTAACAACATCCATTGAATAATCCCATGGTTGATAGAATCCATGAACATCAGATGTCCCAAGCAAGGTAACTTTAACTAAATCTTTTGCAGACATATTCTCTCCCTTTTATATCGCTTGTATCAATCGGTTCTTTCTAAATCTAAAAGAATTTGTTTTCTGTGTGAACCTCCTGTATATTGGCCAATGTCCCCACCTGTTTTTACCACCCTATGACATGGTATAAAGATAGGAATTAGGTTTTTAGCCATAGCATTTCCACAAGCTCTTTGAGCATTCTCATAGCCTGCTCTCTCTGCCAGCTCTTTATAGCTAATAACTTCGCCATACTCGACTTTTTTTAGTTCATCATAGCAACTATAGTCAAAATCACTTGCCTTATATGAAAGCTTAACCTCAAATTCTTTTCTTTCTTTTGTAAAATATTCCTCTAGTTGTATCTTTGCTTCTCTTAATATAGCATCCTCATATTCGATATCCATAACTCCTGCCTTATGTCTAATGGTATCAAAAGTTATCTCGCTAACTCCCTTTAGATTTGAATATATAAAAATCTTGCCTATTATAGTATTCATCGATGTATAGAAATTTATATCGGTTTTTTGAGAAAGTATTGTATCCATCTCTTCAATTCTTATCTGACCAATTTCTATATCATCATTAATGTTGATAAATGTATATGAAGGTTTGTAGATATTTGTCTCGTATCTTGATATCTTACCTAAGCCACCCATTGATATAGAAATAAGTGCAGGCTTTTTACTATTTTGATACTTGCCGGAAAATTCAAGCTTGGCTATTACCTCACCGATATTTTGTGGCATATCAACAATTTTTACTATATCGGCATCAAACTTCTTTGCTTTATCAAAGTAATGTCTAAATATACCTTTTGTGATAGCTCTACCCATATCGTGAACCGAAAATATAGTCTTAATCTCTCTTTTTTGCGCGTACTCTATAAGTTCATGAAGAGTTTGATCACTCAATTCATTCACCTGAATATCGATATAGTCAATATTTAAATCTAAATACGAAAGAATTCTTTCTGCATAATCAAGCCCTACAAACCCACCGCCTTCTCTTTTAGATCTAAGCGTAAGCATGATTTCTAGATTTTCATAATTCTTAATTTGGCTTACTATATCAGCTAGATTAGAAAGACCTCTATCTTCTAGATAGTCTGCCCTAATCTCTACGATATCGATTTTATAGTTTTCAACTATTTTTAATTCTTCTTTAATCTCATCTAAATTTTTTCCAAATAATGCTACTATTTTTTTCATATTAATCTACCAATTCGTATTTAACTAATGCTTTATAAATCCCATCATTATCTACATGTTCTGTCACAAATACGCTAACATCTTTTGCGCTTTGAACTGCATTTCCCATAGCTATACCATACTCTACATATTCAAGCATCTCAGTATCGTTACCGCCATCTCCAAATGCCATAGACTCACTTTTCTCTAGACCAAAATGCTCTAACATCTTTTCTATACCAACTGCCTTGCCACCCTTTAGAGGTATGATATCAGCGAATAAATCATTCCACCTTACTCCTCTAAGATTTGGAGCTTGCTTGAAAAATTCCTCTTCTTCATCAGGAAGTATATATGCCGATAGCTGATACGTGTCGTTGACCTTTACTCTTTCTGGGTTATCATTTCTTGTGTTAGGATAAGTCGCTCCTAAAAGCTCTCTAAGCTTTGATACCCTTTCATTTTCAAGATTAGCATATGAGTAATCTAATTCAGTAAAATGAACTGCGATATTGTTTTCTTCAAAATATGGCAATAGATTTACTAAATCTTCTTTAGGCAAAGGCATATTGTGAATCACTTTTTCTTCGACAACTACATATTGGCCGTTACAAAAAACATATCCATCGAATTGAAAATCTATTAGATGTGCGATTTTTGGATAGACTTTTGGAGATCTGCCTGTTGCTAAAAATAGCTTAATTCCTTTGTCTCTTAACTTAAATAGTGACTCTCTTGTAGATTGTGGCATAGTATGAGTATCAAAACTCAATAAAGTACCATCCACGTCAAAAAATATTGCTTTAATCATTTTACCCCTCTTAATATTTATGTTCTCTAACTACTTATATAAAGAAAGTGAATTCAAACGAATTCACTTAATCTTACTTTTTATCTTCGTATATCCCGTAAACTCTTTTTAAATCTTGTACGAATATGATACCATTTCCTGGTTCGCTTAACTCAAGTTTTTGTTCGATATTTGATACTATATCAGAAAAGATATCTTCTTTAACGATAACTAAAACCATTTCTTTTTCTGGTTCTATATCCATGTTAAATACCTTAAAGTTTTCGTTTACTCCTGAGCCTCTGGCATTCATAATCGTGCCACCACGAGCTCCTTTTTCTTTGGCTGCATCAATAACGTCTTCAGCCTTACCTCTATTTACGATAGTTATGATTAATTTATACATAGATGTAGCCTCCTCCTTTTTAATATCATCTCTCTCACATAATGTAGAACCTCTAACTAAATCTAGACCCGTGCTAAACGCTATACCTCTTCCTGGTTTATGCAACTTAAAATGATCATTTAGCTTTTGCATAGCTTCTTTTGCTACGCCACTTTCAGCTCCCATCAGGATAATTTCTTTTTCTTCATCATATAAAGATAGGAAATTTAAGATAGGATTTGATACAGTACCTTTTCCATAAAGAATGGTACCACCTCTAATACCATAATCCATAGCCTTATGCAAAAACTTACTTGCATGACCATGATCTACTATGGCATATATCATCTCATATGAACTTGGTTGTATATTATTCATGTGCTTTCTTAATTCCTTTCTTCTTTGATATTATCTCAAATATTAATCCTAATATCTGTAAAGTGATGATAGGCATCATCGCTACCATAGCAATCATCCCAAATCCATCTGTTAACAAGTTTGCGCCTTCAAAAGCATTTGCAGCCCCTTGAACAAAGGCCAATATAAATGTTGCCGTCATAGGTCCAGTGGCTACTCCGCCGGCATCAAAAGCGATACCTACGAATAATTTTGGTACGAAAAACATCAATGCCAATGCAATAATATATCCTGGTAATAAGTAATGCCATAATTGAATATTTGGCGTTACTATTCTTATCACTGATAGCATAACCGCTAATCCTACTCCAAGTGCCAACGGCACAAGTACTGCTATCTTTTTTACATAACCTACAGTAACATCTTCAATTTGTTTTGTAAGTACATATACCGCTGGTTCAGCAAGTATAGTCACTACCCCTACTATGAATGCTATGATTACTACATAAGTTTTATTGTCCCATGAAGCTAGTTCTGCTCCAATAGTAGCTCCAATTTCCATAAATCCACCATTAACTCCCGATAGGAAGAAAAATAATCCAATAAATGTAAATATAAAGCCTGTTGCCATCTGTCTGAAGTCTCTTTTCTTTAGCTTAAAAGCGATGGCATTTAATACTAAAAATATAATCAATAATGGGAATAAAGAGATCACACTCTCAAAAAGATTTGCTCCAAATCCGTTTATAAATGGTCCCCAAATCGAAGATTCCTTAACTATATCCAAACTCATATCTTCAGCATACTTTGTTACTGGAGATAAGATATCTAGTAACATAACTGCTATAATCGCTCCTGATGAAGCCATGGCTACTAGCCCGAAACTGTCATTTTCTGAAGCCTTACTATCTTTTTTTAGTTTTGATATACCTGTTGAAAGCGCTAATATAAATGGCACTGCAAGTATACCTGTCGTCGCTCCAGATGCGTCAAATGATATAGCTAAAAATTCTGAACTTGTGAATAATGCCAATCCAAATATGAAAATATATGTGACTAGAAGAATCTTATAAAGTGGAATATTGTAAAATATTCTCAAAAATCCTAGCGCTATCATTACCGCCATTCCTACTGATACTACGACTAATATCGTAGTTGATGATATAGCTCCTGATGTTACCATATCAACTTGCCCTGCAAGTACCATAAGCCCTGGTTCAGCTATTGAGATAAAGAATCCTAATATCACTCCGCCTATCAAAACTAACCAAAGTTTGTTTGATTTTGCTAAAGATGATCCCGTCAAATTCCCTAATGGTGTGATACCTATATCCACCCCTATAAAAAATGACGTCAATCCTATAATCACCAGAATAGATCCGATGATAAATCTAATCAATAGCGGTAGGTCCATCGGTGTCAATGTAAAATGAATCAAAAGTACTAATACGGTGATGGGCAAGACCGATACAAGCACCCCTTTAAGTTTTGAAATTAATACATGCAAAATACTACCTCCTTGATTTATATGTTTAAACTTATATTTATATTTACCCCATTTTACAATAAGGAAATTTAAATATAAGTTTATTAACGTATTTAATTTTAACTGTAAAATGGCGAAAAAATTTTCGCCATTTCTCAATTAATTCTGTTCTTTTTTTCTTTCTACAACATGTGCTCCACCAGCTTGTTCTACTTCCCAATGGATGACATATGTCATAATGATTCTTAAGAATACTACAACCCCTAATACGATCAACTCATTAACTGTATGAACGATAACTGTCTTGATAATTTCGGCGCCAAGCTTAAATTCAAGCGCTATCGCAAATGTCTCTCCCAACATTATTTTTGCAGTTGGGTCATTAAGTGAAAAACCAACCTTAATTAATCTTATAATTGCTTTAATACTTCCATAAACAATAATAAGTATCCCTAATAGTTCCAGTATGTTAATAATAACAGGGGATATTGTTAATATTACCAGATGTAAAAAATCCGCCATATCCTCTCCTTATGTATATTTGGCAATTGCTTGCCATAATGACAACTCTTACCAAATAATCAAAGATTATTGGTCAGAGTAATTGTCAAAATATCCTTTAATATATATAACTGGTGTTCCCTTATCTCCAGAACCACTAACTAAATCGCATAAAGAACCTATTAAATCAGTTAATTGTCTAGGAGTAGTTCCCAGTTTATCAGCTGTTTTTGTATCTGAGTTTTTTTCAGCAATTCTCTTTCTCATAGCTTCATCAGCTTCTTCACCAGACAATCCCTTTAACTCATTATCAGCTACATATTTAAACTTAATCTCATTTGGTAAACCAATCAAACCATCAGTATATCCAGGTGATACTACAGGATCAGCAAGTTCCCAAATCTTTCCTGAAGGGTCCTTAAACGCTCCATCACCATATACTAATACATTAAGATTTACATCCGTTTTTTCATAAATGGCTTTTTGTAAATCATATGCAAACTTTCTTGCATCTCTAGGAAATAGCTTCAATGAATCTGCTGTAGCTAAATTTGAACCATATAGCCCATGCTCAGGGTTAAATCCACTTCCATCGATAGATTCGCTCATGATATCTCTTAATGAATATACTTTTTTAACACCATTGTTTTCAAAAAATTCTCTAAGATAAGCTTCATCATGAATATTTGCAATTAATACGGCTTTTGAGTTTTTTGCAATATATTCAAGATTGTTACTAAAGTATACATTTATATTATCGTCTATAGCGAATGATTTGTAAAGCTCAACATAATTTACGTGAGTAAATGGATGTAGATACATATCTCCCAAAAGATCATAATAATCTTTTTCAGTAAGTGTATCTTCATAAATATTTATTTTCTTTCTCATCACTTCGTATTTATCCATGATGGCATTACCTACTTCGTCAGATGGATATGAAAGGTATATATTGATTTTCTTACCAGTTAATGCTATAGCTTTTAAGATATTTGAAAATCTATTTCTACTTAAAATTGGTGATACGATATTTATCTGATCATCAAACTTATTTTCAATGTCTTTTTTGATATCTTCTAGTGTACAATAATTACCTTGAGCTCTAGCTAATAAGGATTCTGTAACTCCAATAATATCATTTTCTACCACTTTAGTATTACTTTGTTCAAGATGTTTTGCAAATACATCGCTAACAACTTCTACTAGATTATCGCCTTGCTTAACTACTGGCATCCTTAAGCCCATAGCATTTGTCCCTACTATTCTTCCCATATATCCTCCTAGATAACTTTAGCTACTCCATCATAAACAATACCTGATATAGCATCAAGAGTAATTATTTGACCATCTTTAATATCAGCCATCTCATAGTTAACACCAATTATAGCTGGCTTCTTATAGTGAATAGCTGCTATAGCTCCATGAGAAGTAAGTCCGCCTTCCGAAACGATGATACCAGATGCTCTTTCTATATATTCGACAATATCTGCATCCGTGTATTTAGCTACCAAGATATCTCCATCCATAAATTTTTCTTTTAGTTGTTTTGCACTTTCGCCTTTACAAACTCTTCCTACTACAGAACCTTTTCCAATAGCTTGTCCTTGAAGTAGTATCTTTCCTACAGTATGAACCTTAATTAGGTTAGTAGTACCACCTATACCAGCTGGTATACCAGCTGTTAATACTATTAATTCACCTTCAAATATCAAACCACCTCTTAAGGCAGAGTAAATTGATGTATCGATTAACTCATCTGTATGTTCAACTCTCTTAGTGATAACTGAATAAACTCCCCATACTAAAGCTAAGCTTCTAGCTACTTTTTCATCATAAGTAGCAGCTACTATAGTAGTAAATGGTCTAAATTTTGAGATAGATCTTGCAGTTGTTCCTGTAGTTGTAGCTGCCACTATACCATTTGCATTTAATCTTTCAGAGATTTGGCAAACAGACATAGCGATAACATTTGTGCTATCATCTTCAGTCCAAGAATTTCTAATTTCCATAGCCTTTTTAAAATCTATCGATCCTTCAATATTTTCAGCTATCTTAACCATTTGGCTAACTGACTCAATTGGATATTTTCCAGCTGCAGTCTCACCCGAAAGCATGATAGCATCTGAACCATCAAGGATGGCATTAGCTACGTCATTTACTTCTGCTCTTGTAGGTCTTGGGTTTCTAATCATAGAATCAAGCATTTGAGTAGCAGTGATAACTGGCTTACCTGCAAAGTTAGTCTTTCTAATGATTTCTTTTTGCACTAGAGGTACTCTTTCATTAGATACTTCAACACCTAAGTCGCCTCTTGCTACCATGATACCATCAGAGATTTCTATTATATCATCAAGATTTTCAACGCCTTCTTCATTTTCAATCTTAGATATGATTTTGATTTGTTCTCCACCATTTTCTTCTAAAACTTTTTTGATATTTAGTACATCTTGTGAGCTTCTAACAAAAGAAGCCGCTATAAAGTCTACTTCATTTTCGATACCAAACTTTATATCATCTATATCTTTTTGAGTTAAACTAGGTAGGTTTATCTTAACATTTGGGACATTTACTCCCTTTCTTTGTTTTAGCTCACCATAGTTAACTACTTTTGTTACTATATCAGTGCCATCGACAATATCTTCTACAATAAATTCAACCAAACCATCATCTATAAGGATTCTTGATCCAATGCTTAAATCATTTGGCAATCCAACGTAGCTAACAGAAACTATTTCCTTATTTCCAATAATGTCTCTTGTAGTTAATGTAAATTTATCTCCAGGGGCTAGTTGAATTGGTTCTTGTTCAAATTTTCCTATTCTTATTTCTGGACCTTTTAAGTCAAGCATGATAGCGATATGATCGCCAACTTCTTTTCTTATTTTTTTGATTTTATTGATTCTTTCTAAATGTTCGACATGATCTCCATGTGAGAAGTTAAGTCTGCAAACATTCATGCCAGTAGCCATTAACGCTCTTAAAGTCTCTTCAGATTCAGAAGCCGGTCCAATGGTACATACGATTTTAGTTTTTTTCATGTATGACTCCTTAATTAGATAGTATGCTCGCTATTGTGTATAGTTCTGTGTTAAATTGTCTTTTCATTTGAACTGCTTCTGTAATAGGTAATGAGTATACCTTGCCATCCTTAATACCTACTGCAAGTGAACTTTTACCTTCTATGATTAGTTCAACAGCTCTTGTTCCTAGTTGATTAGCTATAAGTCTATCTTGAACAGATGGAGTACCACCTCTTTGTACATGACCAAGAATAGTTACTTTTGTTTCTACGCCTGTTTGTTCATCAATCATCTTTGCTATGCCATATGAATCATTACAGCCTTCAGCTTTAACTCCTTCTGCTACAACTATGATGTGATGTAGTTTACCTCTTTTTCTACCACGAATAACTTTTTCAATTATTTGTTTCATATCTACAGGAATTTCTGGAACTAGTATACTTTCAGCTCCACCACAAAGACCTGCATATAAAGCGATGTCTCCACAACTTCTTCCCATAACTTCGATAACATTTCCTCTACCATGAGAAGATGATGTATCTCTTATCTTTCCAATCGCTTCAACTACAGTCTCTACAGCTGTGTTAAATCCAATCGTTTCTTCAGTGTATCCCATGTCGTTATCGATAGTACAAGGAACTCCCATAGTTTTAATACCATGTAAATGAAGTGCATTTGCACCCATGAATGAACCGTCTCCACCTAAGACAATTATTCCTTCGATACCATATTCTTTAATTACTTCTAAAGCCTTTTTTTGTCCTTCTGGTGTCTTAAACTCTGTAGATCTTGCAGAGCCTAAAATAGTACCACCTTTATGGATAATATCTGCTACAGATGATACATTCATCTCATAGATGTCTCCTTTTATAAGTCCATCATATCCATTTCTTATTCCTTTAACTCTTAGACCATTTGCAAAAGCTGTACGAGCGATAGCTCTAATAGCAGCGTTCATGCCAGGTGCGTCTCCTCCTGATGTAAGTATTCCAATAGTTTTCATAGTTACCCCCTAATATTAACTTTTGATTTTTACATTGTCTTTTCCAACTAATTCAATTAACTCACTATATAAATCCAATTCTAACAAATCTACATATAGATCGCTTTTTAACGCCATCGATTTATTGATATCGCTAAAATAGATTATTACCTTTGTATCACCCTTATATTTTACTAGAATTTCCCTTAAACTTGAATAGCGTTTTTTATCTTTATATTCCATTTGTATATATAGGGTTTCTTGAGGTGTTAAGTCCTCTTCTTCTATTATAACAAGATTATTCAAAATCATCTTAACATTTTCTACATCACTTATTTGTAGCTGACCATTTACATAGACTGGATTACCTTCTTCTAAGTCTGCCCTAAATTTCTGATATACTTCTGGAAATACCACAAGATCTATCTCTCCATATAAATCTTCAACTGTAACAAATGCCATAACTTTATTTGTTTTTGTTAATAACTCTCGTTTTTTTGTTATTAGACCAGCCATAGTTACTTTTCGATTATCTAAAGCTTCTAACATCTCTCCCATCTCAATCAAATCTAGAGTAGTATAGTCAATATGTGGCTCTACTACGGATTCATATTGTTTAAAAGGATGATCTGTGATGTATATCCCTAAATATTCTTTTTCGTAAGCAAGTAAATCTCTTTTCTTGAATTCTGGCATATTTGGCACTTCATCTACATCTATGCCAACATCGTCAAACATCTTAAACATATCCATCTGCCCGCGAGCGTTTCTCTTTGCTCTTGAGCTGATAGAGTCTATAAGATTTGTATACATAGACATCATCTGAGATCTATAAAGTCCCAAATCATCCATAGCCCCGCTTAATATCAGGCCTTCTATAGATTTCTTATTGACTCCAGAATTTTCATTTCTATATAGTCTTTCAACCGTCTCTTTTAATTTTTCAAATTTACCAAATTTTCTTTCTTCAATAATATTATCAATTATATGATAGCCAACATTTCTTATAGCCGATAGTCCCATACGAATACATTCGTTTTCTACAGAAAACTTACGATAGGAATTGTTAATGTTAGGTGGAAGTATCTTTATACCAAGCCTTTTAGCTTCTTTAATATAAAGCTGAACCTTATTTGTATCGCTCATTACTGATGATAGCAGTGCTGCCATAAATTCTGTAGGATAATATGTCTTTAGCCATGCAGTTTGCATAGCTACCATGGCATATGCAGCCGAATGAGATTTGTTGAAGGCATATTTGGCAAAGTCGATCATCAAATCATATATCTTATTTGCACTTGCTTCATCAACACCATTTCTTACCGCTCCTGGCACTATAAGCTTCCCATCTTTATCTTTTTTACCATGGACAAAATAGTTTCTATTTTCTTCCATGACTTCCATTTTCTTTTTACCCATCGCGCGGCGTAAATTATCGGCCTCACCAAGGCTAAAACCTGCAAGTTTTTGAACTATTTCCATAACCTGTTCTTGATAAACGATGGTTCCATAAGTTACATTAAGTATATTTTCCAAACTCTTATGAACATAAGTAACCTTTGAAGGATGATGCCTATAATTAATATAGTTTGGTATCTCATTCATAGGTCCTGGTCTAAAGAGAGAGTTTGCAGCTACCAGGTCATCAAATCTATCTGGTTTTAATTCTCTTAAAAACGCCCTCATACCTTCAGACTCAAACTGAAATATCCCAATGGTATTTGCTTCAGTAAACAAGTTTAAAGTCTTTGGATCGTTTTCGTCTATATTTTCAATATCTACTTCTACTCCATGATTTATCCTGATTAAATCAATGGCATCTTTGATAACTGTTAGGGTTCTTAAACCTAAAAAGTCCATCTTTAAAAGCCCTAGTTCTTCAAGTTCAATCATATTGTATTGAGTAGTTACTTGGTCTCCATTTCGTGATAATGGAACAAAATCATCTACATCATGACTAGCTATAACTACTCCTGCCGCATGTGTGGAAGTATGTCTTGGCATACCTTCAACAGCTCTAGCTGTATCTATCAACACCCTATTTGTGCTATCCATCTCATAACTTTGTTTAAAGTCGGGTGATACATCTAAGGCCTTATCAAGTGTCATCCCTATAGCCTGAGGAACTTGTTTAGCTATTTTATCAACTTTAGAGTATTCGATTTCCATAGCTCGTCCAACATCTCTTAAAGAGTTTCTAGCAGCCATGGTACCAAATGTAACTATTTGTGCTACCTTTTCATCACCATATTTTTGTTTTACATAATCTATTACTTCTTCTCTTCTCTCATAGCAAAAATCTATATCTATATCTGGCATGGAAACACGCTCAGGATTCAAGAATCTTTCAAAAAGTAAATTGTATTTAAGCGGGTCAATACCCGTAATATCTAATGCATATGACACTATCGAGCCCGCTGCCGATCCTCTACCTGGCCCGACTGGGATGTCCTTAGACTTTGCATATGCTATAAAGTCCCAAACAATCAAGAAGTAGTCAACAAAGCCCATCTCAATGATGGTCTTAAGCTCAAAATCAGCCCTTTTCTCAATCTCATCAGTGACATCTTTATACTTTTTATGAAGCCCTTTATTAACCAATTCTCTAAGATATGTCTCATTTGTATATCCTTCAGGTATATCAAAATGTGGTAAATGAAGCTTATGAAATTCAAATTCAACATCGCATCTATCTGCTATAAGCCTTGTGTTTTCTATAGCTCCTTCGTATTTTGAAAAGATTTTTTCCATTTGCTCCGGACTCTTTATATAGAATTGGTCATTTGGAAATCTCATCCTTTTTTCTTGATTTATTGTCGCACCAGTTTGAATGCATAACAAAACATCATGCACTCTAAAGTCATCCTGATTTGTAAAATGCACGTCATTTGTCGCTACAAGTGGTATGCCCGTTTCTTCATGTATCCTTTCTAGCTCAATGTTTACTCTTTTTTGTTCTAGTAGGTCATGGTCTTGAAGTTCTAGAAAATAATTACCTTTACCAAAGATTTTTTCATGCTCAATGGCACTAGCCTTTGCTTGTTCATATTGGCCTTCTCTTAAAAGCCTTGGCACTTCTCCACCAAGACAAGCAGAAAGCGCTATGATCCCCTTGCTATATCTTCTAAGTACCGATTTATCAACTCTAGGTTTATAGTAAAAACCATTTACATAGCCTTCAGATACTATCTTTATTAAGTTTTGATAACCTTCATGATTTTCAGCTAACAAAATTAAATGATGTCTTGTCTTATCTTCAGGCCCTTTAGACTTGTAGTTACCTGGAGTCACATATACTTCACATCCTATTATTGGCTTAACGCCTTTTTTCTTTGCTTTTTTGTAAAATTCGATAACGCCAAACATAGAACCATGATCAGTGATAGCAACGCTATCCATCCCAAGCTCCTTTACTTTGTCTAACATCTGATCGATTTTGGCAAATCCATCTAGTAAACTATATTGAGTATGTAAATGTAGATGTGTAAAACTACTTTTCAACTATCCCACCGCTTTTCTTTTTTCTCTAAAAAACTCTTGTAACAAATCTCTACTCTCATCTTCCAGTACATCATATGTCACTTCAAGTCTATGGTTAAATCTCTCTTCATTGACAAGATTATAAACTGAACCAGCACATCCTCTTTTAGGATCTCTAAGTCCTATTACCAATCTATCAATCCTGCTTCTAACTATTGCTCCAGCACACATGGCACATGGTTCAAGTGTGATGTAAATACTACATCCATCCAATCTCCAACCATCTACATGTTCGCTTGCTTCTCTAATCGCATTAATCTCTGCATGGGCAAAAGCATGTTTGTCTTTCTCAACTGTATTATGTCCTCTTCCTATAATCTCGCCATCTTTAACGATGACACATCCGATAGGAACCTCGTCAATCAGCATAGCTTTTTTAGCTTCTTTAAGAGCTTCTTTCATATACATAATATCTAAATCTCTCATAACTGTCCCCTTTACCCAATGATACAATCTAATTATAACAGAAATTGAAAGCAATTAGAATGTTATGCTATACTTTCAGTGGAGGCTATTATGAAAATAATTTTATCACCAGCTAAACAAATGAATACAAAAAATGCATTTCACAAAAAATGGGATTTGAATGAATATAGTAAGCAAGTAGTGGATGCATTGGTAACTCTAAATGATAATGAAATCAAGAAATATCTCAAAATAAATGATTCGATTCTTACTCAAGTAAAAGAGTATCATAAGGATTTTAGAGATAATGTAACGTATCAGGCTCTTGATTTATATGATGGGCTTGCTTTTAGATATCTTAAAAATGATGATTTATCAGATGAAGCAAAGGCATATTTAGATGAGCATTTATTGATACTTTCAGCACTTTATGGTCCGATTAAGCCTAATGAATATATCAAACCCTACCGCTTAGATTTATTATCGACAGTAAAAATAAATGGATCGAATTTGAGAAACTTTTGGAAAGGTTACTATGCAAGCTTTCTAAAGGAAAATGAGATGGTATTAAATCTTGCAAGTGATGAGTTTTCATCCATGTTTGAAAAGGATAGATATCATTGGATTGACTTTGATTTTTATGAGATAAAAGATGGAAAAGAAAAGAAGCATTCTACCATTTCAAAAAAAGCTAGAGGTTTAATGACTAGATATCTTGCGGAAAATAAAGTTAAAAGTTTGGATGATATTCTTGAATTTAATCTAGATGGTTATAGATTTAGTGAAGAAGATTCAAAAGGGAATTTATTGGTATTTATAAAGGATTTAGATTAAATTGAAATTTATAATAATGAATATTTTGCAAATAAATACACACGAGTCATTATCATTAAAATAAAACTTCTGGCACTACACAACTCTCTAATTTTCTTACTCATAGTGGCCATTTATGCTTACTTAATTGACAAATTTAGTTAATAATGTATAATAAATTTGTATAGATATAAAGTAGTAGAGAATTATAATATTAAAGGAGATAGCATGAAAAAAGGACATACACCTTCTGATTATTTAGAATTTTTAGATTCTGATGAAGGAAAAATATTGTATTCTAATTTACGTAGCTCGGTCGAAAAAGTTAAGCCTTTTAAGACAAAAGCTATTCTGGCATTTGTAGGTGGAGTTATCGCCGCTATACTTATAAGATTGATATTGAAAACTTATTTTGGACTGGTATTAATACTACCAGGGATATATTTCTTTTATATATATAGTAACGAATCTACTATAGTGACAGAGGCTCAAAGAAAGTTTAATGATGGTCTTAATAGATTTATATTCGGTGATGATTATCTAAGTCAAAAATGTAATGTTGATTTCATTCCTTTGGGTTTTTATAAAAGGTTTACCTAATTTTTCAGGTTTATGGAAAGAAGGTAAACAGGATCTTGGAAAATATGGACAATCTTTAAAAATTAGAATAACTAGAACATTTGTGACTACTAAAGAAGGTCAAGAAAAGAAGATTGATAAGACTACTTATGAGCAAGGAAACCTTGTAGTGCTACCAAGTAATTCACTTGTTAGAGATAAGCAAGCATTTTTCTACTTTGATACTAAAAGGGTTGATATCCTAGATTCAATGGGATTAGGTTTTAATGATAAGAGGAATTTCACCTTAACAGATACTGAATTAGCTGAATGGTATGAAGTGAGCGTTGGTGGACTTAAGGATTTATTAAAAGATAATGATGATGAAAGATTTCTTTGGACAAAAATCATCACACCATACTTTGAGTCTGTAGTTAAAGCGTTGGTGGCAAAGTACGGACAATTGCATTTGATAGTTCAAGATGGATACTTCTTCGCTTTTATGCCTAAGAAGGAAGCTGTTTATGAGAGTGTTCAATATGGTAAACTAAATCGAAAGCAATATCTTTCAAACTGGGGCACTAATGAATCTGCAGTACTAACCGATGGTCAGTCATCTCCAAAAAAGGTCCTTCCTTATTTATATAAAGTATATTTAAATAAGATAATGGACGCTATGGCCACATATTTCTTTATGGACCATACTCAAGTAGATGCTGATAAATTAGAAGAAGCAAGAGAGATTCTAGACTATGTTCTTAACGACTATAATAATGTAGACATTAACGAGATGCAAGAATTATATAATTCAAAATACTAGGAGGAAATTATGTTTGACAAATTATTTAGAAAAATAGATCAAGTAAAAGAAGAAGTTTTTGACCAAGCAAATAAGCATATGAATGATGTGGGAAGAAATATTAGAGGTGGTGTTGGCGAAGCTATAAATAACACAAAATCAGATATATTCTCTTCTATATTAAGTAAAGTAACAGATACAGCAACTACTGGAACACTTTATTTAGCCCAAGTCGAAAAAATGGGTAACGAAAAAAGAGCTCAAGAACTAGGCATGACTTCAAGAGAACTAAAGTCATTAACTCTTGAACAAATCGCAGAAAAATATGATATGACAGTTGAACAATATAAAGAAAAATTAGCTAAAGATGCGCAGCAAACTAGTAAAAGAGGAAATCTTTTAAATTCAGCTAAAGACGTTCAACAAAGAGCTGAGACTGAATTAAAAGCTAGAGAAATCCAAGCTAAATTAGCAGGTATGAGCGTGGAAGCATTTGATGATTTAACACTTCAAGAACAAGCTGACAAACTAAATATCACTCTTGATGATTTATTAGATCAAAGAGCACTTAATTTCTAGGAGGATATGATGAAATACGTTATTGGTGGTATAGTTATCTTAGTGATAATATTCATTATTATCTCAAATAGTTTAAATAAAAAGAAAATCAATGTTGAAAGAGCATGGTCTAATATTGACACTTTCCTACAACAAAGATTAGATGAGATGGAAGCTTTATATGCTCAATTATTGACAGCATTTGATACTGAATCAGAGATGTTTAAGGAAGTAGCAAGACTTAGATCAATGGTTGGCGATGCTAAAAGTTCAAGCACTCCAAATGAAGTACTGTCTGCATACAACACAAGTAGTTCCTTCCTAAGAGGATTTCATGTGGAAAACTATCCTGAACTTAGATCAATGGAACAATCCATCTACACAGCAGGAAGAACTAGTACATTAGAAACAAATATTAATGCTGCTAGAAGAGTTTTCAACAACAATGTTTCTAACTACAACCTAGCGATAGTAAACTTCCCTACTTCACTATTTGCAAAAATGCTAGGACATCAACAAGTGCTGTTATTTGAAGCAGACGAAAGAGCACAATCAAGACCAAAGATGGCTTCAGAAGACTATATAAATAAGAAATATCAGGATAAACTAAAATAAACTCAAAAATCCCCAAGATAATCTTGGGGATTTTGCTTTAAGCACTATATCCTGGTAATCTCTTTTCTAAAAGTTTTATACCTCTAGAATAGATGAATACTGTTAATGCAACTATAACTAATAGTATTAATATAGCTACTAGTAGTATTTGTAAATCTGTTAGTGTTGATACGATTAGGAAATAGATAGATGCTCCTATCAGCCCTGCTAGTATCATAAAAGCATATGTTAATAATAATATGTTTATATTACTTTTCATCGCTTTTTGTGGTGTATCCCAGTCTAGTTTTGGTTTGCTAATATCTCTATGAAGGCCAACCATTGGTGCAAAAAATGATGTCGCTAGTATCGTTATGATTAATGGGATAGCAATTATTAATGGTGGTGCTAAAAATATAAATACTATAAGCATTATTGGAATAACTCCTACAACACTTGAAAATCCACCTGCTAGTAGTCTACCTAGCACTTGATTTTTAGGGTTTATAGGTAGCGTCTGCATTAACCAAATATTTTTTCCCTCTCTTGTGATGCTTGTAGCTCCAACCATCATACCACCCATACCTACTATAAACGTTATGATGATACCAACCAATATGGTTAAAGCAACTACCCTTTCTGTAGGAAACATAGTAGCAAATTCTCCAGCAAAAGTTTTGATAGTTCCTAGGTCAACCCCAAATTTATCCAAACTTGTTAAAGCTGGAATCGCAAAAGTGATTGGCATGATAAATGACATAGAAAATGTATTTAATAAATAAATTGGAGTTTTAAATATCTCTCTTATTTCCTTTCTAAATATCTCCACTGCCTGAGATCTAGGTTTGAATACATTATCTTTTTCTTTTGTGCTAATTTTCTTTCTCTTAGTAACTACCTGATTTGATAATATACCTTTGGTTAATAGTCCTCCCATAAATCTTGAGACAACAAACAGTAACAAACCTGCCGCTAATACGATTATTAATAAGCCAAGGACATTACCTTCTAAAAACCATTCTATCGGCTTTAGTAATGGTACAAATCTTATCAAATTATTCATAGAATTTGCTAAGCCCTTAGCCATATCTGAGTCCATCTCAGGAGCATTATTATTTGCTAAATATGAGAATCCAAATGATAGTATTAATATCAAGATAGTTCCTAATACTTGCAATACATTCTTTGCTCTTGCATATTTGTTAATCACTGACATCAATGCCACAACAAATAAAGTCACTATAGATATTACCATCGCTGTATATGCTACAGTTATGATAATCATTCCTAGGTAAAATAATATTGATTTTCCATAAAACAAACCATATCTGATAACTACAGGTACTATTAAAAATAAGGATGTAGTCATTAAAGCAATTGTGTTGTAAAGCATTTTACTTATAAGGATATCACTTTTCTTTATAGGCATAGGAAGTAACACTGATACATCATTACTATAGTAAAAATTACTTATGGTCATAGGGATTGCTGAAAACAACAATAAGAATGTATAAGCAAAAAATGCCTGTAACACAAATACCTTCCCTAAACCTAAGGCGTCATAAGTGCCTATAAATGCCAGTAAAAATTTACCTACGAAATAAATATATACTCCAAAGATTAATAACAAAAATGGATATACAAATAATTTCTTTCTTCCCTTTTTATCTTTCATCATATGTGGAATTCTGAATATAAAAGATGTAAGGAAATCTTTTTTTATCAGATTGCTTATCTGTCTCATTCTGTTAACTCCAAGAATAATTGTTCTAAACTTTCTGATGAATGTGCTCTTTGTCTTAATTCATCTATAGTTCCATATGCGATAATATCTCCACTCTTTATTATCGATATACGATCACAAATTTTTTCAGCAACTTCCATAACATGAGTTGAGAAGAATACTGATTTACCTAAGTCACATCTTTCTCTCATAACTTCTTTAAGGTTAAATGCAGACTTTGGATCTAGTCCAACCATGGGTTCATCTAATATCAAAACATCAGGATCACTTACTAAAGCGCCGATAAGTGCTACTTTTTGTTTCATCCCATGAGAAAATCCCTTTAGATAGTCATTAAGGTCACCCTCAATCTCAAATAGTCTTGAATATTTTTCAATACGCGCTTTTCTATCTTGTTCAGAAACATCATAGATATTTGCTATAAAATTTAGATACTGATAACCTGTCAAATTCTCATATATATCTGGGTTATCAGGTACATATGCAAACTTCTTCTTTGATTCTAGACTATCTTTTACTACATCAACTCCAGATACTGTGATATGTCCTTGATCTGGTTCTAAAAGTCCTACTATCATCTTAATAGTAGTAGTCTTTCCTGCACCATTTGGGCCTAAAAATCCGAATATCTCGCCTGGTTTAACATCAAAGCTAATATCATTTACTGCAACTTTTTGCCCGAACTTTTTTGTTAAATTCTGTACTTTAATCATAATTTTCTCCTATTCAATATCTATATCAAGGGAATCATCAAACTCCGCTGACACGTACTTTCCATTTTTCTTTCTTTGTCTAATACATTGAGTAAGCAAATATTCAATTTGTCCATTAATGGATCTAAAATCATCATCTGCCCACTTTGCTATCTCGTCATAAAGCTTTGCAGATACTCTTAGTGGTATTTGTTTTTTACGATTATCTGCCATTAATATAAGCTGCCAGAATTAACAATTGGCGATACATCATTATTAGCACATAATACTACTAATAAATTAGATACCATAGCAGCCTTCCTTTCGTCATCTAAATCAACCACCTTATTTGCTTCTAGCTTTTCCAGAGCAAGCTCTACCATACCTACAGCTCCGTCAACTATCATAGCTCTTGCATCGATAATCGCTGATGCTTGTTGTCTTTGTAGCATAGCTGCGGCAATCTCAGATGCATAAGATAGATGAGTTATCTTAGCTTCAATAATCTCAATTCCTGCAAAACCAACTTTTTCTTGAATTTCTTCCTTAATTCTTCTAGCCACCACTTCGCTAGAACCTCTTAAACTACCATCATCTGGTATACCATCACCAGTAGTATCTATCTCTACATTATTAGATATATCATATGGATACTGTCTAACTATATTTCTAAGTGCACTATCACATTGAAGTGACAAATATTCCTTAAAATTATCTACATTAAATACCGCCTTAGCAGTATCTGTTACCTTCCATATAACCGCTATTCCTATCTCAACAGGATTACCTAAGTAATCATTAATCTTTTGTTTGCTATTATTAAGAGTCATAGCCTTCAAAGAAATCTTATTAGATGGTGCTGTCACACTAGCCTTTACATTTACATCCCCACTTTGACTAAGTCTAGTATTTGCTGCAGGATTTACTGAAGTAGTAAATGGATTTACATAATAGAATCCCTCACCTTTAAGCGTTCCTATATACTTACCAAATAATGTTAATACTAAAGACTCTTGAGGTTTTAATATCTTTAATCCAAATAGTGATACAAAAGATACTACAAACAATAGCATAGATAATATAATCCCAACTACTGCTAGCGATCCACCTGGTCCTTCAGCTCGGATTACAGAACTAATAAAGCCGAAAACACTCAAAGCCATCAATGCTAAAAATACCAGAAGCATTAACATACCATTCTTTTTACCTTTAATAACTTTCTCTTCTACATCAGAAATATTTTCCAATTTTCTTTGTACATTGTTCATTATAAACCTCCTAATTAAATATGTATATCTTTTTTATCAAACTTCATATTGATATCATTATGATATCACTTTAATAGCCCCTTGTAAATACCTTTTATGTAAAATCTACATAAATTTCTCGATATTTTAATTAAAAAAGGATACCATACACTTTTGTGTAGATATCCTCTGTAATTTAGTTTTTCTTTTTCTGAAAATTTAATCCTTTGGTGGCTCTATATATTCATATACCTCATATTCTTTATCTTTGCTAACATTATCTTCTATTATTAAATACTTACTGTATTCACCAATGCCTTGATAAACATCTGTGCCAACAAGTGATTGATATTCTTCAGGAAAATAACATAAGATTATTGGTTTTTCAATTCCTTCCTTTACTAACTTTTCATATTCAGCATCAGCATCCTCAGTCCCTTTATCTACAGATATGACAGAGTGAATCTTCCCAACAACCTTAAAATCCTTATCATTTAAAACTACTTTGCCACGATTTTCATAAAATGGTTTATAACTATCTTCACCATATCTTAAGCTTGGCGGCAAATCCCATTTTATTTGTTCTTCACAACCAACAAGTAGAAAAACTAGTATTAACATGATTAATAATTTTAATCTTTTCATTTTTGACACCTTTCTATGTTACCAACCATACAACGAAGACTCCAAAATATATGTGCGATTATTTTCTGCATATATTTTGTTATCATTTGTAGTATAAGTGATATATTGCCCCCACGGATTCCAAACTGATGCTGTTTTTGCCGATAAATTATATCCCCTAACTACAAATGCATGTCTATTTCCACTACGGTTTCCAACGGTAAAGAATGGACGATTTTGACTAATAGCTCCTGCTATACTAGATAGAGCCATTGGTCTCTTATATTCTTTCGGATGTAAATTATATAAACTAGCATATTCTTTTACCTGATCAACTGATAATCTACATTTCTTTAAGGACTCATAAGGCATATATCCATGATAGTTTTCAATCATTTGCCTAGCTGTTATATATGTATTCTTAATTGTTCTAATTATTGTAGCTCCAGCATAAGCAGAGCACCAATATTCATCATCTTGTTGATTTTCAGTAATCTTTAAGCTAATATACTTTGAATTATATACGTTATTTTTTATGTATTCGGCGTTTAACCTTAAATCCTTTGTATCGATAATATTGTCAAGTTTCTTTTCAGATTCATGTAATATCTCTAAGTATAAATCTGGGTTCATATTTTTTACTTCATCTAATGCATGATTTCTTCTATCTCCAATGTTAATTGGTGTTTTGAAACTCCAAAAGTACTCTTCAGATATATATTTAATATATAGTTCACCTAAATAGGCTCCGTTTTTATATAATGAATAGCCATTTCCCGAATCATCATATCCATCGTCGTTTATATCTATCCTTCCTAATAACTTAAGATCATCCTCAAGTGATAGATTAACTTGGTTTAAAATATCATCAATATTTTCCGAAAAATAGACATCTATTTTCTTTTTTATTGATTTATCATCATATCCAACGCCTGCCTGTACTATGCTTGGTGCTATTATACTAATAATTAGTAATAATAAAAAAGCATATTTAATTGTTTTTTTCATGAGATTCCTCCTTTAGAATTTATGTAATATTTCTCAAAATATTATCATTTGCTTGATACCCGCTAGACAATTTTCTAAACATAACAAAAATGTGTACAATAACATGAAAAAACCAGCCCGAAGGCTGGTTTTCTATACTAAATATTTCTTTAAATCATTTACTTTTGTTAATCTTTCCCATGGTAAGTCTAAATCATCTCTACCAAAATGTCCATAGGCTGCTGTTTGCTTATAAATTGGTTTTCTTAAATCTAGATATTCTATTAGCGCTTTAGGTCTTAAGTCGAATTCTTTTTCTACTATTTGAGTAAGTTTGTCATCATCTAACTTGCCCGTTCCAAAAGAATCTACATAAATTGATACTGGTTTTGCTACTCCAATAGCGTATGCTACTCCAATCTCTACTTTATCAGCTAGACCTGCAGCAACTATATTTTTAGCTATAAATCTTGACATATATGAAGCTGATCTATCAACTTTTGATGGATCTTTTCCTGAATAAGCTCCACCACCATGTCTAGAAAAACCACCATAAGTGTCAACAATTATCTTTCTTCCAGTAAGCCCACTATCTCCTACAGGACCCCCTATAACAAATCTTCCTGTTGGGTTAACAAGGTATTTTGTGTTTTCATCAATTAAATTATCCCCTACGATCGGTTTGATAACATGCTCGATAATATCTTTTCTGATTTGTTCTAAAGTAGCTTCACTGTCATGTTGTGTAGATACTAGGACAGTGTCTACTCTTGTTGGTTTTCCATCTATATATTCGATAGTAACTTGGCTTTTTCCATCCGGTCTTAGGTAGTCTAATAGACCTTCTTTTCTGACATCAGTTAATCTTTTTGCCAATTTATGAGATATAACTAATGGCATTGGCATATATTCTGGTGTCTCATTTGTAGCATATCCAAATACCATACCTTGGTCGCCAGCTCCTTGTAGATCATAAATATCTACATCCTCTTCATTTTCTCTTACCTCTAAGGCTTTATCAACTCCCATGGCAATATCTGTTGATTGTTCGTTGATAGCTGTGATTACCGCACATGTAGCAGCATCAAATCCATAATCAGATGAAGTATATCCGATTTCTTCTATAGTATTTCTAACTATAGATTGAATATCAACATAAGTATTCGTAGATATCTCTCCCATAACAAATACCATACCAGTTGTTGCTGTTGATTCACAGGCAACTCTAGCATCTGGATCTTGTTCTAATAGTGCGTCTAATATAGCATCTGATATTTGGTCACAGACTTTATCTGGATGTCCTTCAGTTACTGATTCTGATGTTAATAATTTTTTCATCTTTTCCTCCTATATATTAATGTCTTGTTTACTATTATCATAAAAAAAGCCTCACCTGAAAGGCGAGGCTGGCTTATCTTTCAGGATTTCCTGCAGGATTTAGCACCTAATCTAATAGGTTGCTGGACTTCATCGGGCCTGTTCCCTCCATCTCTCTTGATAATGTATTCAATTGAACATATTGTATAGCAAATGTGATTTATTGTAAAGGATTTTAACTAATCTAAATCTTTTTAGGCAATAAATACAGCCTAAAACTATTCGCTATAGCTAATAATGTCACTCCTACATCGGCAAATACTGCCATCCACATAGCCGTTAAACCAAAAGCTGATAGAATTAAAAAGATTAGTTTTATTCCAAGAGATAGCCAGATGTTTTGTTTAGCTATCCCAACAGTGTGTTTGGCTATCTTAAATACTCTTGGTATTGATTTAAGATCATCTTTTATTAATACTACGTCACTAGCCTCGATGGCTGCATCACTACCGATGCCTCCCATTGCGATTCCTACATGACTGGCGGTGATGACTGGAGCATCATTTAGGCCATCTCCAGCAAAAGCTATTTTTCTACCTTCATTGGTTTTATTCACAACCCATGACATTTTACCTTGGGGCAAAAGCTCTGAATGTATCTCATCTATACCTGCTCTTTTGGCTACATCTTCAGCTACATTTTTAGCATCACCAGTAAGCATGACTACCTTATCGATACCTAGTGTATGGATTGATTCGATAATCTCCTTAGCATCTTCCTTAATCTTATCTTTAATGACATAGTGACCTAGGTACTTTTTGTCAGGCTTAATCCTAGCTACATGAACCATAGTCGCCACTTCATTTACACAACCATCAGCGATGGCTGGCTCGATTAAATCATGTTCTTCCATATATGAAAGATTACCTAAGATGTATTCTTCCTTCTCACCCAAACTCTTTAATCCTCTTCCTGGTACATTTTCAATATGTCCAAATTCAACCGCTTCGTAATCATGATCTTTATCTTCTGCATATTTTCTAATCGCTTGAGCTATCGGATGATTTGAGCCTTTTTCTAATTCTTTTGTGATGGATAGCATAAGTGATTTGTCTACATCATCTTGTGGATGTTCGTAAAACACCTTAAATGCTCCTTCTGTTATCGTGCCAGTCTTATCTACAGCCAAAGTGTCAATTTGAACTAGTTTTTCAAATACATTTCCACCCTTCACTAGTATACCTAGTTTTGAACTAATACCTAGACCTGTGACAAATGCCATAGGAACAGATACTACAAATGCACATGGACATGATACTACTAAAAATATTAGTCCTCTTCTAAACCACTCACTAAACTGAGCTCCTTCAATGATAAGAGGTGGGATGAATGCAAGTAAAATGGCTAAAACAACCACTATTGGTGTATAAATCTTTGCAAATCTTGTTATCATGGATTCTGTCTGAGCTTGATTTTCTGTCGCTTCTTCAAGAAGCTCGATTATCCTCATAGCAGTTGAGTTTTCAGCAGTACTTTCGGCCTTCATAACTAGCCATCCATCTCCATTAATCGAACCACTCAAAAGCTTATCCCCTATGCCAACAGATACAGGTATAGACTCTCCTGTAAGAGCTGCTGTATCTAAGCTGCTTTCACCCTTAACCACAACCCCATCAACAGGCACTTTATCACCAGCCTTAATCTCTAATAAATCTCCTACTTGTATATCCTCTGGGTCGATTTGTACGCTCTTAGAATCTTCTATCCTATATGCTACTGGCGCTTGGATGTTCATCAAATCAGTAATAGATTTTCTCGACTTATCGACAGCCTTATCTTCTAATAGCTCTCCTATTTGAAATAAAACCATAACCATAGCAGCCTCTTTATATTCGCCAATAGCTAGCGCTCCTATGGTTGCTATACTCATAAGGAAATGCTCAGCAAGTAGCATCTTATTTTTAAGATTAATTATTGCCTGATAAATGATGTCTATGCCTGCTATAAACCAGGATGCTACAAAAATTATTATTAGAGGGATCTCAAATCCTTCAACAAAAAAATCTAATATAATACCAAGAGCAAGTAATATTGCTGCGAATATCACTCGCTTTGTTTTAGTCTTTTCCAACATAGTAACCTCTATAAAATCACACATTGATTTTCGATTTTCTTTATTACATTTTGAAGCTCTTCCTTGCTAGGTACTTCTTTACCTTCTTCAACCTCAACTGTAAGTTTTGAAAGCATAAAGTTTACTTTTGCATTTGATACTCCATCCAATTTAGATATATGTTCTCCCATTAGGTTTGCACAATTAGCGCATCCCAAATTTTCCAATTTATAAGTTTTTTTCATATTATCCTACCTCTTTTCAGTCAAATGATTTATTCCTTGATCAAAGATACTTGTGACATGTTCATCCGACAAATAATAATAAATATATTTTCCCTTGCGCTCGCTTCGAACTAAGTCATGAGTTTTCAAAAGCTTTAGTTGATGAGATACTGCTGATACAGATAAATCTAGCGCAGAGGCTATGTCAGTAACATTCATCTTTCCGTGCCTTAACAAAGCTATCATCTGCATCCTAGTCGAATCTCCAAATACCGAGAAAAACTCAGCCAATTTAGTAGTTAGATGCTCATTAGGTAAATCTGATTTAATTTTTTCTACATTTACTTCTTTTATTTTATCCATTAGTTCCTCGTTTTCATTTCGATGATTGCTCAAGTGTTAAGTTCATTATAATATATTTCCGATCGTTCGTCAATATGTTCTATTATTGTAAATTTTGATAATGAATTATCCAATTTCATACATCAGAAATCGCATTTTAACATTCTTGATGTAGCTCTTTTTTTATCACTACATCAGATATTAGTTTTTGAATTTCTGATGTAGCATTTCACCTATTTGACTACATCAGGAATTTAGGTTCTTGATTTCTGATGTATTATTTTCTAGAAAACTACATCAAGTTTTGAGTTCTTTGATTTCTGATGTAGTGATTTATTGATTTTTGACCATTTTCCTACATCAGATATGACCTTTTCAAATCCTGATGTAGTGAACGGAGGTAAGGCTACATCAGAAATCGCATTTTACCTTTTCTGATGTATCTTTTTTGGAAATTAAAAAACAGAGGCTTAGCCTCTGTCTCCTCTTAATTCTTCTGTATCATCTGCTTGAACTACATCTACTCCTATATCGGTAAGGGCTTGTTTCATCATTAGAGTATCTTTGTCTTTTGTGATAATGATTATCTCGATTCCTCTTGGTCCATAATAGGTTGAAATGTTCGTGATATTAATCTGCCTGTCGGCAAAACATTTTGATATCTTTGCCATAATCCCTGCTGAGTCGTTGGCTACGTTTACGACATATCTTGATCCATCGACATTGTATCCTAGTAGGTTTATAAATGCATCGAATATATCGTTATTTGTAATGATACCTATAACTCTGCCATCTTCTAATACAGGCAAGCATCCAATATTATGACTTCTCATTGATGTAGCTGCTTTTTCTAATAGAGCTTCAGGATCGATGCTTACTACCTTTTTAATCATTAAATCACCAACTTCTAATTTAGATAAAAGATAGTTAAGTTCATGCACAGTTAAGCTTGTCGCCTTACTTGATGAATTTTCTTTAATGATTCCTTCGGTGATTAATCCTATAAGCTTACCATCTTCATCAACGATTGGTAGCCTATGAAAGCCATTTGTTTCCATGATGTCTAAAGCATGAGATACTTTTGTATCTACGCTAATACAAATTGGATCTATTGTCATTGAATCTCTTACATACATAGTCTTAACCTCCTAAATAAGCTTTTTTAACTTCACTACTATTTAATAATTCCTGTCCTGTTCCTGTTAATACAATCTTACCAGTCTCAAGTACATAGGCATGGTTGGCTACACTTAAAGCCATCTTAGCATTTTGTTCAACTAGAAGTATTGTCGTTCCTTGTTTATTAATATCAGTGATTATCTTGAAAATTTCTTTAACAAGTAGTGGGGATAATCCCATACTTGGTTCATCTAGCAAAAGTATCTTTGGTCTAGCCATCAAAGCTCTACCCATGGCAAGCATTTGTTGCTCACCACCTGATAGGGTTTCTGCCTTTTGTTTTAATCTTTCTTTTAATCTTGGAAATCTTTCATAAACACTATTCATGTCTTTAGTGATACCATCTTTATCTTTTCTTAAGTAGGCACCCATTAACAAGTTTTCTTCTACTGTCATTCCTTTAAAAATTCTTCTGCCTTCTGGCACCTGAGTCACCCCAGAAACAACTATGTCTCTTGCGTTATCTTTTGTGATATCCTTACCTTCAAAAGTGATCGTACCACTTGTTGATTTTATTATACCACTAATACTATGAAGTAATGTTGTTTTTCCAGCTCCATTAGCTCCTATTAGAGAAACTATCTCGCCTTCTTTAACCTCGATGCTAACTCCCTTAAGGGCTTGGATCACTCCATAATGTACATTTAAATCATTAATCACTAACATTATTCATCCTCCCCTAAGTAAGCTTCAATTACTTTTTTATTGTTTTTTATACTATCTGGATCACCACTTGCGATTAGCTTGCCATAATCCAATACATAAATTTTCTCACAGATATTCATAACTAAAGACATATCATGTTCTATAAGTATGATTGTTAAGTTGAAATGTTCCTTTATATGCCTAATCAACTCCATAAGATCTTTTGTCTCATTAGGGTTCATACCGGCTGCCGGTTCGTCTAAGAACAAAACTTTTGGATTAGTAGCTAAAGCCCTAGCTATCTCAAGTTTTCTTTGTTCCCCATAAGGAAGATTTTTAGCAAGTTCGTCTTTCTTATCTAACAAATCTACTACTTCTAAAAGTCTTAGAGATTCTTCTTGGACACGATTTTCTTCTTTGTAGTATTTAGGTAATCTAAGGATAGCCGATAGGGCTCCATACTTGATATCCTTATTCATCCCTACTTTAATGTTCTCTAATACACTTAATTCCTTAAACAATCTAATATTTTGAAATGTCCTTCCTATACCATAATTCGTGATGATATATGGTTTAAGTCCACCAATACTTTTTAGCTCATTTCCAACTAGAAGTTCAATACTACCCTCACTTGGCTCATAAACTCCTGTTAAGAGGTTAAATAATGTCGTCTTTCCTGCCCCGTTGGGACCGATAAGTCCGATTAGTTCATTTTCTTCAATCGCTAAAGAAACATTACTTACTGCAGCCAATCCACCAAAGTTTCTTGTTAGATTCTTCGTCTGAAGTACTATCATTCATTTACCTCCTTCTTAGAAAATTTACTTAATAAATTTGAAAGTTTAAGCTCAAATTTGCCCAGTAGACCCTGTGGCCTAAAGATCATAATTAAAACTAATAACGCTCCATAAATAATTGTTCTAATATCTGCAAAAGACTGTAAACCAGTATTCAATATGCTTATTAATATAGCTGACATAAATGAGCCAGTAAAACTACCCATCCCACCAAATACAACTATTACCAAGATATCTATAGATTTATTAAATGAAAATATATCAGGCTTTATTACATAAAAACTTGCAGCATATAATGAACCTGCCACAGATGCTATAACAGCACCAATAACAAAAGCCATTACTTTATATTTTGTAGTATTGATCCCCATAGTTTCAGAAGCAATCTCATCTTCTCTTACTGAGATACATGCTCTTCCTTGAGCACTATTAGTAAAGCTAACCACAACTACAGTACTTAATACTAGAAAAATAAATACTACTGGCCAATCTATAAGTTTAGGAAGCACTAGTCCTGCAGCGCCATTAGTTATCGTCATATTTTGAATAGCAATTCTTATTATCTCACCAAAACCTAAAGTAGCTATGGCTAAATAATCCCCTTTTAATCTTAGAGTTGGTGCTGCTACTATTAATGCTACAATCGCACTAAGAATGATACCAACAAACATCCCAACAAATACAGATGAAAATGTACCATTCATCAATTTGACAATAACACCAGTACTATATGCCCCAATTGACATAAATCCTGCATGTCCTAAAGAAAACTGTCCAGTGATACCTACTATTAAATTTAAGCTAATAGCTAATATAATGTTGATACCTATTGTTAACATTACTGTTTGATATACCTTATTTATGACTCCAACTGATATAAGGACATTTATTAATAGAAAAGACCCAATAATAACTATTAACCAAGCCAAATTTGTTTTTGTAAATTGATTTTTAGACATATTAAACCTTCTCCTTCACATTTTTACCAAGCAATCCTGCTGGTTTAACCACCAAGATTATTATCAAAATGATATAAACTACCCCATCTTTGTATAAAGAGCTACCATATCCACTTACCAAAGCTTCTATGACACCAATCAAGACGCCCCCTACCATTGCTCCTGGGATTATCCCAATACCTCCAAATACGGCTGCTATAAAAGCTTTAACCCCTGGCACTAAACCCATAAGAGGATTTATTGAGCTATAGTAAATACCTACTAATACTCCAGCTGCACCAGCTAATGCACTTCCTATAGCAAATGTATATGAGATAGTCCTATCTACATTTACACCCATTAGTCTAGCTGCATCTGAATCTACAGATACCGCTCTCATTGCTCTACCCGTCTTTGTTTTGGTAACTACTATTTGAAGCGCTATCATCAAAAGTATCGTTACCGCTAGGATAAATATCTGTTGATATGTGATTACTACACCACCTAAGTTAATGTTTCCACTAGGTAATAGATTAGGAAATGCTCTTGGGCTTGTTCCCATCACCTTTTGTGTACTAGCTTCTAAGAAATAACTCACCCCAATTGCTGTAATTAAAGCAGCTATTCTCGTCGCATTTCTAAGTGGTTTATATGCAATCCTCTCAATAACAACACCTATAATCGAGCAAAGGATCATCGCTACTATTAATGTAGGTACAAATCCCATGCCTGTTTTTGTAGCAAATATAAAACCAATATAAGCTCCAAGCATATATATATCGCCATGCGCAAAATTTATTAACTTTATTATTCCATAAACCATAGTATATCCCAAAGCGATAAGTGCATATATGCTACCCAAAGATATTCCATTAATTAATTGCTGTATAAATTGAATCACTATATTCCTCCCTTCAAGTATAAAATAGGAGAAGTATTCTTCTCCTATCTTAATTAAATACTATTAATACATTATTTTGGGCTAACTGCGCTAACGCTTGTTTGAACGCCATCTACAAGTTTAACAACCAAAACAGTTTTAATTGGAGTATGAGTCTCATCAAATTTGAAGTCACCTGTAACTCCTTTGAAATCTATCTCATTTATAGCTTTTTGCAATTTTTCAGAATCTCCACCAACTTTATCTACACTTTCGATAAGTACATTTGTAGCATCATATGCTAATGCTGCAAACATCGCTGGTTCTTCGTTGTATTCTGCTTTATAGTCATCAATAAAAGCTTGTAATTTTTCAGAAGCATCAACTGCAGTATAAGCTGTAGTATAGTAAACATCATTTAAGTTTGCAGCTCCTGCTAACTCTATTAGTGATTCTGAATCAAATCCATCTGCTCCGATGATAACTTGTTTAATTCCCATCTCTCTAGCTTGCTTAATTATCAAACCAGCTTCATTATAGTAACCTGCTATATAAAGTGTATCAAAGTCCATTGCTTTAATATTAGTTAATACAGCTGAGAAATCTGTATCTTTAGCAGTATAGTATTCAGTAGCTACTATTTGTCCACCAACTTTTGTAAATTGATTATTGAATGCTTCGATTAGTCCCTTAGAATAATCACTAGCTGAATCTCCATAAATAACTACCTTTTTAGCATTTAATGAGTCAAACGCATATTGAGCCATCGCTGCTCCTTGATATGAATCTTCAAAACAAACTCTAAATACATAATCATACACTGCACTTTCCTTGTTATTTGGATCTTGTAGAGTTATGTTATTTTGTGTAGCTGACGGTGATACTACTACAGTCTTAGCTGAATTCAATACTTGATAAGTCGCTGCACTCGCTCCAGATGTAGCTGGTCCTACAACACCTACTACTTCATCACTTACTAATGTAGTAGCTATAGTAACAGCTTCACTTGAGCTTGATTTATTATCATACTCAACACCTACATATTTTTCATATCCAGCTTTTTCATTAGCCTTTTTTATCGCTAATCTTGAACCCTTTTGTTCTGCTACACCATAATCAGCAACTTCGCCAGTAAGTTCATAATGTAAACCTATCTTGTGAGTTTCTTGTCCTGTTGTAGTTCCCTCGCCACCAGTCGTCTTTACTGGTGTACTCTCCTGTGAACATGCCGCCAATGATGCTACTAAAACTAACATCAATAATACCTTAATAAATTTTTTCATCTTAATACCTTCTCCTATTTAATATATTTAAAAATGATGTTTGATTTATTATAAAAAATATTAGATAAAAAATCAATAGTAAATTGTAATATTTTTCTATTTTTTGAAAATATTTGCAATTTTCTTAAACTTTTATTTCAAATAAAAATCTTAGGCCTAATTACCTAAGATTTTTATCTGATTTTATCATTCAACCAAATACATTTTAGTTGTTTACTTAGTCATTCTATAACTTCGATAAATTTTTATATCATTCCATGCTAAATGTCGTACTTGTCCACTCTTTTAGTTCCTCTTCAGTAGCTCTAACTTCATGGCTACCTCCAACATGAATCAAAAACGCTGTTTCATAATCTAAGCCGGACTCAAAATAGTCATAGTGAAATGCCTGTCTTTTCTTTTCAAATACTGGATTTGGAGTTGGTACTACTGATAATAGCGATCTTGTATACGGATGTATCGGATTATCGAAAATCTCATCACTAGTTCCTGTCTCAACAAGATGGCCTAAATGAATAACTCCTATCCTATCTGAAATGTACTTAACCATCGACAAATCGTGCGCTATAAACAGTATAGCCACATTTGTTCTTTTTTGAATCTCTCCAAGAAGCGTTACTACTTGGGCTTGTATAGATACGTCAAGTGCTGATATAGCTTCATCCGCTATAAGTAATTTTGGATTTAAGGCTAATGCTCTTGCTATACCAATTCTTTGTCTTTGTCCACCTGAAAATTGATGTGGAAATCTAGAAGCATGTTCAGGCGATAAACCTACAGCCACTAAAGCATCTAAAACTTTCTTTTCTCTTTCTTCATTATCTTTATATAGCTTGAAATTATCCAATCCACTAGCTACTATATCCAAAACTCTTTGTCTAGGATTTAAGCTTGCCATTGGATCTTGGAATATCATCTGCATATTAAGGCGAAGAAATTTTGTATCTTCAGGGCTTAGTTTTCCAGTGATTTTTTTGCCTTCGAAGAATATCTCTCCAGCTGTTGGATCATAAAGCCTGATGATAGCTCTACCTGTAGTAGACTTACCAGAGCCTGACTCACCTACTAAACCATAAGTCTCGCCTGGATAGATGTTAAAACTAACATCATTTACAGCCTTTACGACTTTTTTTCTACCTGTCTTAAAGAACTGAGAAAGATGCTTAACTTCTAATAAAGGTGTTCTATTATCCATCAATACCTGCCTCCTTCTTCATATAATCTATCCTCTCTTTTAATTCAAGAGGCATCTGTACTTCTGGTGCTCTTTCATCAAGAAGCCAAGAAGAAACCCTGTGTTTGCCACCTACATTGTACTGAGGAGGACATTCTCTAAAATCAATATTTAGGGCATATGGATTTCTTGGAGCAAAAGCATCCCCCTTAACATTGTTGAATAAGTCAACTGGTGTTCCTGGGATAGGATGAAGCGTGCCTTCTTTAGTGTTAAGGTCTGGCATTGATGAAAGTAATCCCCATGTGTATGGATGTCTAGGGTCATAGAAGATTTCTTCAACCGATCCCTTTTCTACAATCTTGCCGGCATACATAACTGCCACATAATCAGCAACCTTTGCTACAACCCCCAAATCGTGAGTAATATAGATAACTGAAAGTTCATGCTTAATTTGTATATCTTTAATAAGGTTTAATATCTTATCTTGCACCGTAACATCTAAAGCTGTAGTAGGCTCATCACAAATTAGTATTTGTGGTTCACAAGCCAAAGCTATAGCTATAACTACCCTTTGTCTCATCCCACCGGATAATTGGTTAGGATATTGTGAATAAACCATATCTGGATTATTGATTCCTACATCCGCCAAATACTTAATACTCATTTCCTTAGCCTGTTGTTTACTAACATTCTTTTTATGATAAAGAATAGTCTCACGTATTTGCTTACCAACTCTCATAGTTGGGTCTAACGATGTCATAGGATCTTGAAATATCATCGCTATCTTCTTACCAGAAATATATTTTCTAATTTGAAGATTGTTCATCATCGTTATCTCATACATCTTATTCTTGTCATCTTTATCCCAGTACTTAATAGAACCTTCAGTGATTCTAGCATTTTTAGCCATGATTCCCATGATAGCTTTCATGGTTACAGACTTACCAGAACCTGATTCACCTACTATAGCAACCGTTTCATTTTTAAATAAATCGAAATCAATACCTCTAATAGCTTTTAATATGGAATTATTAGTATCAAATTCAATTTTTAAATCTCTAATAGAAAGAACTCTATCATTTAAATCTCTAAGTTTAATCTTTCCCATATCATCACCTATCCTTCAATGTTGGGTCAAATGCATCACGCAAACCATCCGCTAATATATTGAAACTAAACATCAATATACTCAATATAATTGTTGGTATCACAACCATATGTGGAGACGATAAGAATGACTTAAACCCATCACTAATCAATACACCAAGCGATGCGTTCGGAGCGGATAATCCAAGTCCGATAAAAGCAAGAAACGCCTCTGTAAATATCGCAGAAGGTATTGAAAACATACTCATAACTATTAATTGTCCCATTATATTAGGTAAAATTTCCTTAAAAATAATCTTCATATTTGAACTACCTAGAGTCCTTGAAGCAAGTATAAACTCTTGATTTTTAAGCTTTAATACCTGTGCTCTTGTAACCCTACTCATACCTATCCATCCTTTAATAACTAAAGCTAATGTGATAGACATGATACCAGGATTCATTATTAATACTAGCAAAGTAACTATAACTGTATCAGGTATACCGTTAAGCACTTCTATAAATCTTTGCATTATCATATCGACTTTGCCACCATAATATCCCGAAATCAAACCATAAGTAACACCAATGATTAAGTCTATAATGATCGCTAATAAAGCCATGTATAAAGAGATTCTAGCGCCTTGCCATACTCTAACCCAGATATCACGACCTAAAGAGTCTGTACCAAATACATAATAAGTCCCTTCAGCCCCTTTATTTTTGTACATATCATTTCCATTTACTTCACCATCAAAGATTCCCAAGTTTTCAATTAGAGGAACTTTAGGAGGTAAATATGCATGTTTTGTAGTTTGATCATAATAAGTCCTAGATGATATCATTGGAATTATTATCGACATCAAAATTACAAATGCAATGATGATAAATGCGTACTTAGCTGCTTTTTTCTTTTTAAATCTATTCAAAACATCTATTAAATATGGTGGTTCTTTATTTATAGCATCAACTGTCTCATACTCATGATGTTTTGCAAATTCAAAATCTCGAAGATGTGGTTTTTTAGTGTATTCTGTCATTATTCCCCACTCCTTCCAAGTCTTATTCTAGGGTCAATTAGACCATATAATATATCTATTATTAGCATAGAACCAATGAATAGTACTGAATATAAAAATGCTATAGCTATAACAACGTTATAGTCATTAGAAAGAATTGCTGTAACAAATAGCTCCCCGATTCCTGGTATACCAAATATCTTTTCAACTACAAGTGAACCTGTCATAAGGTTTACTATAAGTGGACCTAATACTGTAATAACTGGAATCAATGCATTTCTAATACCATGAGACCAGATAACTCTTCTTTCACTCATTCCCTTTGATCTAGCTAATTCAATATAATCACTATTTAATATCTCAAGCATCTCTGATCTTAAAAACCTTGACACAGTCGCTGTCGTAAACATCGAAAGTGATATGATTGGTAGTATAGATGATGCTAATTTTTGTGCTGGATTATATAATACCGGAACCAATCGCCATTGGACGGCAACAATGATAACCAAAAATAGAGCAAATACGTATGAAGGTATACTTACACCTGCTACCGAAATAGCTGATGTTAATGTATCCATCCAAGTATTATGCTTCAAAGCAGCTATGATACCAAGAACAGCACCTACTATGGTCCCCAATATAACAGCTCCTACCCCTAATTCAAATGACACAGCTATCCTACCCTTAAGCATGTCTGTAATATATGCATCCTTTTGAAGATTATAAGATCTACCAAAATCCATTTGAAGCATTAATCTTACATACCTTGCAAATCTAACTAAGACAGGATCATTCAAACCATATTTTTCATTAATTAATTCTATTTGTTCTTTACTCAATTTTTCATCATTAAATGGAGATCCCGGCATCTGTTCCAACATTATAAACAGAATAAGCAATACCATTAACAAAGTTAAAATTGATATTGAAAGTCTTTTGAAAATATATTTTGCCATGATATACAAAAGGGGGCTTTAAAACCCCCTCCATCTCCTTTTATTCTTCTACATATGCATTTTTATAGTAATAGCTAACTCCTGTTAAGTTGTAAACCCAACCTTTAACTTTGTTATTCCAAAGTGTAGTACTACCTACTTGGTATACTGGTATAGGACCTAAACCATCTTTTAATAGATATTGTTCAGCTTCCTTCATAGTATTCCATCTGTCTTCTGGAGTTTGAGTTCCACCAGCTGCTAGATTTATCATTTTTTGATATTCTGGATCATCATATCTATCATAGTTTCCACTTGCTGCTGCAAGATATAGATCTAGATATGTCATAGGATCTGGATAGTCAGGTCCCCATCTGTGTAATGATAATTGGAATTCATCATCTTGTTGTAATTGAAGTCTAGCTTTCTTTGGTTGTGATTTAAGAGTAATTGTTAAACCTTCAATATCTTCTTGGATATCTGTTTGTAGATATTCAGCTACTTTCTTAGATTCTTCTGAATCTTCAAATAATAGTTCAAGATTTAATGAAGTAATTCCTAACTCTTCAAATGCTTTCTTACCATATTCTTTAGCTTTTTCTGGTCCTTCTTTGAAGAAGTCTTCACCAGCATCTTCTCTATAGTCAACTCCTGATGGTGATGGAGCTAATCCTGTAGGTACGAAACCATAGGCAGCTTTTGCACCGTCTTTTAATACTTCGTCTGCTAATTTTTCTCTATCTATCGCATTAGCAATAGCTTTTTTAAGATTTGTGTTGTCTAATTCTGCTACATTTTTACCAGATACTAGATACCATAGGTATCCACCTAATGCTTGAGTTAATCTTTCATCGCCTTTGTATTTGTCTACTAACTCACCACTGATTTGTACGAAATCAGCTGCACCTGTATCAAATTCTAATGCTGCAGTTTGATAGTCTTTAGCTACCTTCCATGTAATAGATGGTAGTTTAACTGATTGTGCATCATGATAATTTTCGTTCTTTTCTGCCTTAAAACTATTTCCTGCTACCCATTCAGTCATCTTGAATGGTCCACTATATACCATAGTTTCTGGTTTTTGTGCGTATTGGTCACCTTGTTCTTTAGCAAATTTTTCATTTTGTGGTAAGAATGAACCGAAAGCTAAAACTTTCTTAAAGAATGGTACTACTTTGTAAAGAGTAACTTCTAAAGTTTTTTCATCTACTGCTTTAACGCCTAATTCTTCAGGTGCTTTTGCTCCAGTCATGATATCAGCAGCATTTACGATACCAGCTGTATCAGCAATATATGCGTAGTCAGATGCTGTTGCAGGGTCTACTAACTTTCTCCAAGCATAAACGAAATCGCCTGCTACTATTGGATCTCCGTTTGACCATTTAGCATCCTTTAATGTAAATGTATGAACTAATCCATCTTCACTTACTTCTGCTTTTTCAACTAAACCTTCTTTTTCGTTTCCACCTTCACCTAATACGTAAAGACCTTCTTGAACAGCTCCTAATACTTCGAAAGAAGTACCGTCTGTTGCTTTCGCTGAGTCCATAGATAATAGATCAGTGTTTTTTACTACTGTGATTCCTTTACCACCTGTAGTTCCCTTGTCTGTTCCTTGAGTGCCACCTTGGTCGCCCCCACCGCCACATGCAGCTAATACTAAGATTAGCGCTAATAATAATGACATCAGTTTCGCTGTTCTTTTCTTCATAAGATTTCCTCCCAGTTTTTATTATTAAACTTAATTATAGTGACGTATCTATTTTTAGTCAACTTTATTTATAAAAATTGAATGATTTGAATGTTTTAATTAATTTTATGTAATATTTATAGTCGTATTAATCCACTAAAGACTTGTTTAGTACTTTTAACTTCGATGATATCAACGTTTTGTTAATGTTTCTAAATATATTAAATAAGTTTAGGAAATCGCTTACCTTATATTTATGATATATTGTTATTTTCTAATATGCATTATCGAAATACGCAATATTCACGAAACTTGCATATTTCCCTTATAAAATATATGTAAAATCAACAAATGACCAACTTTACATCAAATATATTCATTAATTTATGTATATTTGATTTTACAAGCATTTTACCTGGCCTTTACCGAACTAAATAGAAAAGTTATAAATTCAAAATATGAGATTTAGCAAAACTAAATCTTCCTTTAATAAGCCCTAGTCCTAAGAGTTTTGTGAAATGTAGTAAGCTCTTAGGACCTTAAATCGAGTTGGGTCCTAAGAGTTTGCTTGAAAACTAAAAGTTCTTAGGACCAAAATTTGATGTCAGTCCTAAGAGTGTAGCTAAAAATGAAAAGTTCTTAGGACCGGATGGGTGGTCCATGTCCTAAGAGTTTAGGGTATAATGCATTTCTCTTAGGACCCAAGTGGTGATTTTTGCCCTAAGAGTTTGCCGAATCCTGTATTTCTCTTAGGACCAGACATTTATTCGAATACTTACAGATCCTAAATCTTCCTTTGTATTCACACAAAAAAAACATCAGAAAGGATATCCTCTCTGATGTTTGAGTTTTTGTTAATTAAACTATTTTACTTCTACAGTAGCTCCAGCTTCTTCTAATTTAGCTTTGATTGCTTCAGCTTCATCTTTAGAAACTTTTTCTTTTACCGCTTTAGGAGCTTCGTCTACTAAACCTTTAGCTTCTTTTAATCCTAATCCAGTAACTTCTTTAACTACTTTAATTACGTTAACTTTTGATGAACCAGCTGATTCTAATACTACGTCGAATTCAGTTTGTTCAGCTTCTTCAGCTGCTTCTGCACCTGCTGCTGGAGCTGCTGCTACTGCTGCAACTGGAGCTTGTGCTGATACACCAAATTCTTCTTCTAATGCTTTAACTAATTCTGATAACTCTAATACTGTAAGAGCCTTTACTTCTTCTACTAAATTTAATACTTTATCTGACATTTTCAAATCCTCCGTTTAATATAATTATGCGTTTTGTTCTTGTTTTTCTTTTACTGCGTCTAATGCATAAACTAATTTTGCGATAATTCCGTTTAATGCACTTGCGAAACCTTGAATAGGTGCATTCAATCCACCTAAAGCCATCGCTATTAATACTTCCTTAGTTGGTAACTTAGCTAGTGCTTGTACTTCATCAGCATTTAATACTTTGCCGTCAAGTAAACCACCTTTTACAACAAGCTTATCATGTTTTTTGCTAAATTCTGTTGTTACTTTAGGTCCTTGAACCATATCTTCATTACTGAAAACAAATCCATTAGGTCCTACAAGATATTCTTCAAATCCTTCATAACCAAGTTCTTGTAATGCTATGCTTACCATAGTATTTTTGTAAACTTTGTATGTTGAATTTGAGTTTCTATATTGATTTCTTAGTTCTGTAACGTTAGCAACGTTAAGACCACGATACTCAACAATAGTAACAGATTTAGAGTTTTGAATAGCTTCTTTGATCTCGCTAATTACCTCTTGCTTATGAGCTAATTTTGCTTCTTTCACTGTTCACCTCTCCTTTGTTGGCTACACGAAATGATTACAATCTATATACGCAAAGTCCAATCGTCCCCTTATTCGGTCGTTTCTCTTGGGCCTCAGGTTGCGTATGACCTACCTTGTGAAATGTTTTATTCCATCGATAATGTCAACGCGCAGTCTTCGGCTCTCCACTCGAAACTCCCTATTCGGTCGTTTCTCTTGGGCCTCAGGTTGCGTATGACCTACCTAAGGTTCCAGCTGTTTGTTCCAAACAGCTGGGTACCTGGTTAGGTCAACAAAAATCTCCTTATGCAAAGACACAAGGAGATAGTAATTTCTTATACTTGAACCTACGTAGGATTATTAAGGTCTCCCCCCTACGGTCTTTGGTAGCCTATTTAATTAACATCAAAAGTATAGCACTTTTGTTGTTTAATTGCAACTTTAAATCTAAAGTTTTGATTATTTTCCAGCTGCTTCCATTATCTTAGGTCCGTTTAATTTAATTCCAGGTCCCATTGTGCTTGTTAATGTTACTGATCTTAAATATCTACCTTTTGATGAAGCTGGTTTATCTTTAATAACTGCTTTCATAAGAGTCATTAAGTTTTCTTCTAATGCTTCTACTGAGAAGCTTGCTTTACCGATTGCTACGTGAACGATATTTTGTTTATCTGTTCTGTATTCAACCTTACCTGATTTAGCTTCTTGAACTGCTTTTGCTACATCAAATGTAACTGTTCCAGTCTTAGGGTTTGGCATAAGACCTCTAGGTCCTAATACTCTACCTATCTTACCTACTTGACCCATCATGTCTGGTGTAGCGATAGCTGTATCGAAATCTAACCAGTTTTCTTTTTGTACTTTTTCAATAAGTTCTTCACCAGCAAAATCTGCACCAGCATCTAAAGCTTCTTGAGCTTTGTCACCCTTAGCAAATACTGCTACTCTTACAGTCTTACCTGTTCCATTTGGAAGTACTACTGTATTTCTAACTTGTTGGTCAGCATGTCTTGAATCAACACCAAGTTTGATGTGTAATTCGATTGTTTCGTCAAATTTTGCTTTCGCAGTTTCTTTTACTAATTGAACTGCTTCTGCTATATCATAAAGATTTTCTTTATTTACTAATTTTGCTACTTCTTCGTATCTTTTTCCTAATTTTGCCATATTATCCTCCTTGTGGTAATCGGAAATCCTCCCACTATTCTTCTACAGTAATCCCCATTGATCTTGCAGTACCTTCAATCATTCTTTCAGCTGCTTCAATGCTTGCTGCATTTAAGTCAGGCATTTTTGTTTCAGCTATTTCTCTAACTTGAGCTTTTGTAAGTTTTCCAACTTTTGTCTTGTTAGGTTCAGCTGAACCACTATCCAATCCAAGAGCCTTCTTTATTAATACTGGCGCTGGTGGAGTCTTTGTGATAAATGTAAATGATCTGTCTGCATATACAGTAATAACTACTGGAATAATAAGACCTATTTGTTCTTGTGTTCTTGCGTTAAAAGCTTTTGTGAATTCCATTATATTCAAACCATGAGGTCCTAACGCTGTACCTACTGGTGGTGCAGGTGTTGCTTTTCCTGCTGGTATTTGTAATTTAATCATTGCTTGAACTTTCTTAGCCATTATATCCTCCTAAATAACTAATGTGGTGTTGGCGGTTACCCTCCCACTCGCATATATGTTAATCTTAATCTTGTATTAAAATTATTTTTTTTCGATATCTGTAAATTCTATTTCTGATGAAGTATCTCTTCCAAACATATTTATAATCGCTTTTACAAAACCTTTTTCGTAGTTGATATCTTCAACTACTGCATCGAAGCCTTCAAAGCTTCCTGAAACCACTTCTATGGTTTCTCCAATTGAAATACCCAAATCTTCAGGCTTAACCTTGACCTGAATGCTCTGTTTGCCCTCTACTCCAAATTCTTTAATCTCTCTTTTTGTTAGAGGCACTGGTTCTGAGTCGGGTCCAACAAATCCTGTAACTCCTCTAGTATTTCTTATCAAATACCAGTTTCTTGGATTTATCGTCATCTTTATTAGCACATATCCTGGGAAAATTTTGCGTTCTTTTATAACTTTTTTCCCGCCTTTTGTATCTTCATACTCTTCCATTGGGACTGCTACTCTGAAAACATCAGCTGCTTTCCCGTTTTCAATCATACTTTCAATCTTCTCTTTTACTTTGTTTTCGTATCCTGAATAAGTGTGAACAACATACCACTTTGCATCTTTCTCTCTAATATTGTCGTTTATATTGTCCATTTGCAAAATATTGCTCCTCTCTTATACAGCTAAATTTAAGAAAAATCTTAATACAACGTCAATAACCTTGATGATCGCTGACATAACAACTAATCCTGCTAAAACAACTGATGTAGCTGTTATAGTTTCTTTTTTAGTTGGCCATACAATTTTCTTAAATTCAGATTTGATACCCTTAAAAAACCCTTTTTTAGATTTTCTTTCAGTCATGTCATCCTCCTACTTAGTTTCTCTGTGTAGTGTATGCTTTTGACAGAATTTGCAATACTTATTTAATTCAATTCTTCCAGTTGTTACCTTCTTGTTTTTCATAGTATCGTAGTTTCTGTTCTTGCATTCAGTACAAGCAAGCTTTACTTTATCTCTCATGTTTACCTCCTACGTAAAAATTATCAGTCGGCATACTGATACATCAATACATTTTATATTAATTATTCCATTAAGTCAATAGATAATTGTGTAAAATACACGTTTTTAAATCTGCCCTGTGAAATGTATTTTCGAGCATTTTACAAATAATCCACCCTTTAATTATCTACCTTTTTCCTCTAAATTTCAAGTTTAGAAAGTCTCTGACATCAATCAAAGTCACATTTACATTCAAATAAATCTTTTTGTTAATACATGCCTGTAAACATTAATAACGGCAAGGAAATCCCTGCCGTTATCATCTGTCTATTAATCAATCACTTGATTATTTTACATCTTCTTTGAAACTTTTTTTCTTGTTCATTACTAATACATAAAGCATAATCGAACTTGCACCTAATATAATTAGATACATGCCTGCACCACCATCACCTGTTTTTGGTGCTGGATCGTCTTTAGGTTTTGGATTTGCTGGTATGATATTTGTTGTAGTTATCGGTATATCTTTTTTCACTGGAGTATCTGCGTGGATAGTAGCTATATTTTTAATGTTCTTAGCTTTTATATCCTTTTCAGTTACCTTATAAGTGACTTCAAATAATACTTCTTGGCCAGCTTCAAGCTTTTCAGCTATTAGTTTGTCTTTTATACCAAGCATTTCATCTGTAAGTCTTATGTTAGTTAACACTACATCACCTGTATTCTTAACTCTGAATTGGTAAGTTATCACTTGTCCAACTTCAACATATTCTTTTTCTTTCGTTGACTTTTCAAATTCTATATTTGGATTTTCGAAATATTTATTTGTTACCGTTAAACCAGTTTCCGTCTTTTCATAATGATCTGGAACAAAGTCTTCGCCTTTTTCATTTACTTCTTTTACAGAGAATGTATATGGATTTCCATTGATATCAGTTTCTTCCAATTCTTCCCAAGCTACTACTGTAGTTCCATTAGCAAGTTCTTTAATTGGAGTTTCTGGTACCGCTTGAGCTTCTGCGCCTTCGATTTGTCTAAATAGCTTAAACCAAACCGTCGGTTTTTGTTCAGGAGCATTTTCCCAAACTTTAATCGCTTCAGCTTTTCCATTTGTTGGAATCACATATTCATTTTCTACAGTTAACCCATCTTCTAAATATTTTACTTCAAAGTTTTCAGGTATTTGAGTCTCAACTACATAGTATTTGTACTCAACGCCGTCAGGATTATGTGTTGGTAATTCAGTGAATGTAGTCTTTGTGACTTCTTTTGTCGCTTTAAATACTCTAACAAAATCAGTATCTTCTACATCATCAGCTGATCTTCTAAGTTCGATAGTCGCTTTTGCATCTGGACCATTTATCCAAACCTTGCTAACTTCAATCTCAGTAGTCAATTGAGTATTCGTTACTTCAAAGCCTTCGATACTCACTTCATATCCATCAACTACTTCTTCAGTAATAGTGTATACATAGTCTGTACCATCAAGTGGATTTGTCTTAGGAAGTTTTAGCCCTTGTCCATCAACCTCAAATGTATAATTCCACTCTGGATTACTTGCTACATATTCAGCTATCTCTTCTCCATTTCTAAATAACTTATATGTTATTTGTTGTGGAAGTTTATCTTCAACAGTTTTCCAAACCTTAGTTACTGGAATAGTCACTAGGATTCTAGTATTAGTGATACTAAATTCTTCAATAACTTTTTCGTATCCAGCCGGTAATACTTCATCTATAGTGTAGATATAGTCGTTTCCTTCTAAGTCAGTCTTTGGTAGATTTTCAAATGTCGCCATCCAAGTATCTTCATCATCATCTTGCGCTAATGCCAATCTCTTATATTCGACTTCATTTCTATAAAGTATGAACTCAATAGATTCTGGCTTGTCAAGATTTCCTGATTCATCTACCCAAATCTTAGTGACATCTATTTCTATAATGTCTCTAGTATTTGTGATTACATTTCCTTCAATAGCTGTTGTATATCCAGGTACTTCTTTTTCTTCAACTGTATAAACATATTCTCTACCAGTTAAATCCGTTAATGGAAGTCCTTCCCATGTATACATCCAACCATTTTCTTCATTTAATACTACTTCTTTATACTCTTCACCATCTCTTAGTAGGATCGCTGTTACTTCTGTTGGATTTTCATCTCCTGTTTCATTAATCCATACTTTCGATACGTCTTGAGTTGTTACTTTTTGAGTATTTGTTACATTAAATCCATCGATTGTCGTACTATATCCAAGAACTTCATCTTCTTTTATAGTATATACATAATCCGCACCAGTTAATGGA
>JAAYEL010000043.1 GCA_012728755.1 Tissierellia bacterium | reverse complement strand
GATAAACATCGTATTAAACTTTGTTTTCTTAAAAAGATATCCATATATGAATGTGGCAACAAAAATCATTAAAGAAACATCGACTAAAAATGCTAGATTTGTATTATATGCTAATATACTTGTGCTTCCTGCAAAGAAAAATACAACAGTATGTATTAGCGAATATAAATCACCCATTCCAAGAAGTGCAGGTGTCACAATTTTGTTATGAACAATTGATTGAAACACAATTGTAGATGTACTTATAGCAAATGCTGTTATCAACATAACTGCAAGTTTAGGTAATCTTAAGGAAAGTGAAAATCTTAAAAGTTTTGAATTATCAAACCTTAAATCATATGCTAAGTAAAGTGCACAAGCTATCAAAATTAACAACACTAGCATTAACAGTTTTCTAATGTTTGTCTGTCTTTGTTTGTACTGAAAATTCGTCTCTCCTGTTTTAGATAATTGATTTGCATCATTGTTAGAATTATTTAATTGCATCATTACCTCATTTCACAAAAGAGTTTGACTCTTGCTTTCTTTTGAATTTAATTATTTGATTACCATTATTTAACCTGTAAAATATTAGGACTATAAATAATATACTTCCAATAACTCCAATTACTAGTTCGATTGGTAGCTCATATGGAGCTATCACAATACGTCCTATCACATCGCTGATAAGGACGAAGATTCCTCCAAATAAAGCCGTATCGATTAAGGTTCCTCTAAGTTTATCACCCTTAAACATAGTAACAATGTTTGGCACGATTAGACCAATATATGATATAGAACCAACTATTACAATTATGGATGCTGTTATCATGGCTGTAATGATTAATCCTACAAAAAGTACTAGTTCATATGGTACGCCCAAGTTCTTTGAAAAGTCTTTTCCCATACCTACGATATTAAAGTAATTTGCAAAAATAAATGCGATAATTACTAACGGTAATACCAGATAAACTATCTCATATCGTCCCTTAATAACCAGAGAAAAGCTTCCTGTCATCCATGTCGAGATCGATTGGTTCATCCCATATTTGAAAGCAAAGAAACTTGTGATTCCTCTAATGACTGTGTTAAACATAATCCCTATAAGTGGCACCATAATTATGTCTTTAAATTTTATTCTTTGAGTAAACCATACAAATACCCAAGTTCCTAAAATCGCAAAAAGAAAAGAAAAAGCCGCTCTTCCAATTAATGTGGAAGATGGCAAAAATAATAAAGCCATCAGTATACCAAATTGTGCTGAAGAAATAGTAGCACCTGTAGTTGGTGATACGAATTTATTTCTTACTAATTGTTGCATGATTAAACCTGCTACACTCATACCGATTCCTGTACACAAAATCGCTAATAATCTTGGTAATCTTGATATAAATAGTATTTCTAGTTTATGTAGATCGCCTGCTAATATATCGTTGATGCTTATATCAATAACTCCAACAAAAAGCGAAGCAATTGAAAGTATCACTAAAGTTATAAACAATATCACCGTCATCTTGTTTTTCTTTAACATAATGCCCCCATCTCTTTACAAGATAGAAGTCTATCTATGTAAAAGTTAGTTATCTTTAACTAACTACATTATAGCAAAGTTAGTCTCCTTTAACAATATTTTTTTGTGATTATTTACAAATATTAAATCATTTTACATATCTTTAAACACATTAGTATAATATATGTGAAATGAGGTGTATTATGAATGAATTTTTAGAAAGAGCATATGCTCTAAACGATCAATTGGTAAAAGATAGAAGGCATTTGCATGCTAATCCTGAAGTTGGATTAGATTTACCTAATACAAAAGCCTATATTATCAAAAGACTTGAAGAAATTGAACTTGAATATAAAGAAGTTGGATATGGTATAAGTGCGCTGATTAAAGGCGAATCTGGTGGGACCAATGATAAAGTGGCGCTTCTAAGAGCTGATATGGACGCTTTACCGATGACAGAGATAAATGATTTACCTTATAAATCAACAAATGGATGTGCTCATACATGTGGACATGACTTACATGCATCCATGTTATTAAGTGCAGCACAAATCATCAATGAAAACAAAGATAAATTTAGCGGAACAGTAAAGCTGATGTTTCAACCAGATGAGGAAAGCTTAGCTGGAGCTAGAAATATGATAGAAAATGGTATACTTGAAGATCCAAAAGTAGACTTTGCTTTTGCTATGCACACTGGACTAACTGATAAAGTTGGAAGTATTGGATATTATAAGGGATATATGGCCACTTCAGCTGATATATTTAACATAAGCATAAAAGGTAAAGGTGGTCATGGTGCATATCCGCATCAATGTATCACACCAATCTACGCTGCCAACATGATATATAATGGCTTTTCTGAGATGCTAGCTCAAGAAATTAATAGATCAGAACATGCCACTATCACATTTGGACAAATTACATCCGGCACAAGCTTTAACATCATTCCTGAGACTGCTTTTATTCAAGGAACTGTTAGGACCTATAATCCAGAAGTTAGAGAATATGTAAAAATGAGGATGGGTGAAATGGTCGAAGCAACCGAAAAATTCACTAGAACAAAAATCGATTTAGAGTTTGTAAATGGCGTGGCTTCCCTTTATAGCGATCCAGAAAATACAACAAAAATGATAGATATTATCTCACAAATAGAACCAAAAATAGAACTACAGGATTTTAGATTCTTAGCTTCAGAAGATATGGCTGAGATATCAAGATTAGTGCCAACAACTTATATCATGTTAAATTGTAAGGTTGATGGTAATGATTTTTCTCATCACAATCCAGGAATTCTTTTTGACGAAAAAGCCTTACCTCTTGGTGCAGGCATATTCGCAAATATAGCTATAAAAAGTTTAGCATAATAAAAAAGGTGGTAGTCGGTATGACTCCACCTTTTTTGTGCAATGATTTCAATAAATATTGAGCTGACAACCGTCAGGTCCTAAGAGTACTGAATTTTTTGTAAAACTCTTAGGACTAAGGTCAATTTTTGCTCCTAAGAGTTTCGTACTTTTTACAAAACTCTTAGGACCTCTCAAATAATTTCATCGTTTCTACAACAAAAAACCACCAGCCAAGCTGGTGGTCATTTTATTTTTTCTTTGCAAGGATGATAATAACTGTAGCTAATATAACTACTCCTAGTCCAAATAATAAGTTCGCATCTGATCCAAATGAATTAACTATAAATCCTCCACTTAGATTACCAAAAACACTACCTATGGTAATCGAACCAGCTGCTAGAGATTGTCCCTTAACCTTATCATTAAGATCCATCTCCTCTTCGGCACAATATACAGAAGCTGATGCAAACAATCCAAACGATAACATTTGAAGTGCTTGAGCCACATATATCATACCTACAGATGATGAAATGATATATACTAAAGCTTTGCCGATAAATGCAAAACCAGCTACTATCAGCATCTGATGCGTTGAGAATTTCTTCCTTAAGTATACAAAACCAAACATTATTGGAAGTTCAAAAATTGCAGCTATAGCAAATGCTGTTCCTAATTCTTTATTTCCACCACCAACATTTTCTAATATCTGAAGCATATAAGTTGATGTGCTATTGTGAAATACCATTAGTAATGTAAATCCTACAAGTAGCATTACAAATTTTGGATATTTTTTGAAAAAACTTTCGCTACTAGCATTAACCTGCTGATGAATAATGATATCCTCTTCTTTTTTACTTAATGGCATTGAGATAGTTATCAGAAGCATTAAAAATCCTATGATAAATCCTGCTATTACTATAACTTCTAGACCCATAACAGGTATTAATTGACCAATAGAATAAGAAGTAACTGCAAATAGCAATGACCCTATCCCTCGAGCTACGCCATAATTTAGGTTGATTCCATTTTTTTCATAATAGAAATTTGCTGCATTTACAAAAGGTATCAAAGCATTCATCAAAAGTAGTGATAATCCAAATAATAGTCCGGATATAAGTGCATCATCAACCAATAAAATTCCAAAATTCGCTAGTATTCTTAATACTATCATAGTAACTATTAAATTTTTCCAGTTTATTGTTTTACTCGAATCTGCAATCCTACCAAGTACAGTTTGTGATAAGGCAGCTAATGCTCCAAATGTCGCAGTAATTATCCCTATTTGATCTGGAGAAAGACCTTTACCAGTCAAATATGAATTTATAAAAGATATAGTGATGCAAAACAGCATCCAAAATAATCCTTGTAAAAGATTATATTGTAATTGTATTTGTTTTTTGTTCATATATAACTTAATCCTTTAACTTATCAATTATTTCTTTAGATCTTTGATTCAAAACATCATATTCTTCTATTGGATAAATAGCAGTTTTTGAGAAAAAGTCATAGGTTTCATCAGCTAATGTACTAGAACTATACAAATAATCCATTATTACAGAATTTCCCTTAGGAGAGATAACACCCTTTGCAGTATATCCAGTAATAGGCGTCACATATGATTGGATTAACTCACCTGTACTAAAATCAACTAAATATCCATAATGCACATTGTCCTTTGATTTTATTGTCAAAAGCAAATCCTTTGCTTTATTGTAGCTATGGACATCTTGGTATGTCGTGCCATGTTCGTTCATTTTACCAGCCATAGTGATATCTTCTTGAATCTTTTCAAAATTTTTGTATTTAGACCCAACATTATTATAAATAGAAACGATATCTATGTTTCCTTCTTCATCAACATCTATGGATAAAATCTTTCCAGCTATACCACCAATTTTCTTTTGAGTAGCTATATCGTAAACATCAGCGACCCCTTCTGTATAGTTGACTACTAAGTATTTATTGTCATCACTGATATCAATTCCTGAAACAAATCCGCTATCAACTACTATTTTCACTACTTCTTTCTTCTCTTGTACAGAATATATGGTTACTTCATTAAATGCCGTAGTTAACATAAGTAGTGAACCATCTGATGAAAATCCATAGTAAAATGAAGGTCTGTCTATCGGCAAAGTATATACCACTTGATTAGAAGTAGTATCTATAACAAAAATCTCAGGAATCTCACCAATAAGATCATCTTTTGAACGTTTAAGACCAGATAGATACCTTGCATTATCTGTAAGTTCGTATCCAGCTCCATCGAAGATAACAGACCTTGTCGTATCTAGATAATCATTTTTAATATCTTTATGTTTAACGTTTTGAGCATTATTCCATATAGTAAACCCATCTTTGGAATAGATTAATGCATAGTTTTTATCCTTTGAAGTACCAGCAATCTGACCATCAAGAATCTGTTTATTTTTTTCAGAAGCAATCTCAAGTATCTTTATCCTTTGTTCACTAAGTGAAAGTGTAAGAGTATACTTTCCATCGGCATTACTGTAAATGTACTCAGGATAACTATTGTCTAGATTTGGTACGATTTCAGTAAGCTTTTCTTCTTTGACAATTAGTAACTCACCCTTATCATTAGAAGCAGTTATTACTTTACCATCACTACTAATGGTCGCTTTTTTGATGCTATTTGACCCTGTAGATATAGACTTTAGTTTTTCTCCAGTATTTAGGTCGTATTTTACTAAAGAACTAAAATCAACATGATATATCACATTATTAACACTATCTTCAAGTAGTATCAGTTCATCTGCAAATAGCCCAGTTTGTGTTATTTTGTATATTACTTCGTCTGTTTTCATATCCATCTTTAAGATATTTCCACCATTAATTAAGTAGATATATTTTTCATCTCTACTTGTTCTTAAATCCGTATATCTATCATAAACAAATTCATCATTTAATGAACTAAGTGGATCATCTTCTTTTGGTTTTTCTTCATCACTTGGTTTTTCTTCAGGTTCTTCATAGAACTCGTTTTTCCTTTGAATGTCCTTAAATTCTTTTACTACTTTACCTTCCAAAATATCATATTTGACAAGTGATCTATCTCTTTGATATGTGTCATAAATGATGAACATAAATCTTCCACTTTCATCAAATGTTACTCTTTTAACGCTATTTTCAAGCTTGATTGGCTCTCCAATAGCTTCTAAATTGCTTACATCATATCTTTGATAATAATATGCTTCAATAGTGTCGTATATGATGTCTAAGTATTTGTCATCAGAACTAAAGTTAATAAGCATTACATTTCCAGGAGTCTTAACGCTACCTAAACTTTCAAGAGTATCACTATTCCATAGATTAAGTACATCGTCAAATCCTCCACTTACTATCGTCTTTTCGTCAGTTGATATATCAACTAATTTGACCTGTTGTGTGTGACCTTTTGCAGTATTAATTAATTTGCCAGTCACTATGTCCCATAACCCTATTGAGTCATTATTTAATCCAGCGACAAAATAATTCTTCTTTTCTAAAAGTGATAAGAATGTAAATTGATTTCCTGTATTAATAACTTTATTGTAGCTAGATTTAGTTAAGTTAACAGCGTCGTTTAGTATCTGTAAATGTTCAGATTTAAGCTTTCCATAATTTTCCATATCAGCATCTACATCCTCTAAAGCTTGATTTGATATCTGAAGAGCTTCAAATCTATTTCCTTGAGTTAATAATACATTTGCTTCATCAAGCATGAATTGAGACCTATCTTGAATGGTTTGTCTCTTTGCGATATTTTCGCTTCTGTATGCATTGAACATAAATATACCAAAGAATGTTAATGCCATAGATACTATCGCAGAAAGTATTAGCATACTTCTTTGTCGTCTCGCTTTATCTCTTTGCTTTAAGTCTCCGTACGATACACCAAGAATAGCGGCCATTATTCTATATTTTTCAGTCTTAAGTAAACTAACTGATTCCTTGGCTAGACGATTAACTTCTGATGGATTTGTTGTAGATAATTCCTTGTAGCCTACAAAATCCCTAGCCATTACCTCTTTTGGTCTTAACTCAGCTGCAAGTATGTTTTTGTTTTCTACAACAACGCTACCATCTTCTAATTCGACTTTTGTCTCATTTTTAAGCAACGCTTCAGGAAATGAGTCCTCTGGTTCCCCTTCAATAAGAACAGGGATAACTCTATCAACTCCGTGTAGTTTGATAAAAGTCTCTACTTCTTTATTGCACCATTCACTTTCAGGCAGTCTTTTGGAGCAAATAACTATGATGAACTTAGACACCTTTAATGCTTCATCAATCGAGTCATCAAGCGAACTAGCTGTTAGCTCTTCTCTATCTCTAAACACTCTAAAATTAGGTTTTTCGCCATTTTCGTAAAATTCCTTAGGTAGCTTAAAAGTCTCAATCATTGTATGGATTTTTTTAGCAACCGTAGCATCAGGCTCAAGATGCCTATAACTAATGAAAGCTATATATTTGTATTTATCTTTTTGCTCAGCATAATCCTCAGCTGCCTGATCGATTTCTTTTATTTCTCTTTCGTCGGTTTTGATATTCTCTTCCATATTATTCCTCATTTAATCCTAAATTTATTGAAAGTGTAGACATGGTATCATAAATAGCCTTGTCTCTTTGTATCCCCGATAAAAACTCATCCCAATTGTCTATTAGACAATCATGAGTCTTTAAGTATTCATCTTTTTTTCCAAATTGGAAATCTCTCATATAGTAAAAATTATTCCATCTTTTATGCTCTAAAGCTGTCATATAATTCATATATGGATTTTTCTCAATAATTTGAAGTTGTTTTTCAACACTTAAGCCTTCTAATTCTTTCGCCCATGATTTAATCAATTTTTCAACTGATTCTTCATTTTCTGGTGTTTGTACAAATTTTGATAACACTCTTAGTTTTGTATCTCTATGGGCAGATTGATAAAGGCTAGACTCCTTCTTAATATTAGACAATGCCATCCATTGTTCTTCGACGCTTCTCTTATCTTGATCCCAACCCATCATATCATTCATAGTTTGGTTATATACACTGTTAAAATGTTTAGCGCTTTTCAATAATTGCTCATCAATGATCACCGACTTTGTCATAATAGATTTTCTATCCCCAAAAGCAGTGATTCTATCGTGCTTTAGCCTTAAACTTGCCACAATAGTCTCAATCTCACCAACATCCTTAGCATATATAGCAAAAGGAACATCCCTTAAAACATCAACCAATTTATCTAGATTAAATACATTCTCATTAACATCACTATCACCAAACAAAACAGCTGAAAATGGAGTTTCTTGGTGGATCTTAAGCACATGCTGCTTTAAAAGTCTAGAACCTTTTGGTAAATTAATGGTATTTGTATCTATAACCCTATCGATCATCGTCTTATAGTCATTATATTTATCAAATTTTCCAGATGCATCGCTATCAATAATAGTAACTCTAAGATTATCAAGGGCATTAACTGTCAATATATTTGATGCTTGATTAAGAAAACTCTCCGAAATCTCTGAAAACCCAACTATCAAAAGATTGTATGTACCAATCTTATTTGCTATCTCCTTAAAATCGGTAAAATGATACTTCGACCAATCTTCTTCAAGTCCTTTAGGATGATTAAATCTAAATGAAGATCTTTCAAAAAGTTCCTTTACTAAGAAGTCATTAGCAGTAAAATAATGAATATCAAATACATCTATATCATCCATCTTTAGCTCAATTAATTCCTTCATCCTATAGTTTTGGCTATGTATAAAGACATCAATCTTATAATCTGTATCTTTCATCATAACAGCTAACGACTCTACTAATGCATAATTTTTAGGATCATTTTCAAAACAAATAATCTTTCCATAATCCCCTATTTTCTCGTCTTTAACAGTCATTTTATTTACTTCATTTTTAGGATTAGAAAAATCAACTCTGACAACCTTAGTAAATAATGCATGATATTTTTGTTCATCAACACTATCAGAAATGTCGCATAGTAAAATGGTTCCTATATTAGGTTCTTCCATATTAAAATTCTTAATAAAGTCTAGTGTATCCTCATTATCACCTATCAAAACCATATGTTTTTTTCTTATATGATATGTTTCTTGCTTTATAGAATTGTAAATCTTTTTAAATACTGAAAAGAAACCTACCATAGTAAAGGCTGGTGCTGCCCAGATAGCCAATTCATAAGTCAAAGGAGCCTCATTTAATGTCCCATTAGTTGGTGCAAATGCAAATAGCTTAAAGGTCGAATAAACTATGATTGTTATCTCTTTGAAAATATTGTCATATTTCCCATGGTAAAGTTGGTAGCTACCCACCAAACTCAAAACTAAAGCGACAACGAATAAAACTACTTTATATTTTTTTATATGATATAAAAACTTATTTTTTTTCATATTCCCTCACATACATTAATAATAATAATTAATTTCATTGTACCATATTATTATTATTTACAGTTATAAAAGCACTAAAATGTCTTTTCTATCATGACATCAAGATTAGGTTCAAAATCCTTTTCAAATGGAAATAATGGTTTTATACGATGGTTAAACTTCATATTTACTAAATCTTGATTTACAGCACCAGGAGTTAGAGCCATCACCCATCCTTTGCTTGCTTTGCTCAAATCTGGTTCTAGATAGCCCATCTTAACTACAATTATGTCAAAATCAGAAAACTTTTTTATCCCCGCTTTAACAAAAGCTTCTTTACTTCCATATTGATATCTATTTTCAGTGATTATTATCCAAATATTACCATAAGAAACTAAAGCACATCTTCCTGCCATAATATCTTCAAAATAGTTTTCAACATTAACGATTATATTAACTGGGCCTCCAAAAGTAGGATCAATCTTTCCTCCTAGCTTAAGCTCGACAGATTTATCATTTGTATCATATATTAGTTCAATAGATTCATGGTCCTTTATTGATGCGACTAAAATCTTTTTATTTAACATCCCACTTTCTTGATATCTTAAAAGTTCCCTTAGAATTATTACCATATCTCCCGCTCCGCCAGCTCCTGGATTGTCACCGGTATCAGAGATAAAAAATGGTTTCTTGCTTGATTTTATAGCTTCTTCTATAGAATTTTTCATATTATCTGTAGGTCCTATAAATTCAAATGAGTCTTTATAATCCCAAAAAGCCTTAGATAAAATTTCTATTTTTTCATTCACCACTTTTTCGTCACTACCAGTTACTACTACCGAGCCATGACATCGTGGTTGATCAGCCCATGGAAATCCCATCCATATCGCAGCATCAATGATACTTTCTTCCTCACAGATATCATCGAGCATATTATATAAAGACTTACCTGGTTCTACTTCAGTTGATGTTTTTTCGCCTGGTAGAAGAATTGGTATATCTACCTTAGCTTTGTAAACTTCCATGAATCTGCCTTCTAGAATATCTATCATATTATTAAAGGCTCTTTCTCTGGTGATAAGCTGATCTACATGAGGAGCTGTTCTATAGCATGTCAGTAAATTTGAAGAACTAAATAAATCATCAGAAATATTACCATGCAAATCCATAGTAGTTGATATGATTACTTCATCGCCAACTATCTGTCTAATCTTAACGGCTAATTCACCTTCTGCATCCATCTTATTTTGAACGCTCATCGCCCCATGTATATCAAACAAAACACCATCTAATCCTTCTGATTTTGCCTTACTTAACTTGTCTAAAAATTCAGTTTCCCATTTATCATAAAAATCTTCGCTCACCACTCCTCCTGGAAGTGCTCTAGCATGAACTAAAGGGATTATTTCTACTTTATCTTTGAATTTCTCCATATACGGATGTGAATCAATTATTTCTTGGCCTCTTCTAATCATAAAATCCTTATCTCCAGAAATATATGGAGTAAAAGTTGATGATTCAATATGTATGCCACCGACTGCAATTTTATATATCATAAATACCTCTTTTTCAATAAATTATATGAATAGTATACCATCTTAAGACCTTCTAAATAAAGACAATAAAAAATGGTAATTAAAAAGGAAGCCTAAGCTTCCTAATTTGATGTCTTATTTATTTACTGCTTCTTTTAATGATTTACCAGCTTTGAATACAGGAGCTGTTGATGCAGGTATTTTGATTTTTTCTTCAGGATTTCTTGGATTTCTTCCTTCTCTTTCTTTTCTTTCTCTAGTTTCGAAAGTTCCAAATCCTACTAACTGTACCTTTTCACCATTAACTAAAGCTTCTTGAACTGATTCTAATAAAGCGTCTAATGATCTTGTAGAATCTGCTTTACTTAATCCGCTCTTTTCTGCAATTTTTGCAACTAATTCTGATTTGTTCATAAATTCCTCCTTAAATATCAGTACATTTAAACTGTAATCTAATTATACCATAAAATGCGAGTGTTTCAAGCCTTTCAAGGCTAATATATGATATTTTACCTAAATATTAAAATTTCTTATATTATTAATTGAGAATATTCAACACTTAGATATTGAGCTAGAAACTAGCTAATACCTAGTTTATGGTTTTTCTACATCTGTAGTAGGTGTTTGAGTTTCTCCTTCAGGAGTTTCTGGATTTACTATCGGTAATCCCTTATCGTCATAAAATACTATATCAATTTCTTTAAGTTTATTATCAAGATATACTTGATGTTCTTGACTTGCAAGTGCTTCAACAATCTTATCTTTATGTGCATCTAAGCCTTCTGCTTTATCTGTAACTTCTATGATATGATAACCAAATTGAGTAGATACAGGTTCAGATATTTGGTTTTTCTCTAACCTATAAGTTGCTTCTAAGAATTTAGGATCATATTGACCTGCTGCTGTCTTAGTAATTCTTCCTAGCGAACCACCTTTTGTCTTAGCTGCTGCATCTAAACTTAATTCATCATTAAGTTCTTCAAATGTCTTTTCCTTTGACTCTAATTTCTTAATGATGTCCTTAGCTTCATCTTCTGTCTTAACTAAGATATGTCTAGCTTCAACATAATCTAAATTATTTTTGTTTTCTTCATAATATTTGCTTAGTTGTTCATCTGTTGCCTTAAAATTAGAAGTAAACCATTCTAAATGCTTTGTGTTATTAAAGTTATTTCTAATATTTGCCTTGAATACATCAGCAGTTGTTCCCATAAAATCAAGATATTTATTGAATTCTTCTTCACCACCAATTTGTGCTATAGCAGCATCAATTTCTTTTTGGTAATCTTCTTCACTAATCTCAACATTATTTGCTTTTAAATCTTGTTGAATGAATTTGTCAGTAACTACCATGCTAGATATTCTTTGGTTTAAACCTTGTTGTAGCGCCATAACTCCAGCAAATAAGTCATATTGAGCATAAAACTCTTTTGTACTAACTTCTTCACCCGCTACTTTTACAAATGGCTTTTCACTTGCTCTAAGGCCAGTTTTTCCATTTGTCGCACTTTGTTGTCCACAAGCTGCTAGCAATAATACTAATGCTAAAGCAAGTGCCATCACTTTAATTTTCTTCATCATTTTCTCCAATCATTTCATAAATTTGTTCTAACAATTTTTTCGAGTTTTCAATAAAACTCATATCTTTCTTGATGATAATCTTCTTCGTACTAACCAGATCAAATCTCATATAACCTTCGTATAGTTTAGAAAGTCTCTCTAGTTTCTTAACGCTAAAAACATTAAAATTATCATACCTAAATTCTATCTCACCGTCAACTTCTACCATTTCATCAAAAGAAACTCTTTCAAGCATAGTCCTTATCAAAGATAAGTCTAGGATATTTTGAACAGCTTTAGGGAAAGTCCCAAATCTATCGATTAGCTCATCAACAATATCATGATAATCTTCAATATTTTCTATATATGAAATCTTCTTATACATATTAATCTTTTCTGTGTGATCAGGTATATAGCTTCCAGGGATATACGCATCTACCTTTACATCTATCTTAACATTAGATTTTTTCTTAGGTTCGATACCTTTTAAGCTATCGATAGATTCCTTAAGCATCCTAACATATAAATCATAACCTATGGACTCTATATGTCCACTTTGGCTTTCGCCTAGTAAGTTTCCAGCACCTCTTAGCTCCAAATCCCTCATGGCAATCTTATATCCTGCCCCTAGTTCATTAAAGTCCTTGATAGCCTTCAATCTCTTTTCAGCGATCTCCGTTATAGACTTATACTTTTCAAAGGTAAAATACGCAAATGCCGATCTATCTGACCTACCTATACGTCCTTTAAGCTGATACAACTGAGATAAACCCATCATATCCGCATTGTAAACTATAATTGTGTTAACATTTTGTATGTCCATACCAGTTTCGATAATTGTTGTGGTAAGCAAGATATCTATCTCATTTTTTACAAAAGAATCTAGTATCTTATCTAAATTCGCATTGCTCATCTGTCCATGAGTCACTGCTATGCTAGCCTCTGGAACAAGCTCTTGCAAATGTTTTTTCATGGTCTCTATACCATTAACTCTATTAAAAACAAAATATATTTGGCCGCCTCTCGCTAACTCCTTTAATATTGCTGTTCTAATCACAGCTGGCTCATATTCCATCACATAAGTATTTATCGGAAGCCTGTTTTCTGGAGCTTCATCAAGTAAGCTCATCTCACGTATCCCTGATAAAGACATCTGCAATGTCCTAGGTATAGGTGTCGCACTAAGAGTCAACACATCAATATCTTGGGTAATTTCCTTAATCTTTTCCTTGTGTTTAACTCCAAATCTTTGTTCCTCATCTATTATCAATAACCCTAGATTTTTGAATGTAACACTATCTGCCAAAAGAGCATGCGTGCCAACCACGAAATCAAGCTGCCCTTTTCTAAGTTTCTTTTTTATCTCCTCTTTTTGTTTAGGAGTCTTAAACCTCGAAATATAGTCAATGTCTAGTGGAAATTCCTTAAACCTTTTTACCATATTTGTAAAATGCTGTTTTACTAATATCGTAGTTGGTGCTAGCATCACAACTTGTTTGCCATCCATTATTGCCTTAAATGCAGCTCTAAAAGCTACCTCTGTTTTTCCATAACCAACATCGCCACATAAAAGTCTATCCATTGGAAGATCAAGTTCCATATCTGATTTAATCTCATCAACAGCTCTTAACTGGGCATTAGTTTCTTCAAACATAAATTGGTCTTCAAACTCTTGTTGCCAAGGAGTATCTTTTGAAAACTTAAATCCTTTTATCTTAGATCTATTAGCATAAAGTCTAACCAAATTTTCTGCAATTTGTTCTATTGCTTTTTTTGCTTTTTGAGTTGTTTTAGTCCAATCCGAACTATATAGTTTGGAAAGTTTTGGTAAAGCTTCACCAGCCCCTACATATTTTGATATTAAACCCATCTCTGTAGTAGGTATAAATAACTTATCGCCTGACCTATACTCAATCTCGATATAGTCAACTTTTGAGTCCTGAACTTCAATATTTTTCAACCCTAGATATTTTCCTACACCATAATTTTCGTGAACAACTAAATCGCCAACTTCCAAATCGGTATAGTTTAGAAAATCTCTTTTGTTTATTATCTTTGTAGATTTTTTTGACTTAGATTTAGCACTTCCAAAAATCTCATACTCAGTAATAAAGACAACTTTATCATCAATATATTCAAAGCCATTAGTCCAATTACTTCCAATTATTTGAATCCCATATGATTTATCGCTATTAGGCATCTCACCATAAACAGGATATTCAAGCAGCTCAAACTCTTTTTTTAAGGATGCGATTTTGTCTTTATTATTAGCAAGGATATATATCTTGTACTTATCCTTCATAAAACTTTCAACTGAATCAATGAAGTCTTGCCATCTTCCGTGGTATTGTTCAACTTCTCTGGTTCTAATCTCAAGTCTCAAATCAAAATCAAGAGTCTTAAACTTCTTATATACTTGTGATATATTCACATATTGTCTTTTCGATAATTCTTCAAAAATCTCCGATTGTTTAACAAAACTATTGATATGCTTTGGTAGTAAATATCCACTTTCTACACCATACTTATATTGTTCAAATATAAATGTCTCAATCTCCTTATGTGACTCAATAATCCTTGGATAATCTAACATCACTGTTATGCTATCTTTATTTAGGTAATCCGATATACCTACAAAATCTTTTTGTGAATATGGGATAAATAAATCAGCATTTTCCGAAGCTTTAATAGGATGAAGATCATCTATTAGAGAAAGAAACTTATCACATGCATGTGAATATACCTCTTGTCCATATATTTTCTTCACTATCTCTAAATCTTCAAGTATAGAGTCAGTAATTTTTTTCAAATCATGATCATCAAACTCAATACTAAATACTGGATATATCTCTATCTCATCTACCTTATCAATAGATAGTTGAGTATTTACATCAAATCTTCTCAAAGAATCTATCTCAGTATCAAATAATTCAATTCTTATAGGATTATCTTCATGTATCTCAAATACATCTATGATATCTCCCCTTATTGAGAACTCTCCCTTTGCCTCAACCGTTTGAGTCTTAGTATATCCATGCTGACTTAAGTATGCTGAAAATTCCATTGGATCCAATTCTGTATCCATGCTAATTATCATGCTCTTCTTAGCAAACTCAGATGCTTTTTCTAACCTATTCATCAGAGCTTGTGGATATGTAAGAATTATTGATGATTCGCCTTTAATAAGAGCTTTCATGGCCTTTAATCTATGACTTCTATTTTCATAATCATAATTTGTAGCGCTTTGAAAATTAAGGTCTAATTCAGGAAATAAGTGTAGCTTATCTTCCAATAATTCACTTAATTGTTCATATAGCTTTCTAGCCTTTTTATCATTTTCGCACACGACAAAAACAGGTCTTTTTTTATTTCTATACAAAGAGTATAAAAAATGACCTGTTGCTTCTGGCACTATTCCATTAACATAGATATTTTCTCCATTATCGATAGATTTATAAAAACCATCATAAGAAGATAATTTATTTAAGTATTCTTGATTCATAACCTATTCGATTCTTATTGAATTGATCTTATTCATAGATGCATCAAGACCGTTAGTTATCATCTCAAGTACTGCATCACTTGCCAATTCAATTTCTTTTTCTAATGTATCTATCTCGTCTTTTCTAAAATTAGAAAGCACAAAATCTGCTAAGTCCATATAAGATGGTTTCTTCCCTACAGCTATTTTCACCCTTGGAAAATCACTATCTCCAAGTAATGATATGATGGATTTCATTCCATTATGTGTACCTGCTGATCCTTTTTTTCTAACTCTAACCATACCAAAGTCTATATCTATATCATCAGTGATGACAATTAGATTTTCTAAATCGATGTCATAGTAATTTACAAATGGCACTACAGACTCACCTGACGCATTCATATAAGTCTGAGGTTTAAGGAGGATTACTTTCTCCCCCTTATACATGCCTTGACCATATAGACCTTTAAATTTTAATCTATTGACATTAATGTCCATGATACTTGCCAATTTATCAATGGTCATAAATCCGACATTATGTCTGTTTCCCTCATATTTTTTTCCAGGGTTACCCAACCCTACAATTATATACATTACTTATTAAACAACCCGCTAACTGATGTATTTGAGTTTATTCTCTTAATAGCTTCCGCTATTAGTTTAGAAATACTCATAACGACGATCTTATCTGACTTTTTCTCTTCTGGAAGATGTATAGTATCTGTGATGACACAAGCCTCAACAGATGAATTTTCGATTCTTTCTACAGCATTTCTTGATAAAACACCATGAGTAGCTGAGATATATACTTTTTTAGCACCTCTAGATACAAGTGCATCTGCAGCATTTGTGATAGTACCTGCAGTATCTATGATATCATCTATAATGATACAATTTTTACCAACAAAATCTCCTATAACATTTAGCACTTCTGATTCATTTGGTCTAGGTCTATTTTTTTCAATAATAGCTATTGGTAAATCCAAAATATCAGCTAGTTTTCTAGCTCTAGTAACTCCACCTAAATCTGGTGATACAACAACCCAATCATCCTTGCTTTCATCTTTTAATAAATCTTGGAAATACTCTGCAAGAATAGGTCCAGCTGCGAAATGATCAAGTGGAACATCAAAGTAACCTTGAATTTGAGCAGCATGTAAATCAACTGCGATAACTCTATCAGCACCAGCTACAGCAATTAAGTCTGCTACCAACTTAGCTGTAATAGGCTCTCTACCTCTATTTTTTCTATCTTGTCTTGCATATCCATAATATGGTACTACAAAGTTTATAGTATGTGTTGATGCTCTCTTTAATGCATCGATTACTATTAGAGCTTCCATCAAATGATCGTTAACAGGATTTGATGTTGATTGAATGATATAAACATCTTTACCTCTTACAGATTCTTCAACTCTAACTCCTATCTCACCATCAGCAAAATGGCTCAATGTTAGCTTTCCTAGTTCGATTCCCAAATCTTCACAAATTTTTTCAGCCAATTTTGGATTGCTTGATCCAGAAAAAATTTTCAACTCGTGCTTGCCGTCATTAACGTACATAATTCCTCCAAAAAAATTATTTACCTAAGTCTTTAGATCTCTTAGCGTCTCTTTCTCTCTTTTTTTCGACGTATCCATCTACGTCTTTTCTCTCTGCTCTTTCGATAGCTAAATTACCTTTTAATACATCAGAAGTTATAGTAGAACCCGCTGCTACATATCCATCTTCCTCGACATGCACCGGCGCTACGATATTTGCGTTAGAACCTATAAAAGCTCTATCATCTACAACAGATCTATGCTTGAATTTGCCATCATAATTTACAAAAACTACACCACATCCGATATTAATATCCTTACCTAAATCTGAATCTCCAATATAAGTAAGATGTCCGGCCTTTGTACCTTCCCCCACTGTTGAATTTTTCACTTCAACAAAGTTACCTATATGAACATTTTCTTTAAGATGGGCATTCGGACGCAATCTAGCATATGGTCCAATATTAGTATATCTCTCAACGATTGATTTTTCAATATAGGAAGACTCTATATCTACATTATCATAAATTTTTGAGTCAATAATCTTCGTATTAAAACCAATTCGACAATTTTCACCTATTATTGTATCACCATAAATCCTTGTTCCTGATTCGATAACTGTTGATTTTCCAATCTTTACGCCCTTTTCTATCACGACATTATCAATATTTTCTATAATAACTCCATTTAACATATGACCAGTGTTAATTCTTCTATTCATTAATCTAGTAGCTTTTTCTAAATCAACAAAATCATTTACCAATAATAAAGAGTCTTTATCAGCAATCTCAGTCTCTCCAATAATAAATCCACTGTAAAATGATTTTCTGATAAAATCCGTTAGGTGAAATAAACAAGCCTCATCAGCATTAAATGCTTCTTTTAAAGTTGTCCCATTTAACACAAATGCCACAGGTCTAAGTCCATCACGTATAGCCTCTTTTTTCATATTAGGCATCGAAATCTCATATCTATTTCTTTCATGATCATCAAATAGCTCAGCAATAATATTTTTAGTAAGAAGAGGAGTATTAGCTCTAACTATTAATATGACATCCTCATCCTTTGTATTATTTACTACCTCATCCTTTAGTGATATACAATCATATGGAGTTAGTAACGAAACCTTCCCCTTAAGAGTATCACCAAAATCACTTTCAAATTGTGATGCTAGATATATATAATCAACATCAGCTTCTATGGCCTCGTCAACAATATATTCAATAGGAAACTTGTTGTTTATCTTGTGATGTATTAACTTTTTCTTTTGATACGATGTATTTTCTAAAATAATTAATTTTCTCATATATTACCTCTCTTTTTGTTATTATACCCTCTAGCTTTTTTTTAGTAAAATCATCTTATTATTATTTTTCCTAACTTTATGGTATACTCTTTACGTAAAAGAAAGGAAATTGATATGTTTACGTTTAATTTAGATGAAAAAAAATATAAAAAGATTCATTTTATAGGTATCGGTGGCGTTAGTATGAGTGGTATAGCTGTACTTTTAAGCAAAAATGGCTACGAAATCTCAGGTTCGGATAGAAATGATTCTAAATTCTTAGAAAATTTAAGAAAAAATAATATAGAAACTTTAATAGGACAAAAAAAAGAAAATATAAAAGATCAAGATTTATTTGTATATACAGATGCTATCTTACCTGATAATGAAGAATTGATAGCAGCCAAAGAAACAGGAAAACCTGTAGTTACTAGAGGAGTTTTTCTAGGCGCATTAATGAGAAACTACAAAAGGTCTATCGCAGTATCTGGTTCACATGGTAAGTCTACAACTACATCGATGATATCTAAGATACTTGTTGAATCTGACGAACATGCATCTATATTATTAGGTGGTATGTTAGATGAGATTGATGGAAATGTATTAGTTGGAGATAGCGATATTCTTCTTACAGAAGCTTGTGAATTTAAGGCAAATATTCTTCATTATTATCCATCTACTGTTATCATTCTTAACATAGATGAGGACCACTTAGACTATTATAAAGACTTAAATCATATAGTAGAGACTTTTATTGGCTATATGAAAAACTTAGATGAAAATTCTAAAGCAATTATCAATATAGACGATAAAAACACTCATAGGCTATTTAATCATGTTAAGGGCAAACTAATTACTTTTGGACAAGATAAAGATGCTATGTATAGAATCACAAATGTTGAATACAATCATCTTGGTCACCCAACATTTGATTTAGTTAAAGACGGCGAAGTTATGAGCTTTACATTGGATATCCTAGGAAACTACAATGTCTACAATGCAGCTGCATCAATAATCGCAGCTTTAGAAAATGGTATACCTTTAGAGACAATAAAAGTAAGTATCTCTACTTACCACTCCCTTCATAGAAGAATGGAGATTATTGGAAGATACAAAGACGCTGTTATCATGACAGACTATGGCCATCATCCAGTAGAAATTAAAGCTACACTTCACACTCTAAAGAGTATACAAAAAGAAAGACTAATCGTCGTATTTCAGCCACATACCTACTCTAGAACAAAAGCTTTGTTAGATGACTTCGCTAATTCATTTTACGATGCAGATGAAGTAGTTGTTACAGAAATCTACGCAGCTAGAGAGAAATTTGATCCAACGATCAAATCAGAAGATTTAGTAGAAAAGCTAATTCAAAATGGTGTTAAAGCAAGATATATCAAGGAATTTGAAGAAGCAAAAGAATATATTCAATCAATTGTTAAGCCTCAAGATATCTGTATCACTACAGGCTGTGGTAACCCAGATGTCCTTGCAGAAATGATAGTAGAATAAACAAAACCCGACTAATGTCGGGTTTTTCTTATTTAATCTTCATCTCAAAAACAAATTCTCTTGTTGAACCTGGATCGATCATAATATAGCCTTCATCCTTGGTAAAACTTATAGAGCTATGTGTTGGTTCTGCACAAAAATAGCTTCCCATCCTATCAGTCCAAAGTGCGTAAACTGATAGATTTTTTTGTTCAAATTCAACTTCATATTTATCAGTTTTCAAATTTTTCACATTGTTTTTGTACCAAGTGTCGATTAGAGTCTCATCGTTTAAATCAAGAACTTCTCCATCTAATAACACTTCATTTGCATCCCCTATCTCAAAATATGGATGAAATGCCGGTGCCAATGCAACTTTTCCATCGCCTTTGTTTGATACCAAAAGCTTCATCACTATTTTATTACCATCCAATGTGTAAAATAGTTTAGTCAATAGTTTTTCATAATCTCCAGTTGCTTTTGTTAACTCTAGAATGATATGACTTTCCGAATTATCAATAACTCCCCATTCAAGTTTTCTGCCAAATCCATGTTTTTCTAAACCAAATTTATCGCCACTGCTAAATTGAGGATAGCAAATATGACATCCTCCTCTATCAAGGCTTCTTCCTTCATCATCAATAACAGTCTTATTGAAAAATACCGATTCTCCCTTATACTTAAGGCTATCGATATATGCCCCAAAAGTGTCAACCACTATAGAAATATGATCATTTTGTAAATAATATTTCATCTTTCCCCCTTAATTACCTAAATAGAATATATCATAAAGCTATAATTTGGTAAACCAAAATTATGTTAGCTTCCATACAATCCAATCCGTATCTATAGGAAAATTATTGCTATCTTATGATATAATGATAAAAGTAATTAATAAAATATTGGAGGTATTATGAAATTAATTTCGTGGAATGTTAATGGTTTAAGAGCCTGTGTAAAAAAGGGCTTTTTAGAATATATGGTTCAAGAAGATCCAGATGCTATCTGTCTACAAGAAATCAAAATGCAAGAAGGTCAATTAGAGCTTGATTTACCTGATTATTATGAATACTATAACTATGCGCATAGACCTGGTTACTCTGGAACAGCTATTTTTACAAAGAAGAAACCTTTAGCTGAAAGATATGGTATAGGCATAGAAGAACATGATACAGAAGGTAGAGTTATCACATTAGAATTTGAAGATTATTATCTTGTTACAGTATATACACCAAACTCAAAAAGGGGTCTTGAAAGACTTGATTATAGACAAGTTTGGGAAGATGAATTTAGAAAATTCTTGCTAGATTTAAACAAAACAAAACCTGTTATCGTTTGTGGTGACCTAAATGTCGCACATAAAGAAATAGACCTTAAAAATCCAGCAACAAATAGAAGAAATGCAGGATTTACAGATGAAGAAAGAGAAAAAATGACTGAACTTTTAGATTCTGGTTTTATCGATACTTTTAGACACTTCTACCCTGATAAAGAGGACGCATATACTTGGTGGTCATATTTTGCTAAATCAAGAGAAAGAAATATAGGCTGGAGAATTGACTATTTCTTAGTTTCTGAAGATTTTAAGGATCATATAGTTGATGCCGAAATTCATCATGAACAAATGGGTTCCGATCATTGTCCAGTTGTACTAAAGATTCAAAAGTAAATAATTAAATATATTTATTATTAGAGAATGCTGATTAATTTTAGCATTCTTTTTGTATTTAGTCACTATCACATATTCACAAATATATCATGTGTTTATGATATTTTGATATAACATTTCACACTTGACATTATGTAAATGTTAGTTTAAGATATCAATAATATAATTTAAGGAGGTAATTATGTCAACAAAGAAAAGATTCTTCGGTATAGAAGACAAAGTGCCATTAAGACTTATGATACCATTAGCTTTTCAACATACATTTGCGATGTTTGGAGCTTCTGTTTTAGTCCCTATTTTATTTGGAATCAATCCAGGTATCGTATTATTTATGAATGGTATTGGAACACTGTTATTTATTGTTGTTACAAAAAAGAAAGCACCCGCTTATTTAGGATCAAGTTTTGCATTTTTAGCACCAGGTTTAGCTATTATTCAATCGCAAGGCTTTGAATATGCGCAAGGTGCTTTTGTTGTAGTTGGACTTCTTGGCTGTGTGCTAGCCTATATCATCTACAAATTCGGTACAGACTGGATTAATGTAGTACTGCCACCTGCTGCTATGGGTGCTGTAGTAGCACTTATCGGTTTTGAACTAGCTAAAAATACAGTTACTGGTGGAGATATTGGTGCAAATCTTATGACTGATACTGCACAGCTTCAAGACTGGATAGTTTTCTTAGTAACTCTTATGACAGCTATACTTGGTTCAATTATGTTCAAAGGTTTTCTATCTACTATTCCAATACTAATCGCTATCGTAGTAGGTTACATCACAGCAGTTTTATTAGGACAAGTTAATTTTGATCCAGTAGTAAATGCTCAGCTATTTTCAATCCCAAAATTTCAGCTAGCAAAATTCTCAACTGAGGCGATTGTCGCCATGCTACCAGTACTTCTAGTTATCACTGCTGAGCATATCTCACATCAAGTGGTGACTTCAAATATCGTAGGTAAAGATCTAATAAAAGACCCTGGTCTTCATAGATCAATCTTTGCAGATAACTTCTCGACAGCCCTTTCAGGACTAGTTGGTGGTGTGCCAACAACAACATATGGGGAAAATATCGGAGTTATGGCAATCACTGGAGTTTATTCAGTTAGAGTTATAGGTGCTGCAGGAATTATCTCAATTATCATGGCCTTCTTTGGTCCACTGTCAGCCCTTATATCAACTATCCCAGGCAACGTAATCGGTGGCGTTACTTTCCTACTATATGGTATGATCGGTTCTTCAGGAATCCGTCTTTTAGTTGATCAAAAAGTAGACTACAACAAATCAGAAAATCTAATACTTACATCAGTTATATTCATCGCTGGTCTAAGTGGACTTTCAGTGACATTTGGTTCTATCCAATTATCAGGAATGGTACTATCATCAGTAGTAGCAGTAGTGCTAAGTTTACTAATCTACATTATTAAAAAACTAGGTTGGTCAAATGACTAGAAAATGTTATACTAATCTTGGGTGATGATATGGAAGACAAAAAGCAAATGATTTTGGACAAGATGACAAAAACTTGTACCTGCAAATCAATTACAAAATATAAGATAAAAAAACTCATTAGTGAAGGTTATGATTCACTTCAAGATATCCAAAAACAAACAGGCGCGGGAAGCGGAGCATGCAATGGAAGGTATTGTACAGAACGCATCCTAGAATTAATCGACGAACATTGGGAAAATAGGTAAAAATGTAGCTGTGTCAGAGAATCTGACACAGCTTTCTTTTTAGGATAACATTTTTTGAGCAATATTGTCTGAAAACTCGAAGCTTTGGCTAATTGTCATTTTATTGGCTTGATTTTGGAAGCCATTTACGGTCATATTTGTGAAATGCCGAGTTAGGCCCGTACAACTATCACCCAAAACTAATGCGATTTACGGGCATATTTGCGAAATGGCCAGTTAGGCCCGTACAACTCACCTATATCGAGCTGATTTTATTAAAATATCTTAATATATAGACATCCCAAGGCCCCCAATTAGCTTCAAAATTGATCATTTTACGGGCATAAATCAAGAAATGCAAAATAGTACCGTAAATTTCTGAAAATTGACTAAAAAATTTACGGGCATATATTGAAAAATGCAAAATAGTACCGTAAATCATCAAAAAATCAAAGATAATGTTTTATCACTTCATTCCCTCCACCCATTTCACCAAAAAAGGTAAGCCGTAAGGCTTACCTCTCATCTTTATTTAACTAAACTATGATGTATGAACTTAACTCCGTTTTCATAGAATCTATAGTAGTCTCCTATTCTTACTGAATAAATCTTTTGTCCTGCTTTTTTCGTACCAACAACCTTTAAATCTTGGTTTCTAACATTCGCTGTTGCTCTAACTGTTCTAGTCTTTGGATCTTCAAATTTAACCAATGAAGCATGAACAATACAATCATAGTGATCCGGGCTTGCAAAATGAACGTATCCATCTTGGTAGAAACCACCAATATAAGTACCACGTTTATACGTCTTAATAATTTCATTTCTATAGTTACGGATATTAGCTGTACTTGTTATATATGCATTACCAAAAATAGGCGTTGTTTCAGTCAGACTTTTGTGAACAAATCTTACATTTCCATTTTCTGCAAATCTTACGTAGTTTCCTAATATGAAGCCGTGTACATAGCTACCTTTTGATTTATAACCAACAACTTCAAATTTCTGATTTCTAATATTTGCGCCTTCTATATAATAAACCTCTATCTTTTTATACTCAAGCAATGATGTATTAACTTTTGCTGGTACACCATTATATGTAAAATGCGTCCAACTTCCCTTATCTACTCCATATACATTACTGCCAAGTCTAAGCGTTCCTATAACCTTATTTGTATTTGCATTTCTTACATTTGAAGTAGCCATAGTATATGAATTGCCATAAACAGGAGTTGTACTCACGTAGTGCATAGGGACCATATGTTTCCACCCGTTTAATCTAAACACAAATTGATCTCCATAAGGGCCCCCTATTAACCTTTGTCCCTTAAATAGATCATATAGCATCCATTCGTCACTTGGGTGATAATATACGTAGTTAGTATATTCAGAAACATAATAAACATTAGGTGTATATTTACCACTTATGTTAAAATAACGATTCCCGAATTTAGCCCTAGAATCAAATTCTGTTGTATTCTTGTATTTATCCCTAATCGTTAGGTTATTAAAACCATAAACAGTAGAAGTTACATTATCAGGAATATCTATGTAAAACTTCACAACTAATCTTCCCTGTGAATCTCTATATTGTGTTATCGTATCAAGCGTATTAGCATCACGATAATACGATAGATAAGTTT
>JAAYEL010000042.1 GCA_012728755.1 Tissierellia bacterium | reverse complement strand
TCTGGTCCATTTACCCATACTTTTTGTGCTGAGTATTCAGTTTTTGGGCTGAAATATTCATTCGTTACAGTAAGAGTTTCTTCTCCAGATTTTACATAGTTTTCAGGTACATAGTCTTCACCATTTTCATCTACTTCCATTACAGAGTAAGTGTATGGATTACCTTGTAAATCTGTCAATGGCATATCTTCCCATGTAACTGTTGTCTCATTTGTTCTTGAGAATACGATAGTTGGTTTTAGATTAACTACTGGATCTTGAGTCTCATCTTGAACTACATATTTTTCTCCACCATTGTCGCCAACTGATTGTCTGTATAGTTGGAACCAAACTAGTGGATATGTGTTTCCACCAACATATTTCTTTGTTGCTTCAATAGGTCCACGAGGTGGGATATATTGGTTAACAACATGAATAATATTGTCTACAACTTTAAGTTCGTCAAAGTTAGCTGGAGTCATTAATGTGTCTCCATCCTTAGCTGGTGTTATCTCGTTGATTGGAGCATCTTCTGCTTCAACCCATGGAGTGCCATCTAAGCCTGTTTGAACTATTGTATAAGTTATTGGTAAACCTGTTTCTTGATCAAATATATCTTGCTCACCAAATGTTACTTCTGCAGTTTGTCCAGCTCCTGTAGTTACAGTAACTGTCACTGGATTTCCTTCGGCGTCTAGCACAGGAACTTGTTTTCCATCTACTACTTTCATAAGTTGGAATGTAACTACTGGTTTATCAAGTGCTTCACCGTCTCTCCATGTAACATCTGCTTTTATCTCCGCTTTTGGTGGTTCAAAAGTATTTGTTATAGTGAAGCCTGCTGTCTGACTACCTTCATATTTGGAAACATATTGAGATTCTTCTAGTGGTGTTGTCGTCTTAACAGGGTTTCCTTCGGCGTCTAATACAACATTACCTAATGCATCATATTCATATCTAGTGATACTAAGTTCTTTAATAGAATACACATATTTAAGACCCTCTGGGTTTAATGAAGGTAGATCATAAAAGTATTCATACCATTCATTTGCTTCATTAAGAGTCACGAAGAATTCTTCTGCTACTCCATCTCCATCTCTATCTTCAGTGTATGGAACTGGAGTGCCTCCTTCAACTGCTTGCATCAATTGAGCTCTTATCTCATCTGCTCCGAATCCAACCCATTTCTTTTCAACTCTAAAGTTTAGAAGTAATAGGTTAGAAACTTTATTACTTTGTCCCCATTGAACTCTATCATATGATACTGCAAAGCTGTTATTTGCTCTATCAGTCTCCGCCTTAAATGTTCTGCTAAATGCAGGAGCTTTCATATCTAAATAGAAGTTTTCTCTTGTAGAACTAGGTATTAAGTTTCCTGGTTTCATTACTATTAAGATACTCTTTACATTAGCCCAAGGTGTTTGCCCTTGATCGCTACCAAATTGTTCTTTTGGTAACCATCCAGCCATAGTGGCTGTAGCTTTTTCAGGTGTATCCTGCCAAATAGTAGAATAGTATACATCAAATTTTTCTTCTTGGCCTGGATCAAATCTAACTGGTCCTCTTAAACGGTTTGAAAAACCTGATTCTCTAGGTATCTTATTGCCGCTATCATCTAGATAATAGTCACCATCACCAACATATGGTAATACATCATATACTACTAAATCGTTAAGTGCTGTCGTTCCATTATTCAATACTTCAAGCTTATATTCAAAATTCCTATTAAATCTAGTATAAAGCTCAGTTCCTAACCAAGCATCAGTACTATTTTCTCTTATCCATTTTTTTGCACGAACTTCTCTAGGTAATGTTACCAAGATGTCAGCAAATCCTTCTAAGATTTTTTCTTCAGTATCCCCATTATTATTTAAGTCATATCTATCTGGTACATATGCTGTAGTTATTTGAACTCCATTTTGTTCAAGAACTCCATTTTCTCCATACCAGTTATCTTCCATAAAGTAAGCATAGTTTCTATTTTCTTCAGGTGGTGGAGTTTGTGCATCTGGTCTATTTGAAGCAAATTCATTAATATTACCAGTTACTATTATGCTCATAGCCCCTGGCTTAGCTAATAGTTCACCAACTGTGATGTCTTTATCTACCATTGGGATAGAGACATATGTTCTTCCAGTGTTTTTATAGTTTTTAATTACCGTTATATTTTTAGTATCTAAATGACCTTGGAATTGAAGGTATACGCTACGATAATCTACGCCTTGTGGAAGTAAATCTACTAAATGTCCATTAATAATTCTAGTAGATTTTGATAAAGCTCCTAAGTTTAATGTCAAAGTATACTCGACATTACCACCAGCATAAGTTTGTGTATTTGATCTAATTCCCTTTGAAAAGCTTACTTTTTCAATCATTTGTACCATAGTATACTTAGCAGATGCTGTGACTGGGCCATAATTAGTAGGTCCATCTCCAAAGCTTCCATCTGGTCCAAAAGTAATATCTTCAGTTTCAGGTATATCAGTCATACGACCTTGTGCTGCTACAGTATTTGGTATAACTTGTTTATCCACTAATTGATATGGATGTAAATATCCAACACGATAATGTATAAATCCATTAAATCCTGGCATTAGCTTAAAGTCAGGCTTAAATTTTATTCTTAATCCAACTATATTAAAGTTAGGGTCTTTTGCATCTACACCAGTAGGTTGTGGAGTTGAAGGATCAAGAGCGTAAGCAGCTTGATACTCATCAAATTGTCTCTTTAATTCATCTGTAACATTTTGATTAAATACAATTGTTTCAGAATTTCCAAGACCTACAACATTATAAGGGACTTTCGTTTCATTACCTTGTAAATCTACTGCATAAACTCCTTCTATAGCTGCATGAACGTCAAATTTCGTAGAAGATTGAATGATAATATTCTTTAAATAAACATCTTCAGTCATTCCTGTCTCATAGGTATCAGTCAAAGAAAAATCAACTATTGGATATGAATTAGGATTGTTAAATGCTATCCCATAGGAGTAGTCATTAAGGTGCATATATCCTCTATCTATCTCATCTGTATATCCGGCATTTGGAGTTTTTGTGATAATTCCTGTACCCTTGAACGCTTCTGCTTTAACTTTAAAAGTTAATGTATCTTCAAACCATTCTGGAGTATCATTTACTGGATTACCTTCAGCATCATTTAGCATATTTGATGGAACAATTTGAGCTTTAACAGTATTGACCATAGTATTTAAAGTTTTAGCTCCAGGGAATTTTAAATTCAATACTACTGAAGTAATATCTAACCTTGCATCCCCACCTTCTGTACTTGGAGTTAATGTGTAGCTAACAGTACCATCCCCGTTATCTGTCCATCCTGGATTTGAAGCAGGGTCAAATACTGCAGTTCTAGTAACTCCATTCACATCAACATAAGTTGGTAGAGTATCTTCTATATTTATCTTATCAGCCCATCTAAATGTATTTAATCCATTAGGGTAATTTAATATTCCTCTAATAAAATTATTCATATTGAAGTAAAATGGCACATTTACTGCACCATCTTCAGATACATAGGCATTAGTCTCATCAACTGCTTTTCCTGCATATATAGCATTTACATTTTGATTTGTGACTACATCATTATAATTATCAGGGTTTTGAATAGCTTTTAGTATCCTTGGAGTATTATATTTAGCAAGGAAAGTAGCATAATCCTCTGCCCCAACATTATTTGGTTCTTTAACTAAAACTGCATCAGATGTAAATAATTCAACTTTTGGACTAAACTCGAATCCTCTTGGAGTTCTTCTTGTATTGAACTTAAGATTGTATTGGAATGCTCCATTAACAGTTGAATCAAGTGTATTTAAATAGACTCTTTTAGTCCAAGTATTATTTGCTACATCTTTTATATCTTCACTTCTAACAACAATTGATGCTGTTGGTACTACGAATGAGCTTATTTGATCTAGTGGAACTGTTATATCTATGTATCCATTTAATAACTTCTCACGTAAATTTACCGCATTAATTGCTATCTCACCAATCATTGTCTCGAATGTATAGAATCCTTCTGTTGGGATAGATGGACCATAAGTATATTCACCTGGTCTATTAACATTCGTATTAGTCATCAGTACGTTTGATAAGCAGAGCCAGTATCAGCAGTAGGTGTCACCTCTTCAGCTAACGTATTTACATCTTTGTCTACAGTCGTTAACACTTCTTTCGGTGTTTCTAAGACATCCGTTGGTGATTCTAAAACACCTGTTGGATTTTCAGTAACTGGTACTTCAATGTAATCCTCGTTTACCGTCTCAATTGTTTTATCGTTTTCCACCTCATCTGTCGTTACCTCACTACTAACATTTTCAGGTTGTGATAAAGTCTCATCTACAACTTGTGTATCAGGTAGTGTGGTTTCTTCAGGCGTCACCGTGACTGGTTCTTTCGTGGTTTCTACGACTTCTTGTGTTTCCACGGTCTCTCCTACTTCTTGAATCACCAAAGGCTCAGATGTCGCTCCAACTACTGCACCAAAATCTGGTAACAATAGACTCAAGAGCAATACCCAAGCCAATATGATTTTTTTCGGTCTTTTCATATTTACCTCCTCTTAATACTTTATAGGGTAACCTAAACTAACATATAAGTATTTATATTTATCTAGTTAAAAAATAAAGAATGTTAGTATCAATTGTCTCAAAATTAGAATTAATAATTTAAAATTATTAATTTTCGGCTATAAAACCCTATGTTAGAATTGTATCATGCATTTGAAATAATTCAATAACATGTTAGCCAATAAATGCCCACTTAAGCATAACTTTAACAATAAAAAATTTGTATTTTTGAGCATTCGCTAGCTGTTCACGCAAAACATATAAGTTATTTTACGTATATTTATGCCAAGGATTTCATCTATCCACATTTTGCATTTTTTGAATTAGTCTGTATTTAATTTAATTTACGTTGAATAATTCTTGGTTTTTAAAAACTAAATTTAATATGTTAAATTGTTAGAGCATAATAGTTGAATATTATTCATTTAAAATATACTGATTTATTTAGAAAATAAAAATAACATTCTATGATAAATTTCATAGAATGTTATTTGAGTTTGTTAATTTATTTAAATATTTCGTCCTAATTATATCTTATAGGTCATCTTCGAATACAGTTGACTTAGAGTATGCAGATGGTTTACCTTCGAAAAAGTCTGTCTTTATTTCGTTAGGATCTGAATATTGAGACACCCATTTCATTGATTCAGGTTCATCTTTGTTTGTATCAAATAAATCGCCTAGACCAAGACCTCTTGATCTTAGGTTTCCTAGATATTCGATATAGTCTTGAACCATGCCTGTAGTTAAACCTTGGATGTTGTCGCCTATAGCATACTTGCCCCATTCGATTTCTTGTCTCACACCTTCTCTTAGCATGTCTCTATATTCTTCTAATTTTTCTTCTGTAAAGAATTCTGGATGTTCTTTTCTTAGTTCAAGGATGATGTTTCTAAATAACCATAAATGAGTATTTTCATCTCTGTTGATATATCTGATTTCTTGAACTGTTCCAGGCATCTTACCCATACGTCCAAGATTGTAGAAGAACATGAATCCTGAATAGAAGTAAATTCCTTCAAGGATATAGTTACCAACGATTACTTTCATGTATGTGTCAGTATTTGGATTTTCTACAAATTGGTTGTAGATATCACCTATAAACTTATTACGTTTTAATAGATGCTCATCATCTCTCCATAGATAAAGTATATCTGTTCTTTCTTCAGGACTTGCTATAGTATCAAGTATATATGAGTATGATTGTGAATGTATAGCTTCTTGGTATGCTTGGATAGTCAAACAAAGATTAACTTCATTTGCAGTAGTATAATCACCTATATTAGGTAGGTTTGCTGTTTGAATACTATCTAAGAAAATTAGAAATGAAAGTACTTTATCATAAGCATCTTTTTCATATTTATCAAGATTTCTATAATCTTTAATATCTTGGTTCATGTTGATTTCTTCAGGAATCCAGAAGTTATTCATAGCAGTTCTGTACCAATCAGAAACCCAAGTATACTTAATGTTGTTAAAGTCATTAAGGTTTGTTGTGTTTCCATTAATCATTCTTCTTTTTGTTAACTCATAATCGCCTTTTTCATTAAAAAGGGCTTTTTTCTTAATTTCCATATTCTCCTCCTATGCTGAACATGTATCACATTCTTCTACTTCTAAAGCTAAGCTTCTTACGTAGTATAAAGTTTTTACCCCTAATTCATTTGCTTGAATTAATAAATTCAATATTTGTTTCATACTATAATCAGTTGTGATATATAAGTTTACAGACTGAGCTTGATCTATATGTCTTTGTCTTACTGCAGCTGATCTTATAACCCATTCTTGATTCACTTCATGGGCATTTTCATATGTCCAAAATGTTCTTGTATTTAATCCAGGTGCCACTCTAGGTATGATAGAGCCTTTCTTTTCTTCTAAGAAATATCTCTTCATAACCGGATCTACTCCTGCTGAAGTTCCTGAGATAATAGATGTTGAACCTGTTGGTGCTATCGCCATTAAGTATGCATTTCTCATACCATTTTCAGCAACGCTTTCTCTAAGGGCATTCCACCTGTCATCATTATAGTCTCTTCTTTCAAAGTATTTTCCATCATGCCATTCAGAACCTTCAAAGTATGAATATGAGCCTTTTTCTTTAGCTATCTCACTACTTGCTTTAATAGCATAATAGTTGATATTTTCATATACTTTGTCCATATACTCAAGATGTTCTTCACTACTAAACATGATGCCTCTCTTAACTAATGCATGATGATATCCTGAACTTCCAAGTCCTATAGCTCTGTATTTTTGGTTAGTTATCTTAGCGTACGGAACTGGATAATAGTTTAAGTCAATAACATTATCAAGCGCTCTAACTATAGTTGACACTACATACTCTAGTTCTTCTTGGTCATCTAATTCAATATTTCCAAGTACAAGTGAAGCTAGATTACATACTACAAAGTCGCCGGCTTTAGTCTTTTTAGTTACTATAACATCATCGCCTTCTTTTTCTTCGTAAGTGTCATAAGTTTCTATTGCCTTCATGTTTTGCATGATTTCTGTACATAGATTAGAAGAATAAATCATTCCCTTATGTTTATTAGGGTTCATGATATTTGCTGCGTCTCTATTCATAGTAAATGGAGTTCCAGTTTCTGTTAGTGATCTAATGATAAGCCTTACCATGTCTTTTACTGACATAGTTCTCTTATCTATTAATGGATTTCTAACACATTCATAATATTTTCTTTCCCATTCTTCACCATAGAAATCTTCAAGGTCATAACCCATCTCAACTTTAATTTGATGTGGATCCATCATATACCAAGTCGCTTCTATATTGTCTTTAGCGAGTTTCCAGAAAAGGTCTGGATATGAAACTGCTGGGAAAATATCATGTGCTTTTTGTCTGTCATCTCCATTGTTTGTTCTTAATTGTAAAAACTCAGGTATATCTTTATGCCATGCATCTAAATAAACTGCTACTGACCCTTGTCTAACTCCCAGTTGGTCAACTGCTACAGCAGTATCATTTGCTAGTCTTATCCAACGAACAACACCGCCAGCTACGCCCTTAAATCCTCTTATATCAGAACCTGTCGATCTAACTTTACCAAAATACATTCCCATGCCGCCGCCATGTTTTGATACTTGTGCAAAGTTATCAATTGATCTATAAATCCCATCTAATGAATCTGGTACTGTATCAATAAAACAAGAAGATAATTGATGATATGGCTTTCTTGCATTTGACATAGTAGGTGTCGCCATCGTTACTTTCAGTTTACTTAAGATATCATAAACTTTTTTAGCAAAAGCTACCTTATTTTCTTTTTCAGGTATAGCTAGATGCATCGATATTCCCATGAACATCTCTTGAACACTTTCTAAGATATTGCCTTCAGAGTCTCTGATAAGGTATCTTTTTACTATAAGGTCCAAACCTGAATAATTGAATAGTTTATCTCTTTCTTTAACTAGATATTCTTCTAATTCATGTACTTCTTCTTCGCTATATTCTTCTAGCATATATTCGCCATACAAACCTTCTTCTGTAAGTTTCTTTAACTTTTCATAGAAATTTGTGATAGCTCTTTTCTTTGTGTTTTCCTCAATCTCTAAATCATTTTCATACATCAAAAATCTTGCTGCAATGAACTCCCAGTCGGGAGACTCTTTGCTAGTTAATTCTGCTGCTGCTTTTGTTATAGCTCTTAAATACTCTCTTTGAGTAAAGCTTGGTTTTAAGAATGAGAAAAATTTTAGGTATAATTGTTCAATATCATAATGTGTTCTATCGAAGTCATTTTGAATATTCCTTATAATTTCAATTAAATTTTCATCCGTAATATAATCTTCAAATTGTTGTACTACTTTTCTATTCATAGTATGTTGAGCTCTATATAAAATATAAGCCTTAACTACTTCATATTGCTTATTTTCAATTAAAGCGATCTCAACTAAATCTTGGATTTCCTCAACAGACACCGTATGATCTGAAGGGAACTTCTCTACCACCGTATGCTTAATATTTTCAGCCATGCTCTCTACAAGGCCTTCTTTAGGTTCTCTATCAAGAGATTTGTAGGCTTTCAGGATAGCATTTTCGATTTTTGACTTATCGAAATTAACCGTCCTACCATCTCTTTTCCTTATATAAATAGTCATTGATTCAACTGCCTTTCTGCATTTTCTCTATTATTTCATAATCTTGGCAACAATTTTTAGCCAATATAAACACATTATATAGTATCTCAAAGATTAATGCACCACCTCATATAGACATTTTTTAGCAATTATTTCTATGTTCGGTTTATATATACAAGATTTTTTACGTGAAATGTTGATTTCACCTAAAACTCATTTCATTTATACAACATTTTTATTTACTTTATTTAAAAAGTTATTATTTTAGTTTATTAAATCAATTTAATACAATATATAAATGTGTTTTAAATTTTTTATGGGGTATCATCTACCATATGCAAAAATACATTTATTATTTGGAGGAAGTTATGAACGCATTTTTAGAAAGTTTAAAGAAGAGAAGATCACAATACATGTTAGGAAAAGACGTGTCACTAAGTGATGAACAATTAGAGAAATATATTGGGGATATTATCCAAACTTTACCATCAGCTATGAACTCACAAAGTCAAAGAGCTGTGCTGTTATTTGGTGAAAATCACGATGAATTATGGGATATCGTATTAGATGCTTTAAAAGCATTAAACCCTGATAATGAAGTTACTATGGAAACAAACACAAAGATTAATGGTTTTAAAAACGCTTATGCTACTGTATTGTTCTATGCAGATCAAGACGTTACAGATGAGTTAATCAGAAAGTTCCCTACTTACAAGGATAACTTTGTTAAGTGGCAAGACCACGAAAATGGCATCATGCAATTGGCTGTATGGACAGGCCTTGCTGAAGAAAACATTGGAGCAAGTTTACAACACTATAACCCATTGATAGACGAAAAAGTAAGAGAAGAATTCGGCATTCCTGAGTCATGGAAACTAAATGCACAAATGCCATTTGGTAATATCATCACACCTATGGATGAAAATCCTAGAGATGAATTATCAACAAAATTCAAAGTTTTTAGATAATAAAAAGGTAGGTCATTATGACCTACCTTTTTAATTTATACCTTGGTTTCTTTCCTTGCTTTCATTTAATGAAAATATACATCCACAATAATCCTGTCTATACATATCAAATTGAGAAGTAAGCTCAACAGAACGCTTGAACCCATTTTTTTTCTTAAAATCAGAATATAAATACTTCACACCACTAGTCTCTTCAAGCATGTGACCAATCTGATTAAGAGTTTGAGAATTCTTGTGAGGACTTATCGAAAGAGTCGTCGTAAAATAATCCAACCCTAGCTCCTTCGCCTTTTCAGCAGCTTCTCTAAGTCTTAGTTCAAAACAAATCTCACATCTTTTCCCGCCTTCTTTTTCTTTCTCATATCCCTTTACAGCACCATAATACTCCATTGGCTCAAATCTGGCCTTAACAAACTCAATCTTATTAATCACTTCTAACTTATTTATCAAATCCTCTTGCTCTTTTTCTCTGAAATGATACTCAGAGATAGGATATATATTTGGATTATAATAATATAGATAAATCTTAAAATACTGTGACAAATATTCTAATACATAAGTACTACATGGTGCACAACAGCTATGTAGCAATAATGTCGGGACCTTTCCCTCCTTTTGATTTTCTTTTATTATCTTATCCAACTCAAGCTGGTAATTTATCTTCATAATATTTCCTTTCAGTTTAATCTTTGTAGATTATATTATATAATCAATAGTATAAAAAGACAAAATATATACACAATTGTTTTATATAATCATGATGATACAAATAGGAGGTTATTATGAAAAATAGATATAAATTAATAGCAGTTGCTCTTGCATCAGCGTTGTTTATCACATCATGCGGCACTACAATCATTGATAAAGTACCAAATGATAAAGTAACAGATAAGGGTGATCTAGAGATTATCGAGGATAATATCATCGATACACAAGATGATAATAAAGATGTCGATAAAGGTGAAAAGCCTACAAATGATGAAAAACCAGCCGATGATAAAGACAAAAATCCTGAAGAAGATAAGGAAGAGAAACCTGCAAATGAAGATCAAAAAGGTGATGAGGATGATCAAAAAGATGAAGAAGAAGGTAAGATTGATGAGATAGTCAATACAGAAGACGATCAAAGAGATGATCTAAGTGCACAAATCGACATAGTGAAAAGACTAAAAGTCGGTCAAACTATATATATAGATAGCGAAGTTAATGCATATTCAAATGCAAATGATGCTACTCATTGGTCAAATGAAGTAACGACATATCCAGCAGGAACATACTATATCTTTAAGATAGTTGATAATGTTATTAATATTTCACTTGCACCTGGCGAACCTGGTGGATGGATAAATCCTCTAGATACCAGAATCACTGAAAATGCTCCTGTTGGGAACAACACAAATGACAACAAAACTCTAACAGGTGAAGCCTACTCATGGTCTTGGCTTTACCCTGAGAGTTCAGGTTCTGAAGTATTAGAGGCCAACAATGGCGTATACACTTACAAAGACAATAATATCTATTTGACTTTCGATAATGGATACGAATACAAAACAAATACATCCAAGATACTAGATGTATTAAAATCAACTGGTGTAAAGGCAACATTTTTTATCACCAGTGATTTTTTAAAATCCCATACAGATGTAGTAAAAAGAATGGTCAATGAAGGCCATCTAGTAGGTAACCACTCTGAAAAGCATCTTAATCACTCAGCAGTTAGCAAAGATGCAGTCTATACAGACTTAGCAAATTGGGAATCAGACTTCAAATCATTAATAGGAAGTCTACCAAATACTAAAGCATATAGACCACCAGAAGGAAAATTCAGTGATATCAGCTTAGATGTAGCACAAAATCTTGGCTATAAAACTGTTCTATGGGCATATGCTTACAAAGACTGGGATACATCAAATCAACCAGATGTTAGATCTTCCCTATCAACACTACTAGAAAACAACAAGGGCGGAAATGTTCTTTTACTTCATGCAGTAAGCGATACAAATGTAGCTTTGTTAGAAGACTATATAAACCAAACAAAAGTTCAAGGTTTAAACTTTAGTTTAATTAGATAAATTTTAACATTATTAATAAAATGTAAAATACCAGTAAATATTTAAGGGTAACTCAAAAAGTTAGTTGCCCTTAATCGATTTTATATGCTATAATTCTAATATAATAAAAATTAAGGGGGAAATTATTTAATGGCAAAATCACTTAAAGGCTCAAAAACAGCCAATAACTTGTTAACAGCTTTCGCTGGTGAATCACAAGCAAGAATGAGATATACATATTATGCTAAAAAAGCAAAAGAAGAAGGTTATGTTCAAATCAGAAACATATTCGAAGAAACAGCTAGAAATGAAGAAGAACATGCAAAAAGATTTTACAAATTCCTAGCAGCTGATCTTGAAGGTGAAGCTCTTAAAGTTGAATGGGACTTCCCAGTAAACTTCGCTGACACTGCATCTAACCTATTAGCAGCAGCTGAAGGTGAACATGAAGAGTTCGTAGAAATGTATCCAGACTATGCAGCAGTAGCTGAAGAAGAAGGATATAACATGGTTGCTAAAGCTTTCAGAGAAATCGCACTAGTTGAAGATAGACATGAAAGAAGATTTAGAAAACTTCTACAAAACATCAAAGACAACACAGTATTCAAAAAAGAAGGTCCAACACTATGGAAATGTGATAACTGTGGATACGTATATGAAGGCGAAGAAGCTCCTATCATATGCCCAGCTTGTTTACATAAACAAGAATACTTCGAATTATTCGTAGAAAATTATTAAGATAAAGTTAATAGAAATTAAATAAAAGCAAAGTGGCTATTTTTAGCCACTTTATTTTTTTACTTTTTCAAAAATAATCTAAATAAAGCAAAATTTTAGAAAAAAAGTCAATGGAAAGTCAATGGAATTATTTTTTTTACAAGAAAAACCGTATTCACTTATCGTGTATTTTTATAGAAATAAGGAAAAAGAGGAGATTACTCTCCTCTTCTTAATTCTTCTTTTCTCTCTTTAATTATCTGTTCTAATTCTTCAAGTTCTTAAATCTTCGAGTTTTCTCTTATAAACTTAATTCCCTTACTTCTATGGTCCCTTATCCTTAGATAATCTTTGTTGGCTTTTTTATATTTAATCGATGCTCTTCTTTGTGCTTCTGATGTCTTTAATTTTTCATTCATTTTTTTCTCCTTACAATCTGTTCAAACAAGCTATATAAGTTTAATAGAATTACTATAATATAGATGTATACATTATCAAATATCCATACATTTAATGTTAGTAATACACTAATTAAAGCCAGTATAATAATATTCATCATTTGACTTTATGAGTAATTAATAGTATATTAAAGATAACCAAAAGGGGATTTATCCCCTCAAGACTTACTAAATTAATGATTTTATCAAATTGATTATTGCGGTTACCAAGATGATTATCTTTATTATTAATTCTAGTAAGTCTTTTTTGTTATCTTTAATTTCTTCTCCTTTTTTATATGTCAGTTCATGAATTCATATTAATTGGTATACCTCACCAATTTGAGTACTTAAAAGGACAGTTTCTCGACTTATCCAGGTCATTGTCTTAAGGTAGCGAAATACCTTATCTAAGAGGTTCCGGCGCTTAGTACGCATAGCGTAGTGGCATGGTAACCCTATCGCCTTGGGAGATGTTGGATCACCTCTTTTCTATTTCAGCAAACTAAATAGTATAGTAATATCCTTAGGCTTATGTCCATCATATTCCGGAGCATATTCCAGTTCTTTAACTTCAAATTTATCCCAATAATCTAATTTATAGTGATATGTGTATTGTCCGTCTGGAGTTTCTATTCCACAAATAAAGCTATCTTCATCAAACATTGTACCGTCATGATGTTTCTTAGCTTTCCATGATATGTCCTTGTGAGTGTTTAGGATTATAGAAAATAATATCATTCTGTTATAATAAAGTTCTTCAAATGTGTGATATCCGTCTGATACGGTTTTTGCACTTCCACCATAACCTTTTAATTCCTGGATATATTTATTGATTATTGATACTGATACTTGTTCTATTGCGCTTTCCATGTTCCCTCCTTTCTGAAAATCTGCATTAAAAAAGCACAGCTAACACTTACTTGTTAGTGTGCTTTTTAATTTATTATTATTCCTTTTTTTAAGTTTTTTTCTGAAAATTCTTTTGCTTGTTGAATCCAATTCAACAATTCCTTTGAAGCTTTTTCATGTAAAACTATTTCAAAATCTACATCTTCATATTCATCATTTTCTAAATATTCATTAAAAATTTTTTTATATTCATCCCTTAGTTCTTTAGGGGTATAAATTAATTCATCTTTGCTATATATCTTCATTGATTAACCTCATTATTTCTTTAGATAGTTTATTACCAAGTCTTGAATCGACAAATTCAATTTCAAAAGTATAAGCAAATAACTCGTACTTTTTGCTTGTTTCACCAGTACTAAACTTGCCAAATATTTGTTCTTTCAATTTATTTACGGTTCGTTTACCTAGATTAATGTTTTGAATAGCAGTATCTACAAGTTCATTTGAATATCTCAAACTGTTTCCACCCCTCCTATATCTATCATGTGACCTAGTTCATGGGCAATCGTTTCTAAATTAAAACCATCTTTTCCAACGTGCAGAGTCCTATCTCTTATTTGCCCATAAGTACTTATTCTTGAATTATATTTAATACTCTTTATAGCATTTTTCGCTTCTGGATATTTCTCTAAAAGAGCATCTATTGAACCAAAAACTATCTTACTTTGATCTAAATCTCTTTTTTGAAAACTTTTAATCTCGTATCCATACTTATCAAAAATATATTTATTAATATCATCAAAGTTATCCATATCTAAAACTTCACTCGAAATATGTTTTCGAAGTTTTTCAACACTATTCACTGAATTTTGTTTAGATATTTTATTCAAACTTCTTTTATAATTATAACTTGTATTTTCAATTAGCTCAATATTTTTATCATATGAAACTTCAGCAGTATTACTCCACTTCTTACTCCAAACATCCTGACTTTTACCAGTACCGGGAAGAAATTCTACAGTACATCTGCAGTATCTATGCTTTCTGTAAAAATAATCTGGCACATAAGGATAATCGTAGTTTCCAACTAATCCTTTACACCATGAACAACAATTACTAAATTCACTTCTGACTATCTTTGGCTCAAGCCTGATTTATTAATACTAAGAATCAAATAAAAAGTCATACCTATTAGAAATCATATACTATTTTAAAATGTATTAGTCAATGTTTTTAGTTTCTCTTCAGTTTCTGTTATAGCATGTTTTAGAAGTCTTTGTTTTTGAGCAACAAGTTCAGTGTTCCCTGGGCTAAACTTTAAGGAACGTTCTACTTCTTTTAGATAACCGTTTATTTCTTTAGTTTCGTTGTTTACTTTTTTTAGAGCATTTGTAAGAGGTGTTACATTTCCGTCTAATTCAATTGTTATACCTTTAATATTTCTTGCCATATACTATCCCCCCTAAATAAAAAAAAGACTATTTTATATTAGTCCCTTTTTTCTTTGTTTAAGTTTTCTTTTTGAATTTTTAATTAGTTTTCTATCTCTACACATATATTGGATTTGAGTGTATGGACTCATTTCCCATGCCTTGAACAACCTATGCCTTGCATCCTTTAGTTTAGATTTTAATTTTCTTAAATCTAATCTCCCCTGAACATAAGCGTTGCTGAGTATTCCCCTATAGAAGCTATAAGACGACTTTTCATTAAAATTTATTTCGTATCCTTCTGATGTAATTATTATGTCTTCTCTCATTACATTCACCTCTTTAATAGCATCATACCCGATTAGCAAAAGCCTATCTCACTATTCGATCAAAAATTTCTATACTTGCTTGCTTCATAGGTTTCTTATTTTTAATAGCATCATCAATTTCTTTATAAAACTTCTC
>JAAYEL010000041.1 GCA_012728755.1 Tissierellia bacterium | reverse complement strand
TCCATGTCAATGGCAAATCGGAGACTATAAAATAAAGTTTAAATAAAAAGAAACATGGACTTTAACATTATATACAATGGATATATTTTTATATTAGGATTAATATAATTATTTTCCAACAACAACTTGACACTATCTTTTTTGTGATAGTGTCATCATCAATCTAAATGATAATGTTTATCAATTAGAAACATGGGTATTAACTTATTACATGATAATAAAATTAGAAGATAAAAAGGAGCGTTTCATATGACTTTTAAATTACCAGAATTAAATTACCCATACGACGCATTAGAGCCACATATAGACAAAATGACAATGGAGATTCATCATACTAAGCATCATCAAGCATATATAGACAATTTAAATAAGGCATTAGAGGGTTATGAGAAATTTAAAAATATGGGAATCAACCAGCTAATTGCAGATCTTGAGGCATTGCCAGATGAAATCAAAACCCCAGTAAGAAACAATGGTGGAGGACACTTAAATCATAAAATATTCTGGAGAATAATGTCACCAGATGGTGGCGGTAATCCAGTAGGAGAAGTTGCTAAAAAGATTGATGAAGATCTCGGCGGCTTTGACAAATTTAAAGAAGAATTTAAGAAGGCTGCATTAGGTAGATTTGGTAGTGGTTGGGCATGGCTGGTTGCTAACAATGATGGAAAGCTTGAAATTGTATCTACTGCCAATCAGGACAATCCTATCTCAGAAGGCAAACAAGTGCTACTAGGTATAGATGTGTGGGAGCATGCATATTATCTAAAGTATCAAAACAAGAGAGCAGACTATATCGATTCATGGTTTAATGTAGTTGACTGGAACAAAATCGAAAAAGAATATCATAAGCATAGAAAAATATAGTAGTAAATAAGTTGTATAATAAAAAGGGCTGTCTATTTTCCGACAGCCCTATTTACTGATCTTATTGCAGAAATGGAAGGTATTTCATTTTCATCATAACTAACCGATGCCACTACACCGTAAACTTCTTCAAGCATTTTTTTATTTACCACTTCTTTAGGTTTTCCATAGCTGTATAATTTACCCTCAGAGTCTAAAATAATAATATGATGGGCAAATCGACAAGCAAGGTTGATATCATGTAGAACAACTATTATATTAATACCTTTTTCGTCGATAATTTGCCTTAATAAACTACATAATTCCAACTGCTTTTGAAGGTCTAATGAGTTAACTGGCTCATCAAGTAGTATTATCTTGGGCTCTCTAACTAGAGTCTGAGCAATAAATACAATCTTCTTTTGTCCACCACTCAATTCGTTAAAAGGTCTTGTTGCTAGATGTGAAATATTTAGTGAATTCATTGTTTTATTCACTATATTTAGATCTTTTTTCTTTATCCGTCTAGTGAGTTCAGGTAGTCGACCTAAAAGTACCATTTCCATAACCGTCAAGGACGAGGTCTCAATGTCCATCTGTGGAAGATATGATATGAGTTTAGCTTTTTCATCACTACTTATCTTAGTGATCTCATTTCCGCCAAAGCAAATCTCACCTTTATAACTTAATAAACCAAAGATTGATTTTAACATTGTAGATTTTCCTGAGCCGTTAGGTCCTAGGATTACATTAAATCCTGGCATAAAATCAATGTTAAGGTCATCAAACACCAAATTATTACCTTTTTTTGTTTTATAAGAAAAAGATAGATTTTTTATTTTTAGCATCATCTAACCCCCATCTTACGAAATATAATAGTTAAGAATACAGGAATCCCTATAATTGCAGTTACAAGTCCAATTGGTAAAATAACTCCAGGTATTAGCAGCTTACTAATAACGAATGCTGATGAAACTATAATAGCTCCTAGTAATCCAGAAAGTGGGAGAAAGAACCTCTGATCCTCACCAACAAGTGTTCTTGCAAGATGTGGTGCAACAATACCTACAAAGCCAATTGTTCCAACGAAGGAAACCGCAAATGCGGTTAACATAGATGTTAAGATAATTACCATACGTCTAATCCTTTGAGTATTAACCCCTAGACTTTGTGCTTTTGTGTCATCCAGTGTCATAGCAGTAAGTTTCCAAGAGTTTTTATATAAAATGATGAAGCAAAATATTAGAGCAGCAAATACAATCAGAAATTTAGTCCAGTTACTTTTAAGTAGGCTTCCCATATTCCAAAAAACAAGACTCTTTAAATCTTCATCATCAGATACATACTGTAATATCATAGTTAAGGCATTGAATAGAAAATTAAGTGCAACACCAAATAATATGATTGTATTTTTACCTGCACCTGGTCTCGAAGAGAAAACATATATGGCTATCGATGCTAATAATGCAAAAACAAAAGCATTGGTCGTTACCATTATAGATTCTGATACATTGAGTACATTAGTATTTAATATCAATCCTAGTGCAGCGCCGAATGTAGCCGCATTTGTTATTCCAAGGGTAAATGGACTAGCTATTGGATTTCTAAGTATGGTTTGGATTTCACAACCTCCAATTCCAAGGCATGCACCAACAGCTAAGGCCATAAGCGACATTGGGACACGGATATCTCTAACAATCATAACATTATGCCCCTGTCCTTTTCCTGTAAATATTATTTGGAAAATTTCTTTTAACTCAATTGGAGAAGTACCAATAGAAATATTCAAGATAAAAAGACAGAAGGTGATGAAAAGGAGAACAAAGAGCAAAATAGTTCTCCTTTTAGCCATCTGTGAGTACAAGAAATATAAGTCATGCCTAGACTCGTCTTTTATCATTAGTATAGCTCTCCTGGTACTCTATATATC
>JAAYEL010000040.1 GCA_012728755.1 Tissierellia bacterium | reverse complement strand
TTTCTGAGTTATTTGATGGAGCTAAGTCTGCAGAACCACCAAAGAAATTTTCAACTACTTTTGCAAGTCTATTTAAAGATTCACCTGATGCAGCTCTAGAAGCTAGAGGTTTATCAAATTGATAGAATTCTTCACTGTCTAGGATTGAAAGGTCAAAATTATCTTCTTGCCAATTCTTAAGTCTAGTAGCTAATTCAGGATTTTCGTTTTTGTATTCTTCGTAAAGAGCATTCCACTCTTGTTCATAAGCTTCTTGTCTTTCATTAACAGTTTTCATGTAGTCTGAAACTTCTGTTGGCACGTAGAAATCCTCTTCATATTCCCATCCAAGATTTGATTTAAGAGTCTTAGTGCCTTCTGCACCAAGTGGTGCACCATGCGCTTTTTCAGAACCTTCTTGTGGTGAACCAAAACCAATTTTTGTGATTATTTCAATAAAATGAGGTTTACCATTTCTATTAGCTTTAGCTTCTTCAATAGCAGAAAGGATAGCTTGTGTATCATTTCCATCTTCAACAAAGTATGTATTAAATTGAAGAGCATCAAATCTCTTTCTAACATTTTCAGTAAATGCTATATCAGTACTACCTTCGATTGATATGCTGTTTGAGTCGTATAAAACTATTAGTTTATCTAAACCAAGAGTACCTGCAAGTGAAGCCGCTTCATTTGTGATACCTTCCATTAGACAACCATCACCAACGATAGTATAAGTGTAGTGGTCGATAATTGAATGCTTTGGTGTATTGAAAACTGAAGCCAAGTGTTTTTCTGCCATAGCAAGACCTACTGCCATAGACATACCTTGACCAAGTGGTCCTGTAGTTGCTTCAACTCCAACTGTATGTGAATACTCAGGGTGACCTGGTGTTTTTGAACCTAATTGTCTAAAGTTTTTTAGCTCATCCATCTCTAAACCATAATTGAAAAGATGTAATAGAGAATAGATTAGTGCCGAACCATGTCCAGCTGAAAGGATGAAACGATCCCTGTTAAACCAATGAGGATTTTTTGGATTATGTTTCATGGCTTTATCCCAAAGCGTAAATGCCATAGGCGCTGCTCCAAGTGGTAAACCTGGATGACCTGAGTTTGCTTTATCAACCATTTGGGATGATAAAACTCTTATTGTATTAATAGCTAAATTTTCTACTTTCATTAATTCCTCCATGCTTTTATATACCTTAACTTTATCATATATGGGCATCTCATTTCAATCACTGAAAGTTAAGATATGAAAGATTTGTCCTTATATTTATCTTTCCTGTGAAATGCTCTCAATAAAAAAGCCTGAGATATATTAAATCTCAAGCTTCTATTTATCTTCTATTTAGTCTTTCGATATATTTGGAAGCACTTAAGCCACAAATATTTCCTTCACCAACCGCTTTTCCTATTTGATATGGCTGACCAATTAAATCTCCACAAGCAAAAAGTCCTTTTAAGTTTGTCTCAAAGTTTGCATCAACTTTAATATGACCTTTTTCAACTTCAACACCTGGCACTAGATTTTCTGGACTCTTAGAGTCTTTCAACACAAAGTAACCATCTGCCTTAAGCATATCACCTTCAAGATTTAGAAGTAGTTTTTCACCGTCTAGTTCAAAACTTGTAGGCTTTTTATTAATAACTTCGATATTTGGATTATCAAAGTCAATTACTTTTTTAGTCATATTTACAAAGTATACTTTTGAAGAAATTCCAGATAAAAATATTGTTTCCTCAATAGAATCTTCATTATAGCCTATGACGCAAATTTCTTTATCTTTATATAGATTGGCATCACAAGTAGGACAATAGCTAATACCATATGGAAGATATAGCTCTTCATTTTTTATGCCTCTTTCCATATTAATACCAGTAGCTAATACTACCGACTTAGCACTTACAGTACTACCATCTTTTAACTCGATAAAAAAAACATCTGGCATGGTATAGATCTGATTTACCATAGTATCCAAATGATTTAGGTTAAATCTTTTTATGATTCCCGTAAATGTTTGGTTAAGCTTCTTTCCACTATCGGATATAAATCCTAGATAGTTGTCTACTTTCTTTGCCATCTCTAATTTTTTAGAACCTTGTTTTGGTCCAATAATTATGAACTTCTTGTTTCTTGATACACAATTTAAAGCTGCTGAAAGGCCGGCTGGACCAGTTCCTATCACAGCTATATCATAGGTCTCTTTCATTTGATTTGATCCACTATACTTTGTAAGCTTTGAAGCGGTTGAAATCCTAGAACGATTTTCTTAATTTCTCCACCTTTGTAGAAAAATACTGATGGTACTGAGTTAATATCTAACTCATCTGCTAGTCTTGAATTAGCATCTACGTCAATCTTATATATATCAAGGTTTTCGTTATTTGCATCTAATTGTTCTAATATAGGTGAAAGCATATTACATGGGTTGCACCATGTTGCGTAAAAATCAACGACTTTGATCTTTTCGCTGTCGCTATTTATAGCATCTCTAAATTCTGTTTCTTTAATTTCTCTTATCATTGTTTCCTCCTTACTGTTACATACTTTTTAATTATACCCGAATTTTACCAATAAATCAAGTATAATTTCACAGTATGTATACCCCATTATTAGCTTTAATCAGGTAAAATCCATTATTTAAACAAGTTTAGAGGTTATAATGCTAATTGTGTTATAATATATTTTCAGGAGGATATATGAATAAAGATAATGATAAAAAGCCTAAGGGCAATGATAATAAAGATAGAAAGCCTTTGTATTTCTTTTCGATACTAATAATGATTACAGTCCTTCTTTTTCAATTTTTACTACTTCCTACGCTTACAGGTGATAGTGTAAAAGAAGTTAGTTATAGTGACTTTTTGAAGATGATAGATGAGAAGAAAATCGATAAAGTTCAAGAAGAAGGCTATGAATATAGGTACACATTAAAAGAAGATAAAGATAAGGAAAACCCACAAGTTTACAAGGTTGGAAAGTGGAATGACCCCGACCTTACAAATAGGCTATTAGATTCAGGTGCTACTTTTAACAGAAAGATTAGCCCACCAACAAATCCAATTCTTTCGTATTTTATTACGCTAATACCGATGATACTAATATTTGTTTTTGCTGGAAGATTTTTGACTAAACAAATCACCGGTGGTAATTCGATGAGTTTTGGAAAATCGAATGCAAAGGTTTATGTAAAGGCTCAAACTGGTATATCATTTACGGATGTGGCTGGACAAGATGAAGCAAAGGAAAGCTTACTTGAGATAGTAGACTTTCTTCATAATCCAAAGAAATATTCGAAAATTGGAGCCATTTCACCTAAAGGAGTGCTATTAGTTGGACCTCCAGGTACTGGAAAAACCCTGTTAGCTAAAGCAGTGGCGGGAGAAGCTGAAGTACCATTTTTCTCGATTTCTGGTTCGGAATTTGTCGAGATGTTCGTAGGGCTTGGCGCATTAAAAGTAAGAGACTTATTCAAACAAGCCAATGAAAAAGCGCCTTGTATAGTGTTTATAGATGAGATTGATGCGATTGGTAAAAAAAGAGATACGGCTGGATTTAGTGGCAATGATGAAAGAGAACAAACTCTTAATCAGTTGCTAAATGAGATGGACGGTTTTGATGCTTCAAGTGGCGTTATCATACTTGCAGCTACAAACAGACCGGAGATTCTTGATCCTGCGCTTACAAGACCGGGACGTTTTGATAGACAAGTTAGAGTTGAGCTTCCAGATATAAAAGGAATAGAAGAAATCTTAAAGGTTCACGCTAAGAAAGTTATCATGCAAGATGATGTTGATTTGAAAAATATCGCAAAGATGACTGCTGGTGCTTCTGGTGCCGATTTGGCAAATATTATTAATGAAGGTGCATTGCGTGCGGTTCGTGAAGGTAGAGATCAGGTAACTGAGGATGATTTACAAGAGTCTGTTGAAGTAGTAATAGCTGGTCACAAGAAGAAAAATGCGGTAATCTCACAAAAGGAAAAAGAGATGATTGCCTATCATGAAGTAGGACATGCCTTAGTAGCAGCCATGCAACAAGATAGTGCTCCTGTGACAAAGATTACCATCATACCAAGGACTTCTGGCGCACTTGGTTATACTATGCAAGTTGAAGAGGAAGAAAAAGTATTGATGTCAAAAGAAGATTTATTTAATCAAATAGTGATTTTGACAGGTGGTCGTTCTGCTGAAGAGCTAATCTTTAATACGAAGACAACTGGTGCATTTAATGATATTCAAAAGGCAACGCGTATCGCAAGGTCCATGGTTTCATCGTATGGTATGATTGAAGAATTTGATTTTATCATGCTTGAAGAGCCTACAAATAGATATCTTGGAGGAGATCCAAGGTCGTCTGCCAGTCATGGTACTAATGATAAGATAGACAATAAGGTGATGGAGATTATCTCGGCTGCTCATCAAAGAGCTTTGGATATATTAAAGGACAATGTCGATAAGCTTCATGAGATCGTATCTTATCTATTAGAAAAAGAAACAATATCTGGTGAAGAATTCATGGATATATTAAATAATGAGTATGTTATTACTCAGAAAAAATTTGAACTAAATGAAAAAAGTGATATTATTTAATCGAATAGTATCAATTGGAGGTAATTATGATTTATACGGTAACCTTAAACCCAGCTTTGGATATGATTTCCTACGTAAAGGAATTAAATACTGATTCGTTTACTCAAACGACTCAATCATTCAAATATCCTTGTGGTAAAGGAATCAATGTATCAAGGATGTTATATAATCTTGGTATGCCAAGTGTGGTAACAGGATTTTTAGGTGGATATCCTGGAGACTTTATAAGAGATTGGTTTAATGAAAGAGGCATTCAAGACTATTTCATCGATATCGAAGAGGATAACAGAACAACTATTAGAATTAAGACAGACAAAGAAGAGATGACGATCGCTGGTATCTCACCAAGGATTGAAGAAGAGCAAATTGAAGAACTTCTATACTTTTTATCAAGAGTTAGAGAAGGTGATATCGTAGTTATGGGAGGATCTTTACCTAAAAATCTTCCGATTAATATCTACAAAAGAATCAGTGAGATATGTACTGCAAATAAAGCTTCATTTATCTCAGATATCCCAGCAAAAGATATGCTTGATGGACTAAAAGACAAACCGCTTCTAATCAAACCAAATATAGATAACCTTTCACTTATGTTTGATGAAGCTGATGTTATCACGGATGAAGAAAAACTAATTGAATACGGGTTAAAATGCATCGACCTTGGTGCTCAAAACGTAATCGTTTCAATCGGTAAAGAAGGTTCATACCTATTTACAAAGGACAAAGCCGTATACAGATCATATGGAGTTGAAGGTGTTGAAGTAAATTCATTTAATTCAAGAGATGCTATGATAGCAGCTTTTATCGGACCATATGTTAGAAAAAATGACCCAGTAGAAGCATTCAAGATGGCCTCTGCAGCTGCATCTGCTACAGCCTTTGTAGAAGACCTAGCATCAAAAGAACAAGTAGAAGAAGTATTCAAAAAAGTAAAGATAGAACAACTAAAAGAAGCAGAAGTTAAAGAAGAAGATACATTTAAACTATAAGAAGGAGCCTTAGGGCTCCTTTTTTATAACTATTGTCCTAAGAGTGTCGTCTTTTTCGTCATTTTATTAGGACTAAAATCGAGCACTGGTCCTAAGAACTTGTCATTTCTAGGCAAACTCTTAGGACGAAAACTCATCATCGGTCCTAAGAACTTCCCTGTTTTCCCAAAACTCTTAGGAACTGAGCTTCTCAAATTCAGTTAGCGACCTTTGGTCGCTTTCCTTTTATTAAAAAAGGAGTTTGACTTTGTCAAACTCCTCATCTTTTTTTTATTCTTGTGCCTTAGGTTCTTCACTTTCGTAATTTACTATTGAGACGAATTTGCCTTTTTCATTTTGGATTTTTCTTAGACGTTTTTCAAATTCAATTCTAGTTAACCAGATTTGTTTGTCACATCCAAGGCATTTCACCTTTATATCGACACCAGTTCGAAGGATTTCCCATTTGTTTTCTCCGCAGGGATGTCCTTTTTTTAGTGTTACTATATCATTTAGTTTGTATTTTGCCATCATACTTCCTTCTTTACATATTTGATCGAATCATTGAAATCATCCATACCATTTAACCTAAGCGCTTCCAAAACCTTTTCTCTAATCATTCTTGAAGCAGCCCATTGATCACCATTTTTAGATGATGAGACTACTTGAACGATATATCCAAACGAATCATATGAAGTAATTCCTACAACTTCTGGTTTAGTTTGATATAGCGGATTTTCCTCTCCAATTTCTTCTATTACTTTCTCAATTACATTCTTTGCATCTTCATAAATCACATCATGCGGGATTAGAAGGTCTACTGCTACTCGCATATTCCCTTTTGTAAAATTAGTGACTGTCTTTACCTGTCCATTTGGCACTATATGAATGGCTCCAGATAGGTCCTTTACTGTAACTACGCGGATCCCCATATCGATGATGGTTCCTTGGATGCCAGCGATATTTACGATATCCCCGACATTATATTGATTTTCAAGTAGGATAAATGCTCCCGTGATAACATCACTTACTATAGATTGGGCAGCAAATGCGATTGCGATACCACCAATCCCAGCCACTGCTAAGAGTGAACTAATATTAAATCCTAGAAAATCAAGTATAAATAAAGCAGTAAAACCAAATATAAAGACTTTTATAAAACTCTTAAATATCGAGCCGATTGTCCTTGCTTTTGTTTCATTACGACCCATTAACGCTTTTTTCAAAATCCTTGAACTAAACATTTTCTCAAAAATCAAAACCAGTATCCATGCGATAATCATAGATATTGCGATGATTATTATCTTCCCTATTAAGCTGAAATCCCCGTTTTCCTTTAACATCACTTCTTTTACTATATCAATAAATGTCTTTTCTATTACTTCCATATTTTCTCCTAATATGACTTAACCTTTTCAACTCTATTTTCAAAAATAATATATGTGCCAAAGTCGTTAATTGCTATTCCCTGATATTCTCCTATTGGCATCTCTAGTAGATTTTTATTTTCGTATACCCCGACATTTCTATCTCCGATAATTGTTATCGAGTTTTCTCTAAACTTTATCTTATCGACTTCAAAATTGATATTTAGGTTATCTTGAAGGGCTAAATCACTGTTATATACTTTTAAACTTTTGTAGTCAAGTACAGCAATCATGCCATTTTGGGAATCAAAAGCGATTGGATTTTTTACCAAAGTCTTTTTCACCAAGACGTTCATTTCAAATAAATAAATATATCTATTTGTAGCAACTATATGCTTATTTGCTCCAATAAAATCACTGTAAAGAAATACCTCATCTACGGATGATATGTCATAAATCATCTTATCATTTTCAAAGACTTGATATCTTGATTTAATGATTCCTGCGTCGCTATTTACCAAGATAACACTATAAAGATTTCCCTCTTTTCTAACCTTTGCAGGTGTTTGGTCAAATGAAAGTTTCTTTTCATTTTTCAAATCTAGAGACCAGATATATGCGCTTTTGTCGGCATATCCAATAATATTATCTCCATGTTTTTCAGCAAATGTTAAGCTATCTAAGTTTTCAATAACCCTATTAGTCTTCCCATTTTTTCTATTTAATAGTTCAACGCTATTTGGACTAACTACATAAATGTATTTGTCATAAATGATAGTCTTTATGCCAGCTTCAAGCTCTTTCGAAAAAATAACTTCATTAGTATCTTCCTTCTTTTTGATTCCATAAAGCGTTTGTTTATCGCGGTAATATAGGACATCTCCTACTACAGAGACATCATTATAGCTCTTATCCATCGCAATATACATACTAAAAGGATCTGTACTAACCGTATTAAATTGATAATCTCTATATATTAAAAATCCGATTATAAGAAGTGCCACGACTCCTAATATCTTTAATATGCTACTCTTTTTCATATCTTACCTTCTTTTTTTGATATATTTATCTTACCATATTATACTTTGCTCTTCCATCTTTGATATAATTAGAATATGAAAAATAAACTAAAAAACCTAAAAACAATGAAATACGGAATCATCAAAGGTGAAGACCTAGATTTGGACCTTACAGGTGAGATGAAAATCAATTATTCAAATATTAATTGGGCTCAGATGAAAAACTATAATTCCTTTGCTAAAAATCACTGTGGGGCGACTTTTATAACAAATCTATGTATCTTTTTTGAAAATCAAGGATTCGATGGGCTCCTTATAGATAATGATGTCGATAAAACCTTCAAATATATTCACTCAAAAATCGGAAATGGACCGATTGTCACAGTAGCTTCAAAAGCTAAGAGGTATTTTAAATCTAGAGGATATGATTTAGGCTATAAATCAGTTATTAACTCTAAAGAGATAAAATCATCAATCGAGAAAAATCATCCACTTGGCATACTTCTGGCTCAATCACCAATCGAATGGCATTGGGTTTTGGGTGTTGGCTATGTGGAATTTGATGGGCTTGAATTTTTCAGAATTATTAACGCCTGGGAAGATACAGATGATAGATGGTATGTATTGAATAATAAGGCAGTATACTTTTCTGCAAAAGAGTATTATATAAAGGTAACATAAAAAGGGGCTTAGCCCCTTATATTTGTGATATCTTATCTATCATATCATTGAATTTTTCTTTAATCTCGACTTCTTCTTTTTGCCTTTCGATTTTTCTTAATTCTCTAAGCAAAGTTGTCTTAATTCTTTTCAAATCTTTAACATAGTTTCCTATGTCAACAGTTACCATCCTCACATTCAAATCATTTACAAACTGGCTAATTAGCCCATCTTTCTTATAATTAACATTAAATGTAGGAGATTTAGAAAGTATATTTCCTATAGGTACTACAGCATCAACTCTATTAGCAAAGTCGACAAAAGTATTTTTTACATATCTCAAAGATAAATTCGATTTAGCCTTCATTATTTTGTCAGCTTGTTGCTTAACTCCTTTAATATATGAAAGGTTATCAAGCGTTTGATGACTTCTTGATTGCTTACTTTGTCTTTGATCATATATCTCCAATAATTTATCCGCTCCATCTAATAACGAAACAATTTCCATTTGTCTTAATCTTAAAGCTTCCATATATCACCTCTTAAGTGAGTGTATACCCATAATGCCTAACTAAAAAACTCTAAAAATCAATATTACTATAATCCCAAGGACGATTCTATAATAACCAAACACTTTGAAGTCGTTTTTTTGTACGAATGCTAAGAACTTCTTTATTACGATATATGCCACGATAAATGAAAGTACAAAACCTAATAAAATCAACATCCATTGGCTAAATGCTAGTGCTGGCATCTTAATTAACTTAAGTAAAGTAGCTCCAATCATAGTTGGTATCGCAAGGAAAAACGAAAACTCTGCCGCAGCATATCTATTAAGTCCAAGAATCATCGCACCAATTATCGTCGCAGCTGATCTTGAAGTTCCTGGCCACATCGCAAGCACTTGAAAACATCCAATCAAAAATGCCGTCTTAAATGTTACCTGAACAGGATCCGTATACTTATAATCGCTTCTGCCTTTATTTTTTTCTTCCAACAAAATAATTATTATCCCATAAACTATTAAAGCAGCTGCCACTGGCATCGGGTGAAATAACAATTCATCTATCTTTTCTTCAAATAATAATCCAAGCACAAGAGACGGTATTATCGCAACAGCAATCTTTAACCAAAGCTCAACTGTACTATTTTTTGTAAACCAATAATAGATCTTCTTAGGAATCCTATTTTCAGTATTCGGGTCTTTTAACTTTGCCGGAAAATCTCCATTCACCAATTTAGTTTTTGGAAACGGATTTAGCTTATTCCAATAGATCACCACTACAGCTAAAATGGCTCCAAGCTGAATGATAACATTAAATGAATTTGCAAATTGTTCAGGCGACAACTTCAATATCTCATTTACAAGTATCAAATGTCCTGTCGAACTAACTGGCAAAAACTCAGTCAATCCCTCAACTATACTTAAAATTATTACTTTTAATATATCTAACATATTAATTCCTTTCATCATATTCATCTAAAAATGAATGCTTCTTCCCATCGATATCAAAACCAAGCACTGCTTTTAGTGAAATATTCTCCGCTGATTTGAAAATATTCTTTTCCACGACAGGATTTAACTCCTTCAATCCCTCGATCAATGCCTTAACATTAGCCCTTTGGCTTTCTTTCTTAACTTTAACTATCGGACATGCCTCATCCATCGGTACGATTCCCGAATTATTAAGCCATCTAATAATATCTCTTTCTTCAACCAAATACAGTGGTCTAATAAGTTCAAGCCCTTCAAAATTCTCGCTTTTCAACTTAGGTATCATCGTCTTATAACTACCATTCCACAATACATTTAACATAGTAGTCTCAATCACGTCATTAAAATGATGTCCCAGCGCCAACTTATTAAATCCTAGCTCCTTTACCTTTGCATACAAGAAACCTCTTCTCATCCTCGCACACAAATAGCATGGATTATCCTTAGCCACTCTCTCAGTAACCTCAAATATATCCGATTCATAAACCTTCACTGGAATCTCCAAATACTCACAAATATCCTCGAGCTTCTTTCGATTCTCTTTCGAAAATCCAGGATCCATCGCCACAAAATCAAGCTCAAAATCCACCTTCGAAAACCTCTTCAACAGTTGAAACATCTTAGCAAGTATCAACGAATCCTTACCACCAGACATCCCAACAGCCACCCTGTCCCCATCTTTAACCAACTCATACTTCTCCAAAGCCTTCAAAAACTTCGAAAAAGTATCTTTCTTATATTTCTTCTGCAAAGAACGCTCAATCTCCTTAACCGAAATAGCATCCTTCAAATAATCCCTGTCTATATCAAAACCCCCTAGGTCATCCCTCTACATTTTATGAAATAGATTTTACCACACAACTGACAAATTATCTATTAAGATCTGAACAAAGAAGAAGGTAGGTAGGTGTGGGGGGAAATTGAAGCCTGTTGGGCGATTCCCTAAGACACTGGCATTTTACAGGTTTTCTTAGGGACGTTTCGGTCACTTTTTCCCTAAGATACGAGCATTTTACTTGATGTCTTAGGGACATTTCAGTCAATTTTTTCCTAAGATACGAGCATTTTACTTGATGCCTTAGGGAATTTTCAAGTTAATTTTCCCTAAGACACGAAGTCTTTATGCCCTATCGTAGGGAATTTATAGCCTCAAAACTCCTAAGAATCTAGCTTTTTTCTCTTTATCTTAGGGAATTCTTGATATAAGCGCCCCTAAGAAACTCATACTTTTGTCTGTATCTTAGGGACTCCATTTCACATGAGATATCCTCTTTATAACAAATAACGTTCTATTAGTGACTCAACCAATGCTGGGCTTAACGACAAATCTACTGATTCATAAGTTACTACCAGTCTGTCATTTTGATAAATCCCCGCACGTTCGTACCTTATAATTCTTCTAATAGCCTTATGAACATAAGTGAGGTCGTTCATTTTACCATTATGTTCCCAATAGATAAATTCCCTAGTCCTTGGATGTAAAAATGTAAAATCCGGATATATTGCACTTCCATCCTTCAAATCTAAGCGCGCTTCATAAACATAATCAATCCCTTTATCAAAAAAAGTATCCGCTAAAATCTTTTCACTTTTCGACCTAACACGCTCCCCCTTTTTTGTGTAAATCTCATTTGTTCCAAAGGGATAGTCAGACTTAATACAGCTAGCCTTCCACTGTTCAACCATCATACGATAAGTTGGGATAATTGGTTTAATCAACGCTTTCTTTATCGGCTGGTACGATTCATATATATCATCTATGGATTTAAGGGCGTCAGTTTGGCGATAACGTCTCATCATACCTTGAATCTGGTTTAATACTCTCTCTAGACTTTCATAATATTCCTTCATAGCTAATTGTTTTATCAAAGAAATCATATCTTTTTTTAAATAAATCCTAGTTTCCTTTTTCTTTTCTTTATCCCAAAATGAATGGTAATATTCTGGATATTTCTTTCTGTAATAAATTATTAGACAGCCTTCAACTTTTGGTTTATCAATTTTTTTTAGCATATTATGGATGAACTTCATTCGCTCATGCTCAGTTTTTGGTATGTTCATAACTCTACCTCCTTTGTATATATCATTACATATATCTCACACAAATTATTATCATTATTGTTAAGAATTTTTTACAAACTATTTTCTGTAAAAGTAGATGGTTTTTATCTAAAAAGTAGCCTTTTGAATATGCTATCTAGAATTTTCTAAATAGTTGTTGTTTTAAACCAAAAAAACTTGCCTTAGCAAGTTTCTTTTTATAATATATTCTTTAAATTTTACCTATATATGTTGTACTTTCTTGCTATATTGTTAAAAGTTCGATCTCCAATTTCAAAACTCCAATCCCCTTGAGTAGGTCCGTTTTGATTAACGACATATGTCTCAGGATCTAATATTTTTGTTACATGATACCTTGGCCTAAACCCATCTTCTTCGGGTTCACCATAGTAATATTCCTCATATTTTTTCCCATCATAATATATGGTTTCACCTGGTTGATAATATGTTGTATAATAATCTATAGCCTCTTGCTCATTCTCGAAATATCTACCAATAATAGGTTTTGTTTGGTAAAAACTATTGTTAAGCTCATCGTTCTTTTGATTAATTAATTCATTTAATTCTTCTTCTGCAAATGACTTTGCATGATTTAAATCTCTTAGGATTTGCCCTTTACCTATTATGTCATTTTCCAATTCGTCAAACTCTTTTTGTTTATCTTTTATATCCCTTTCAAGTTTTTGATAGTCACTTTTTAATTGTTCATATCGCTCGTTTAATTTGTTAAACTCATCTTCTTTTTGTTGCCTAGATACATCAATCGAATCTTCTAATGTTTTACCCTCTTCTATGGAAACATTCTCAACTTGTCCACAAGATACAAGAGTTAGAAAACATAATACCATAAAAAAATTAATAATACTTCTCTTCATATGTGTTCCTTTCATCCATTATATTAGTATATCTTCGATACCTTGTGAGTAGTAAAAAATATTAATAACTACTAAAATAAGTACTGTAAGCACTAGCAATATCTTAATTCCAATATTTTCCGTGAAATCTTGCTTCTCTACCATATACTTATAGTACGAATAATTCGCTCTAGCCCCTCCATATATGTATGTAAATAGGGGGAACAAACCAAAGTCTATAGTTAGAAACAATAAAGCAAACAGTAATAATGACTTCTTCCACATTCCTTTTGTGAAAAACCAAATGGGTGATGTAAAAAAAGCTACCCAGTTCCACTTTCCTTTATATCGTTCATTTCTTGCTTCAATCTTATCAAATTCTTTTTTCCAGTATGTGCTTAGATACTCCCGTTCTGACTTGACACCACAAGCAAGACAATATTCATTTCCTATCGGCATACTTGCCCCGCAATTTCTACACTGCATAATATTCTCCTTAAAAAAAGAGGCTGTTACCAGCCCCATACAATAACATAATTACAAAATTTTTTACTTGAACACAGAAAGAAATGGGAACTCATCTCCCTCTTTTTTAAATTTATAATACATATAATTCCCCTTTAATCCCATAAAGATATTTAATGCAACATATGCTATACCATATGTGAATATAGATAAGATTAATACAATTATTCCCATTTTCCACATACCTTTTACAAAAGACAAAATAGGGTTAGCAAGGAACGCTGCCCAATTCCATTTTCCTTTATATGTTTCATTTGAAGACTCAATCTTATTAAATTCTGCTTTCCAATAGTCATCTAAATCATCTTCATAATCATTCCTTACGCTACTACTAGATGAATAAACTTTACTACTTGTTTTAAGTTTTACACCGCAACTTGTACAAATTTCCTGTATGGCAGTTGTATCGGAACCACAATTTTGGCAATAATGATTACCATTTAGAGGTTTACTACCACAGTTAACGCATATTTCAGCTTTACTATCAATACTTGATCCACAATTTCTACAGTGTACTTTACCATCATTAGCTGTATTTTTTGCTGAGTTCACTCTTGTGTTAAAGCTATTAACACTGGTGCCACAATTCAGGCATACCTCTTGATGTGCGTTTAATCCATTACCACAGTTCGAACAAAATTTATTGCCGTCTAAAGGCTTTCTACCACATGAAGTGCAGTACTCAGCATTATCCGATAATTTTGTTCCACAATTCTTACAATTCATCCCATTTCTCCTTTAATTAAATTATTTTCGTCAATATTTTTACTGATAACTCTATTAATATGCCTTAACGAATAACCATACTTTCTTGCTATTTCTTTTGAATTGCAACCATTAAATTCTCTTTTTACAATATTGTACAGACCATCACTTGAAAAAAACCGCATTGGAAAATGAATATATAAACCTTTATATTGCTTAAATATTTTTATTGTATTCTCCAAGCCTACCAAATCAACGAGTTCTCTGTAAACCGATTGTAAATCTATTAAATCCACTTCAAAATCATTCAATATAATACCTCCTTTTATTAGTTTATCATTATATATTGGACTAAATAACCGTATTAATTCCTACATAAAGTCCAAATTTAAAACCATCATGTATAATAAGTCAAATGAATGATTTAAACAACTATCCACAAGAAAAGATATGTATATCATGATTCTTTCAAAATAAAACTAGCAAAGGATGGTCGGTTCCTTTTACTTTAAAAGATGATCACGAAGATAGCTACCTACCTATAAAATGAGGAAGGTATCGCTCAAAGAACCTTGTCTTTTGCGCGATTCCCTAAGACACAGAAACTACTGTAGTTTTCTTAGGGGCATTTGAACAACATTTTCCCTAAGACGCGTGTATTCTACTCAATATCTTAGGGATAGTTCAGTCCCTTTTTCCCTAATGATTGAGTGGTTTTATGAATGTTTTAGGGAATTTCAAAGCTGATTTTCCCTAAGAATCAAAGAGTTTCATTTATATCTTAGGGAATTTCCTAACTAAACTTCCCTGAGATTCATCCAGTTTCTTCTGTGTCTTAGGGAATTCCAACCACAAACACCCCTAAGAAATTTACCTCATCCACCATCTCGTAGGAAAAGTCACCCACAATAAAAACAGCGACCCTTAGGTCGCTCCCTTCCCCCTTCTAAAAAGAAGCTTGCGAAGCAAGCCACTTTTGTATTTTCATAGAAGATTTCGACGAGAGTCGAAATCTTCCTTCTTCTTAACCCTTCGAACGGCACAACCCTCATCTACACCACAAAAGCCCATACACCCAACCTTATACTTTTCCATGAAAAAATCCGCATACACCGAAACAACCCTAGCTCCCCAACCCTTATGCTTTTCGAGACGAATTTTTCGAAGCCTCCGCAAGGGATGAGGCGACGATTAGATAAAAAAAGTTCGCTGCTCAATATATGAACAGCGAACTTTTACTTATCTAACAAGCCTCGCCCTGAGGACCAGCTCTCGAAAAATTTTTCTTGAAAAGCTATTTATGGTACGGCTCGTTTCGCATGATGCGAAAGGCGCGATATATTTGTTCCATTAGGATGACGCGCATAAGTTGATGCGGGAAAGTCATCTTTGAAAAGGATAGTTTGTGATTGGCGCGTTGTTTGACCTCGTTTGATAGGCCATTTGAGCCACCAATGATAAAAGCTATCTCGCTATAACCTTCTATGGTGATGTTTTGTATGCTACCTGAGAAGGCTTCACTTGAAAGTTGCTTCCCTTCGATACAAAGGGCTATCACATAGGCGCGAGGGTTGATTTTCTCAAGGATTTTCTCACCTTCTTTTTGCATGGCAGAGTTGATGTCTGCTGGTGAAGGATTGTTTGGTAGTTTTGATTCAGGAAGTTCGATAATATTTAGTGAACTGTAGGGTTTGATACGTTTGTCGTATTCTTTGATGGCATCTTTTAGATATTTTTCCTTAATATCTCCGATGGCAATGATATCTATGTTCATCAAAAACCTCCTAAATAAGTGATAATATCTGCTTTTAGCTTTGGCGCCACACGCAGGCTAATGTCTTTGTTCGTATCTAGGCCGATGTCTTCAAGATGATTTTGAACATCTGAAAAAGCTAAATAGTCGAGGTTGTTTTCTTCGCTAAGGTGGCCAAGTATTACGGCTTCCCCATTTCCTTGTAGGATTTCTTCCAAAGTATGCTTAGTTAGGTCATTTGATAGATGACCATAATCTGAAAGAATTCTTCTTTTTAAACTAGGCGAATAACTGCCATTTTTAAGCATCTCAATATCATGATTTGCCTCGATAAGATAAATATTTGAACCTCTTATCGCATCTTTCATATTATCTGAAACGATTCCTGTATCCGTTAGGATTGAAATCTTTTGATTTTTTTGATAAAAGATAAAAGCTACAGGATCTTGCGCATCGTGAAATGTCGATATCGCGTGTATATCCATATCTCTGTAGGTGAAAAATGTATTGGTCTTAAACACCAGGATGTTCTTTGGAGCTATCTCTCCAATCGATCTTTTCATAGCTATCCATGTTTTCTCGTTTGCGATTATTGGGATATCGTAACGTCTGGAAAGTACGCCAACCCCTTTGATATGATCACTATGCTCATGAGTAACAAAGATAGCATCAATCTCGCTCATCTTTTCACCAATGCTATTTAAAAGCAATTCAATCATCTTTCCACTATGGCCGCAGTCTACAAGAATCTTTGATTTATTTGATTGTACAAATATACTATTGCCTTTTGAACCCGAAGATAAAGAGCAAATTCTCATAGGACCTCCTAGTAGCCAATTTTATGGCATAATTTTCTTCTAAATTTATATTGGAAGAGTTGTTAATATCATCTCTCCATTTCCTTCAAGGTAGTAAGTAGTTTCTTTTTGAGCAGGAATGTAGTATGTATCTCCCTTTTTAAACTCAATTTTAGATTCATCTTCTAATATGATTGAACCCTTTCCATCTATAAATACTATCGCTTGATATGTTCCTTCATTTACTTTGTATCCAATGGCATCATCTTTAACGTCAGCCTTGAAAACATCAAAATACTCAGATCTAACTAATCTTTCTAAGTTTGGATTAATATTATTTTCGTCTGTAAAATCATAGTTTGGATTTGCTTTAAGTCTTGCTACATCTTGAGCCTTACCAATATGAAGTTCTCTTTTTTTACCATCATTTCCAACTCTATCATAATCATAAACTCTATAAGTGACATTTGAATTTTGTTGAATCTCACAAATTAGGATTCCTGCACCTATAGCATGGATTGTTCCCGGTTCTATAAATACATAGTCACCTTTTTTAACTGGAACTTTTCTAAGAATATCTAAGATGTAGTTGTTATTTATAGAGTCTTCTAATTGTTCTTTAGTAACTTCTTCTTTAAATCCATAGTAGATAAATGCATCTTCGTTAGCATCAACTATATACCACATCTCAGTCTTACCTTGTGAGTTTTCGTACTTCTTACCATAGATATCGTCTGGATGTACTTGAATAGATAAAGCTTCCTTAGCATCAATTAATTTGATTAACACTGGAAACTCATCTTTATCAAAATCCTTTCCAATTACGCAATTGCCTTTTTCATTTATATAGTCAATAAAGTTTTTATTGTCATATTCGCCACCTTCGATGATGCTTAAACCATCCTTGTTTGTTGATAGCTCCCAAGTCTCAGCAATCTTATCAAGTTTTGATTCTTTATTGAATAGTTCTCTTAATCTGTTACCGCCCCAAATATAATCTTTCATAGCAGGTTTAATCTTTAATATTTCCATAAATTCTCCTTCTATATTTAATCACAACTCATATTATATAAGAAAAGAGGCTGTCTTAACAGCCCCATTTACTTATATCTAGCTTTATAAAGCTTTCTTTCTTTTTGATATCTTATGAAGTTCTCCAGCTATAAATGGAATGAAAGCTAGAGGTATGATAATAATCCAATGTTTTAATCCCATGAAAACTGTATCAAATACAGGTTCTAAGAATGGTACATAGATTACTATTAACATAAGAGCTGATGCTATTAGGAATGATTTTACAAGAGTCATATTTGTAAATACACCTATCTCAAGTATTGTTTGACTAGATGATCTAGCTGAGAATGCTCTTAATAATTCAGCTAATACTAGAGTAACAAATGCCATTGTTCTAGCACCATTTAATGCATGTTCATTAGCACTTAATAGTGTAGCACTTGCGTTTTCTGCAAGAGATGAATCATATCCGAATAATCTCAAACCTATAAAGAATGCTGCCAATGTAGCTATACCTATAGCGATAGATTGAACGATTATATTGTATTTCATCTCACCATCAATGATTCCTTCGTTAGGATCTCTTGGTGGTTCTTGCATGATATCTGGTTCGCCCTTTTCAACTCCAAGCGCTAATGCTGGGAATGAGTCAGTAACTAAGTTTAACCATAGTAATTGGATAACTGTAAGTGGCACTGGAGCTCCAGCGATCATAGCCACTAACATAACTATTACCTCACCAATGTTACATGATAATAGGAATGAAACGAATTTCTTAATGTTTGAGTAAATAATTCTTCCTTCTTCAACAGCTTCAACTATAGTGGCGAAGTTATCATCTGTAAGAATTACTTCTGCAGTATTTTTAGCAACATCAGTACCAGTGATACCCATCGCTATACCGATATCTGCTTTCTTAATAGCTGGTGCATCATTAACACCATCACCAGTCATCGCTGCAATCTCGCCATTTTCCTTAAGTGCAGTTACTAATTGAACCTTATTTTCAGGTGACACTCTCGCAAATACACGTTTAGTCTTAACAATCTCTCTGATTTGTTCAGCAGTCATATTATTAAGCTCTCTACCCATGATAGCTTGGTCATCACTTTCAGCGATTCCTAAATCCTTACCAATCGCTAATGCTGTATCTAAGTGGTCACCAGTAATCATAATAGTTGTGATACCAGCACTCTTAGTTTCTTTTATAGCATCTCTAACTTCAGTTCTTGGTGGGTCTATCATACCAGTTAAACCAATTAGAACCATGTTATTTTCTATTTCTTCAAAATCATGTGTCTTTGGCAATTCATCATAAACTCTATAAGTGATAGCCAAAACTCTAAGAGCTTGTCTAGCAAATTCAGTATTCTTATCTAAGATATTTTTCTTTTGCGCTGCATCAAGTGGCACAGCCTTGCCATCAACATAGATATGTGTACATCTATCAATTATTATATCAGGAGCACCTTTTGTGAACGCAACATACTTGCCTTCAACAAAATTCTCGTGAAATGTCGTCATCATCTTTCTATCTGAATCAAATGGTAGTTCTTCAACTCTTTTGAACTTAACATTAAGATCAGCATTTGAAAGACCTGCTTTTTCAGCTACAGTAACTAGAGCTCCTTCAGTAGGGTCTCCAACGATACCGTATTCTTCGCCATTTTTAGTAATCTTTGCATCATTGTTTAAGCTAGCTGCTGAAACCAATAATTTAAGATCTTCATCGCTTGAGTTTTCAACTATTTGACCATCTATAGCAAAATGTCCTTTTGGATCATATCCAACCCCATCAACATCAAAAGTCTTTCCATTTACGAAAAGCTTCTTAACAGTCATCTCATTTTGAGTTAATGTACCAGTCTTATCTGAACAAATAACTGTAGTAGTACCAAGTGTTTCTACCGCTAAAAGTTTTTTAACTATGGCATTTTTCTCAGCCATTCTGTTCATACCAATAGATAATACGATAGTAACTACAGCTGCCATACCTTCTGGAATAGCTGCTACTGATAATGAAACTGCAGTCATTAAACTTTCAACTAAAGTCATATCTGGTCTTAATAAACCAACTATAAATACTATAATAGATACTGCAACTACCAATATACCAATTATTTTAGAAAGCTTTGATAACTTTATTTGAAGTGGTGTTTGTTCCGCTTCAACATTTTGAATATTTGTAGCAATCTTTCCGATTTCTGTATCATGTCCTGTTGTAGTAACTACACCTTCACATCTACCATAAGTAACTATAGATGAAGAGTGTGCATAATTCGTTCTATCACCAATTTCTGTCACCTTATCAAATACTACATCTGCATATTTTTCAACTGGAACTGATTCTCCCGTAAGTGAAGATTCATCAATCTTTAAGTTTGAACTTTCAATCAATCTCATATCAGCTGGCACGATATCTCCAGTCTCAAGCTTCACCACATCTCCAGGAACTAAATGTGTTGCTTTAACTGTAGTAAGTTTCCCATCTCTGATAACTTTAGCATCAGGTGCAGACATCTTTTGAAGTGCATCAACTGAATTTTCAGCCTTTCCTTCTTGAATTAAACTAAGTGTAGCATTAAGGGCAACTACCGCTAAGATAATAATCATCTCAACCCAATCGCCAGTAATAGCAGATAAGACAGCTGCTACAAATAGAATGATTACCATAGGATCAAGAAGTTGTTCAACCAACTTTTGAATAAATGGTTTTTTCTTTTTTTCTTCAAGCTTGTTTTCGCCATATTTTTCTATACGAGCTTGAGCTTCTTGGCTTGACAGACCCTTGCTAACATCAGTATCTAACTCTTTTAGCACCGAATCTGTATCATTCATATACCAATTCATAATTTCCTCCATATTCATTTTTCTAATAATACCCAAGGTTTCTTTTAAATTAAATAAAAAAGACCCAATGGTAAAAACCACTAGGTCTTGCTTCCTCTTTAAGGCTATATGGCCGGGTTTCCCGTATTGACGACCATATAATTATAGCTACTCCCCTAATAAATCTAATTATAATGCATTTGAACAATATTTTCCACAAAAATCACAAAATCAACGCATCTAAACTTTATAAAACTTCATTTTTATGTAACATAAAAGGATGTACGAATATCATACATCCTTTTCTAATTAGTAGTAATTAATTCTTACTTACTGTTTTTTTCAACATGTGCTGCAAGAGCTTCAGCTGCTGCTTTTAAGAAACCTTTAGTTCTTTCATTTACATTTCCTTCTTCATCAAATGAACCCATAACAGATCCTAGATATACTTCTGGTTGTCCCATTGTTGGCATATCAAAGAATGATAATGTTTGACGTAAATGATGGTTAGCACCAAATCCACCATATGCACCTGGTGATGCACTAAATACTGCTGCTGGTTTTCCAGTCCATTTGCTTTCTCCGTAAGGTCTTGAACCAACGTCTAAAGCGTTTTTAAGAACTCCTGTAGTTGATCTATTATATTCAGGTGTTTGGAATAAGAATCCATCATATTTACCTAATTGTTCTCTAAAATCTACATATTCTTGTGGTGGATTACCTTGGTCAATATCTTCATTGTAAAATGGTAATTGTCCAATTTCTACAAATTCACCTTCAAATCCTTCAGGTAATAAGTTAATGATTTCTTGTGCTACCTTCTTGTTGAATGAATCTTTTCTTAAGCTTCCTACTAAAATGCCAATTTTCTTGCTCATATTAAATCCTCTTTCTTTCTTCTAATAATTTTATTTTTTAAATAAAATGGCTACAACTAATTTAACCGGCAAAAAAATTTGCAAAATTAAATGAGGCACATCCTCAACCTAGAATATACACCATGTAATTTTAAATAAACATATATTTATATTTAAACTTATTTTAATTAATACCGCTTGAATCTCTAGTCAAATCCTTGTTCATAATATCAAGTTCTTGTCTGAACTTTTTAATGATTTTCTTTTCGATTCTAGAAACAGTCATTTGGCTAACGCCTAATTCTGTAGCAATCGCTATTTGAGTCATCTTATCAAAATATCTATAAACAAGAATCTTCTTTTCGATATCTTTAAGCTTATCCATAGTATTTTTAATGAAATCCATAGTCTCTATTGACTCATAATTTTTATCTTCAAAACCTAATAAATCACCAAAGCTTACATCCTTATCATCATTTTGAGAATCAAGGCTTCTATCCAAAGATTGAGGAGAGTAAACTTGAGAAGCATCCATAACTTCGATAACCTCTTCAGTAGATATCTCTAAATACTCAGCAATCTCATCAATACTAGGATTTTTCTGAAGTTCTTGTGATAGCTCAACTCTTGCCATATTAACTTTTTTAGATAGTTCTTGAATACGTCTAGGTACCTTAATGACCCAGCTTTTATCTCTAAAATATCTCTTAATCTCACCGACTATCGTTGGTGTCGCATAACTAGAAAACTCATAACCCTTAGAAACATCAAATCTATCAATAGCAAAAATTAATCCCAGAGAAGCCACCTGATATAAATCATCAAATTCTATACCTTTGTTCACATACTTTTTTGAAAGTATCTCAGCGATATATAAATGGTGTTCAATCAATCTATCTCTGACTAATTTAATTCTATTTTTAAGACGTTTTAATTCTTTCTCCAAATCTTCATCATAATTCATTTTGATTTGAGCTTGAATATTAGCTTGAGTTTCTCTAAGATCCGTGAATTCAATGAACAAATCACTTATTTGTTTTGTTTTAATATCACTATTATCTTTATTCATACTCATACTAATTCCTATCTATTCATTATAATTGATACGCATTTATCCTCAAAAACAATATCATCAGCCAAAGATGAAAGAATTTGCTGTTTCATCTTCATTTCTTGTTCTAATTCACCATCACTATATCCCACTTGATTAGCAAATACTTTAATAGTGATTTTCTCTTCTTCCATCTCAAAAACTATTTCTAATTCATCATTGATAGGAAGTACATAAGTAACAACCTCAGAAATTAAAACTTTTAAGTCTTCTACATCATCAATATCAAAGCCCATTCTATTAGCTAAAGAAGCTGTAGTAAGCCTTAAAACTTGTAGATATTGAGGTTTACTTGGTATCCTAATAAGTACTTTTTCCATATTACTCTCCAATCTCAAAAAGACTATCAAGTTCTGTAATGAAGAAAAGTTTTCTTACATTTTTCTTAGCATTTATTACTCTAAGTTTATATCCCTTATCATTTACTTCTTTATAAACTGTAATGATAGCCCCTAAACCAGTAGAGTCAATATAATCTAAGTCTTTTAAGTCGAATACAAAATCTTTATCTACCTGACTATAATTTTTAAGAACTTCATCTTGGAATTGTTTCACCGTATTAATATCTAAATCACCCGACAAAGATACTACTAATTCTCCATTTTCTTGAAAATCAATATTGAACATATTATTCTTACTCCATTTCTTCAATGTATTTGCATGCTGCTACTATCTTATCATCTTCATTTTTAACATCTTTAAGTTTAACACCTTGTGTTGATCTACCTTGTGTTGATATATCTCTTAAAGATAATCTGATAACATCGCCCTTAACTGAGATAAGTATTACTTCATCATCTAAGTTTACCAAATGAGCAGAAATGATATTTCCAGTCTTCTTAGTAATCTTATATGTCTTAACACCTTTACCGCCTCTACCTTGAGTTGTATAGTTGTTTAGAAGTGTCTTTTTACCAAATCCCATCTCAGAAATAACTAATAGATATTTATTATCATCAACTATACCCAGAGACACAACATATTCATCATCATTTAGCTTGATACCTCTAACACCTTGTGCCGTCCTACCAATTGATCTTATGCTATCCATGTTAAACATAATGGATTGTCCCTTAGCAGTTACTAACATAATTTGTGTATCTTCACCAGTATATCTAGCTCCGATTAACTCATCGCCTTCAACCAAAGTAATAGCTCTTAATCCATTTGTCCTAATGTTTTTAAAGTTATCGGCAGACATCTTCTTAATAGTACCATTTCTAGTAGCTAATACTACAGATATCTTAGTTAAATCAATGCTATCATCAAGTTTAACAGGAAATACTGCTTGGACTTTTTCACCTTTTTCTAATTGCAGGATATTAATAATAGCTTGTCCTTTAGCTTGTCTTCTGCCTTCTTGAATCTCATATGCCTTTTTACTATAAACTCTACCTTGGTTTGTAAAGAATAGTATTTGGTCATGTGTTGAAGTAATAAATAGGTTCTCAACAAAATCGTCATCCTTAGTAGTATGTCCGATAACGCCCTTGCCACCTCTATTTTGAACTTTATAAGTATCTGCAGGAAGTCTCTTAATATAGCCTTGTCTAGTAAGAGTGATCAATACTTCTTCTTCGTCTATCAAATCTTCTACATCAATCTCATCTTCATCTGGTCTAATTTGAGTTCTTCTAGCATCACCGTACTTATCTTTTAATTCTAATAACTCTTCTTTTATAAGATCTAATAATACTTGTGGATTTTCAAGAATATCTCTACATCTTGCGATAAATTTAAGTAATTCTTGATACTCTTCTTCAAGTTTTTCAACATTAAGTCCAGATAATCTCTTTAATTGCATATCTAATATAGCTTGACCTTGAACATCTGTTAAGCCATATCTCTTTGTAAACTCAGCCTTTATCGTATTATCATCATAATTAGCTCTAATTATCTTTATTATCTCATCGATATTTTTATAAGCTATCTTTAACCCTTCGATGATATGAGCTCTTGCAAGTGCCCTATCTAAATCAAATTGAGTTCTTCTAGTTACTACTTCTTTTTGATGTTCAATATAATAATGAATTAGATCTTTAAGTGGTAATACCTTTGGTTCACCATTAACCAAAGCTAGATTAATGATACCAAATGTAGCTTGCATTTGAGTTAATTTGTAAAGTCTATTAAGGATAACATTAGAGTTAGCATCTCTTCTTAATTCAATGACAACCCTGATACCATGCATGTTTGATTCATCTCTTATATCTGAGATTCCTTCAATCTTCTTCTCTTTTACTAAGTCAGCAATCTTAATAATAAGATTTGCTTTATTCACTTGATATGGCAATTCAGTAATTACTATCCTACTTCTGTTTTTAACCTCTTCGATGCCCGCAACAGCTCTCATCTTAATCTTACCTCTACCAGTAGTATAGGCATTAACTATCTCACCTTTACCCATGATATAAGCGCCTGTTGGGAAATCCGGACCCTTAATATGCTTCATAAGTCCCTTTACATCAATTTCTGGATTATCCATATAAGCTATACAAGCATCTATAACTTCTCTTAAGTTATGTGGTGCCATATTTGTAGCCATACCAACGGCTATACCGGCAGAACCATTAACTAATAAGTTTGGAAATCTAGCAGGTAATACTTTTGGTTCAACTTCTTCTTCATCAAAGTTTGGTTGGAAATCCACAGTATTTTTATTGATATCTCTAAGCATCTCTTGAGCTAATTTAGTCATCTTAACTTCGGTATAACGCATCGCTGCAGCTCCATCACCATCGATAGAACCAAAGTTACCTTGCCCATCAGCTAACATATATCTTGTATTAAAATCTTGCGCCAATCTAACTACAGCTTCATAAATAGCAGAGTCCCCATGTGGGTGAAATCTACCCATTACGTCCCCTACTAATCTTGCTGATTTTCTATGTGGTTTATCCGGAGTCAATCCTAAAAGTGACATACCGTATAAAATCCTACGATGAACTGGTTTAAGTCCATCTCTTACATCTGGAAGTGCCCTTGATACGATAACGGACATCGAATAATCCAGATATGAAGATTTCATTTTCTTTTCAATATCAGTTGATATTATATTTGAATGTTCTAATCTATTTTCTGTCATATTCTCTCCTATGCATCAATGTTCTTAACGTACTTAGCATTTTCTTCAATAAACTGTCTACGAGGCTCTACCTTATCTCCCATAAGTGTTGAAAATACATTATCTAGTTCTGTTGAACTATCATCTATCTCAACCTTTAGAAGCACCCTGTGCTCAGGATTCATAGTAGTATCCCAAAGCTGTTCGGCATTCATCTCCCCTAAACCTTTATATCTATTTATCTTGTATTTTTGTCCTTCAATTGATTGAAGAACTTTTTCTAATTCTCTTTCATCGTATATATATCTTTCTTTTTTACCTTGAGTCACCCTAAATAGTGGTGGTTGAGCTATATATACATGTCCTTGTTCAATAAGTGGTCTCATATGTCTAAACATAAATGTTAATAAAAGAGTATCTATATGCGCTCCATCGACATCGGCATCGGTCATGATTATTATCTTTCCATATCTTAGTTTACTAATATCAAAATCGTCTCCTATACCTGTACCAAAAGCTGTTATCATTGCCTTTATCTCTTCAGAATTTAGGATTTTATCCATCCTAGCTTTCTCAACATTTAATATCTTTCCTCTTAAAGGAAGGATCGCTTGAGTTTTATTGTCTCTACCATTTTTAGCAGAACCACCGGCTGAATCCCCTTCTACTATAAACACTTCATTTACAGAAGTATCAGTCTCTTGACAATCCGCAAGCTTACCTGGAAGAGTAGTATTATCTAAGATAGATCTTTTTCTAGTTAAGTCTCTCGCCTTTCTAGAAGCTTCTCTAGCTCTTTGAGCGCTTATCGCCTTATCGATAATTACTTTGGCTACTTTAGGATTTTCTTCCAAATATGCAGCCCATTCTTCAGAGAAAAAGCTATCAACGATACCTCTCATCTCACTGCTTCCTAATTTAGCCTTAGTTTGTCCTTCGAATTGAGGATTTGCTAATTTAACTGATACTATAGCAGTGATACCTTCTCTTGCATCCTCACCCGATAAATTCTCATCTTTTTCCTTAATAATATTATATTTTCTACCATACTCATTAATAGTCTTAGTCAAAGCTGCTCTAAAACCAGTCATATGAGTACCTCCCTCAGGAGTAAAAATAGTATTTGCAAATGAATAAATGTTTTCACTATATGAAGTAGTGTATTGAAGAGCTATATCAACCTCAGTTCCTTCAATCCTACCTGTAAAATGCGCCACATCTTCATGTATAGATGTCTTTTTAGAATTCAAATATTCAACAAATGAACTAATACCACCTTCAGCATAAAACTCTTTCTCATATTTTTCTTCTTCTCTTAAATCAATTAAAGTAAGCTTTAATCCTCTATTAAGAAAAGACATTTCTAAAAATCTTTTTTCTAATGTATTTCTATTAAATTCTACTGTCTCAAAAATTTCCTTATCTGGCCAAAATCTAATAGATGTACCAGTTTCTTTAGTAGCTTCATGTTTTTGAAGTTTTCCAACAGCTTTTCCTATCTCGAACTCTTGAGAAAATCTAAAACCTTCTCTTTTTACCTCTGCAACTAATTTGCTAGAAAGCGCATTAACTACAGAAACCCCAACTCCATGTAGACCACCTGAAAAATTATATGCTTCTGCATCGAACTTTCCACCTGCATGAAGAATAGTTAATACTGTTTCTAGTGTAGATTTACCAGTTTGTCTATGTTTAGCAACCGGTATACCCGAACCGTTATCTTCAACCTCGCATGAATTATCTTTATGTAAAGTGATAATTATGCTATCACATCTACCAGCTAAAGCCTCGTCAACCGAGTTATCAACAACTTCATACACTAAATGATGAAGTCCTCTTTCATCTGTCGAACCTATATACATACCAGGTCTTAAACGAACAGCTTCTAGTCCATCAAGAACCCTAATATTACTTTCGCCATATTGCTGATTTTTCTTATCTGCCATATTACTTCCTTTCTCTGGTATTTTGTGGGATGACCCTACCAGACTCAATCTTATAAATGTTTCCTAACATTTTACTCGTATCTATATTTAACAAAGTATTTGTAGTGATTATCGTTTGATAGCCTTTAATAGCTTCAACCAATAATCTCGCCCTTTGATTATCTAATTCTGAAAAAACATCATCCAATAACAAAATCGGCTTTACTTTAGTCAATTTTTCTATCAACATAGCCTCTGCTAACTTTAATGAAAGCATGGCTGTTCTTTGCTGCCCTTGAGAAGCATAAGCTCTAGTATCTAAATCATTAATAGTGATTAATAAATCATCCTTATGTGGACCATATAATGTCTGAAACTGATCTAGCTCCCTTTGTTCATTTTCCTCAAGCTTACTTCTATACTGACTTTCAATAACTTCTAAATTCACTAAATCTTCACTAAAATTATTCTGATACTCAATACTTAACTCTTCCTTATCAGAAGACAATATCCTATGATTAACTTTAGCAAACTCATTGAGCATCAAAGTATACTTATATCTATAAATCGCTATCTTAGATCCATAGTCGACAAGCTGCTTAGTGATGGCATTTTTCATCTGCTCAAAATAATTATTCTTTAATCGATTCTTGATTAAATCATTTCTTTGAAATCTAACTTTATAGTAATCATTTAGCAAAGCCTTATATCCAATATCATTATTTGCGATAATATCATCTATAAACTTTCTCCTTATTGAAGGAGTCTCTTTTATGATTTTCATCTCCTCTGGTGAGAAAATAACCACGCCAAATTGACTTTTTAATTCCTTAAGATTTGATATCTCTATTTCGTTGATACGAATTCTTTTCTTTTGCGAATCAGAAAGCTTAACTTCAACACTTCTCTTTCGATTTGCATTTAGTATCTCAGCTTTTAAGTAAGAATCTTTACAACCAAACTTGATTAGTTGATCTTCTTTAAGGTTTTTAAAGCTATATCCCCTAGCACAAATATATATCGCCTCAAGTAAATTTGTTTTTCCCTGGGCATTTTTGCCAACCAATATATTTGTATTTTCGTGAAATGCAATATTTTCGTATTCGTAATTTCTATGATTAATTAGCTTTAATTCCTTTATTATCAACTATTCGCCCTCGACTTCTATCAAATAATCTCCAATCTCAACCTTGTCATTAGCTCTTATTTTTCTACCTCTTTGTAAACAAATCTCTCCATTTACAAAGACTTCACCGCCTTGAATAATCTCTTTAGCAACTCCACCTGAATCAACTAATCCAGCATGCTTTAGTAGAGAATCCAATTTAATATATTCGGTATCAATCTTTACTACAATATCTTCCATACTATCTCCTTATTTTGACATCCTAACTGGTAGCACTAAGTAAAGGAAATTTTCCTCATCATTTTTAGGATGAATTACCATAGGATTTAATGAACTATTCAAATAGATAATCACCTGGTCATCCGATATAGCCTTTAATCCATCAAGTACGTATCTACTATTAAAAGTAATGGATAAATCATCACCTATCTTTTGACAACTTACATCTTCATTTAGCTCACCATAATCAGAAATTGAATGGATATTAATAACTCCATCTTCAATTTGGAATTTCGATAAACTAGTACTATTACCTCTAGCTAATAAACTAGCTCTTTCAAGCGAATTTACTAAATCATCTCTATTAACGATTAACTTAGTACTATGTTGAGTACTTACTATTTTTTCATAATCGATATATTTTTTATCTATAATTCTAGAATACATCTTAGTATTTTCATTAGAAAATATGATATGTCCTTTAACTATAGTAACATTTACTTCACCTTCATCAATAATCTTTGATAATTCATTTAATGCTCTTTTAGGAACTATTGTATTTCTAAGCTCATCATTTCTATAACCAAATTTCTTAACAGACATCCTATGTCCATCTAAGCCTACAAATTCAATAGAATCGCTCTTTTGGCTAAATAGGATACCTGTGATAGCTATTATGGTCTCATCAACCGCAGCAGCGAAAATAGTCTCTCTAATAGCCTCTTTTAAGTCCTTGGCACTTATGGTAAAAGTGACATCATCTACAGGATCTGGTAGTGATGGATAATCCATGGCATCTTGTCCCTTAAGATCGAATCTTGTGTTTTGACAAACCACTTTGATACCATCTAAATTTCCATTAAAAGTAATATAATCATCTGGCATCTTTCTTACGATATTTCCTATAACTTCAGAATTTAATACTATGGCACCTTCTTCTTGAACATCACAAGCTACTCTTGTATTAACAGATAATTCTAAATCAGTTGAAGATAGGATAAGTTCATTATTTTCAGCTTCAAAAACAATACCGTCTAGTATTTGAATAGCTGATTTATTTGATATAGCTCTTTGTGCTATACCAATGTATTTTACTAAATCTGATTTGTGTATTGTAAATCTCATTTTTTTCTCCTATATATATTTAAATAATTAGTAATAGTAGTAATAGGGGCTGTGGAAAAGTGGATAAGTCACCCAAACTTCATAATCTTGCCAAAACTCCTATTAACATCATTGTGGATAACTATTATGTGATTTTTCGAAAATCAAAAGTTATCAACATTATTCCTTTATCTTACTAATTAAACCCTTTATTTCTTTTGAAAAACCTAAGTCTTGATTCATCATAGCCTCAATTTTTTCACATCCATGCATGATAGTGCTATGATCTCTATCAAAAGAATTCGCTATCTTTATTAATGATAAATCAGTTAGATTTCTAGATAAATACATAGCTATTTGTCTAGGTCTTGCTATGTTTTGTTGTCTAGACTTAGAAATTAAGTCATTTTTAGTTATTGAGTAAAAATCAGCTACTACATTTTTTATATAGTCCAAACTTATTACTTTTTCTTTTTTATCCTCTATCAAAAGAGCATCTTTAGCTATCTTAATAAAGTCATCATCCTTAAAATTACTCTTATCTTTATAAGTTAAATTCACATAGGCCATTACCTTTAGAAGAGCACCTTCTAATTCTCTGATATTAGAAGTAACATTATTAGCTATATACTCAATTAGAGCATCAGGTGCATTATTTATCTTATCCATCTTAACCTTATGATTTAATATCGCAACTCTTGTCTCATAGTCAGGATATTGGATATCAGCCAACATACCTCCAGCGAAACGAGTAACTAATCTTTCTTCAAGATTTTTAATATCCTTTGGTACTTTATCGGATGTAAGTATTATTTGTTTTTTTGCCTCTCTTAGAGAGTTAAAAGTGTGGAATATTTCTTCTTGCGTACCTTCTTTTCCAGCGATAAATTGTATATCATCGATCATTAACACATCACAATTTCTATATTTTTCCCTAAACTTTTGTGAATTAATGACTGAGTTTTTGCTATCCGTAATAGTTTGTATAAATTCATTCATAAAGTTTTCGCTAGTAATATAAAGTACTTTTGTCTCTGGCTGCCTTTTTAATATAGCATGTCCAATAGCTTGCATTAGATGGGTCTTACCAAGTCCCGATCCTCCATATATAAAGAGAGGATTGTATTCTGTACCAGGAAGACTCGAAACCTTTTCAGCAACTGCTAAAGCAAAAGAGTTACTAGTTCCCCTTACGAAATTATCGAATGTATACTTAGGATTAAGTGAATAGTTGTATACATTTTTCTTAATAACTGGTAAAGGTTCTTGCGAATCAGGATTAATCATAGATACTTGACCATCTTTTTCGATGTTAAGATTTTTCATAATTGATTCAACTCGCTCATCTCTTGGCTCTAAGATAACGACTTCTAAATTTTTACCAGTAGCTTCTCTAATCTCCTTTTGAATAGAATCCAAATATTTTTCAGAAACAACCTTCTTTACAAGGTTGATATTAGCCTTTATATAAATTGAATTCTCATCAATCTTTAACGGTACAAGAGGTAAAATCCATGAGTTAAAATGTGCATTTGTCATCTGCAAATATAACTTCTCTACAACGCCAGACCAAATGGCATTTAAGTCGTTCATAGTTCCTCCAGTTATCCATATAGTTATCAACAATTAATTATGTAAATAAATAGCTTAATTTAAGCGATTTACCAACGATACAAAAAATTATCCACAATTGAGTATAAAAAAGTGCATAAACTCGATTGTGGATAAGTAATATTGAAAATAAGCTATTTTTAATTATTTTCAAGAAAGTTATCAACAATTTGTCCACAAATGTGCATTACTTACTCAAAAATGTGGGTTAATTTTTCTATCTGCCCTTATTATACCAATTTTCAGGGCAAAACTCAAGATATCCACAGCTGTGGGTAATTATTTTTCGGGGATAAAACCCTCAAAAATAATCAGGTCAAAAAAACTCTCATTATCCACATATGATTCTCTATTCTTTACAGTATATGCCACTAGTGGAACCGGCCATATAGCCTTTATTAGCTTAAGAGACAAATTTGACTTATTATTATGATCATAGGCAATAAAATCAGGCCTAGATAAGAAATTTAGCATTAAATATTCCAAAGCAAACTTAAGTGGATTAAATTTTTTAACAAAACTGCCCGAAAGTTGTCCTCTAATATAATTAGGTCTGTGTTTTCTAAACCACTTAACAACTACAGGATTAAAGGATTCAACCACATATTTACCATCGTATTTATCAAGTTGAAGAGAAACTTTTTTACATAAATCCTCTATATCGTTATTAGAAGCTTTAAGCTCAACGATTAAAGGAATCTTCCCATCAACCAATTCCAATACTTCTGATAGTAGAGGTATACCTTCTATAGATTCTAATAACTTACATTCTTTCAAATAATCATAATCACATTGATCAATTTTTTTATCAATTGAGCACATTCTTTTTAAATCAAAATCATGAAAAACGACCGTTTGTCCATCTTTAGAAAGCTGAACATCAAATTCTATCCCATAATTATTATCAACAGCCTTAGAAATAGCAGCTAAGCTATTTTCAGGAGCATCAGAGTTGTTGTCGTGAAGTCCTCTATGCGCATAGTCCCACTTCAAAAAAGGTGAAAAATCCATTCTATTAACGCTTGGATATATCATATAAAAATACAACAATATGATCACTAAAACTACAAATAAAGCGATTAACATATTATTCCTCTACATCAAATACTTCTAACTTATCACCAAGCTCAGCTTTCGAATCACCATGACGAACCATCGACATAGTTATGAAAGATAATATTGAGAAGACAAAGGCATAAGGAAATAGAATCTTAAACCCAAACTGATCCATTAAAAATCCAGATAAGATAGGAGTTAAGATCTGAGCCGCCATTGAAGCGGTGTAGTAAGTACCAGTATATTTTCCGATATCACCACTTTTACTCATCTCAACGACCATCGGAAATGAATTTACATTAATAAACGCCCATCCTATCCCCATGATAGCAAAAGCAATATAAATCAAAAATGTAAAATCTTTTAGTATAGTTCCCATAACATAAGTAGTAGTCACAAACAATATACCTACGATTATCGTTTTCTTTCTTCCAATCTTTGAAGCAACCATCCCAGCAGGGATATAACTTAATATTGCCACGACAGTAGCTACCATCAACGACATAGCCACATCACCTTCGCTCATGCCCCACATAGCAAGTGCATATCTTGAAAATGCTGTAGTGATACCGTTATATGCAGCAAACCAAAAGAAAATAGATGCTAATAACAAGACAAGCGATCTAAAAACTTCCTTAGGTAGTTTTTCTGAGTTCACATTTACTTTAGTTTCTTCTTTTTCTTCATAAACTCTTAATTTGTTTTCATTTATCTTTGATTTTAGTATAATAAAACTTACGAGCATGATCGCTCCAATGCTAAGGAAAAGAGCAGTATAGTCAGGACTATCAGATTTTGGCACCAAAAGCCTAATTGATATCAAAGCTAGTACAGCACCAACGGCACCCATTAAATTTATGATGGCATTTGCTTTACTACGAAGAGGCTTGGGAGTTAAATCCGGCATCAAGGCTACAGCAGGAGCTCTATAAATCGCAGTACCAAATAAAACTATAGCAAGTCCTACATTAAATAGGATAAATTGTTTAGAATTATTTGCATAAGGGATGATAAAAATACCCAAGATGGCAATCACAGTACCTACCAATATAAATGGTGTTCTTTTTCCTATTTTTGTATCTACTCGATCAGAAAAAGATCCGAAAAATGGTAGTAAAAATAAAGCTAATACATTATCCAAAGACATCACAACACCAGTGATTGTCTTATCCAGGTGAAATGTATTTTCAAGTATCAAAGGTATGATAACATCATAAACTTGCCAAAAAGCAGAGATGCCAAGAAAAGCCATACCGATAAAAATAGTTTTCTTATAATTAAGTTTCATAAATCCTCCTAAGTAATCTTATGTATATAATACCTTATATCTAGGTGGAATTGGTAAAATAATGAAAAAATTATGCAAAAACTAGAGGGCTTCAAGCTTGACAATTAGCCGATATAATTTTATAATAAAACTTAGCATTTTAATATATTAGTTAGTAAAGGGGGGAAAGAGATGAAAAGAACATTTCAACCAAATAGAAGAAGAAGAGCTAAAAAACACGGTTTTAGATCAAGAATGTCAACTACTGGAGGAAGAAGAGTACTTAAAGCTAGAAGACTAAAAGGAAGAAAAAAATTATCTGCTTAGGTCTATGATTTTTTCATAGATCATATTTTTTTAAGGAATAATATGGAAAAAAGATATAGAATTCAAAAAAACAAAGACTTCACTCGTGCATATAAAAAGGCGAAGAGGTTCTATAATAAGGATATATCTATATTGGTCAATCCTAATGGACTTAAAAATAAGAGATTTGGATACACTTTATCTAGAAAATTTGGCAAGGCAAACAAGAGAAATAAAGTTAGAAGAAGATTAAAAGAGATAATTAGGTTAAATATGGACGAGTTTAACGATGGACATGATTACATAATCATGCCACGAAGCCATTGTATCGAACTTAGTTATAAAGAGTTGGAAAAATCTTTATTTCACTGTTATTCGATAGCAAAGAAGAGAATGAAATGGTAAATAAATTTTTTATCGGCTTAATTAAGTTTTATAGGGCGTATATATCGCCACTTCTAGGTAATAATAAGTGTAGGTTTACACCAACTTGTTCGCAATACTCTTTAGAAGCATTTCAAAAATATAATGTTTTTAAGGCACTAGTACTATCAGTTTGGAGGATTTTAAGATGCAATCCTTTCAGTAAAGGCGGACATGATCCATTAAAATAGGGGGAATATGTGAGTACACTATACGAAATTCTGGGAAGAATTTTTAGATTTATTTATGATACATTAGTAGGACTTGGTCCTGAACCAAGCAGTGTATCGTATTATGCGATGGCCCTTTTAGTAATGGCTGTTATTTACAAGCTTTTGACTATTCCGTTGACTATTCAACAAGCAAAAGCTACGAAGAAAACCGCAGAACTTCAACCAAAAATTGAAGAGTTGAAGAAAAAATACGGTTATAACCAAGAGATATTAAACCAAAAGATTCAAGAATTCCAAAAAGAAAACAATGCTACACAAGCAGGTTGTTCAAGTTGTCTTATGATAATTGTTCAATTCGTAATAGTTATCGCTTTATTTGGTGTTATTAGAGAACCAGCAAAGTACCTATTCGACAATCCAGAACAAATCAACACAATTGCTAGAAATTTCTTTTGGATACCAGACTTATCATTAGCAGACCCAACAGGATGGTTGCTAGCGTTATTAAACTCTGGAACACAAATGCTTGTATCATTCCTATCACAACAAAATACACCAGGAGTTAGTGAACAAGCTCAATCATCACAAAAGATGATGCTTTATATATTACCAGTGGTATTCTTCTTTATGTTTAGAACTATGCCAGCAGGATTAGTATTATATTGGACTGCAGGTAATGTGATAGAAATAGTAGTAAAATTAATTACAAAGGGTATCACGAGTAGACAGTTGAAAACAAACGAGGTGCAATAGATGAAATCTGTGATTAAATCAGCGAAAACTGTTGATGAAGCAGTTGAACTAGGTCTTAGAGACTTAGGTCTTACAAGAGATAGCGTTGACATCGAAGTACTAGAAGAATCTAAATCAGGATTTCTAGGAATCTTTGGTTCAAAGGATGCTATCGTAAAAATAACTGAAAAAATCGACTTTAAGATAGATATAAATGATATTTATGGGGAAAAAGTTGAAGATAAGGTTGAACCAGTTAAGGAACAACCAAAAGCTCAAGAAAAAAGAGTTTCTGAACCTAAAGAATATAAAAAACCTGTTCAACAAAGAACAGAAAAAAGAGTAGAAAGACAAGAAAGACCAGTTAGAAAACCAGCTGTAGATGAAAGAAACAACAAGCAAGCTCATCAAACAAACAAACCAAAGTTTGAAAAGAAACCTGCGCAAGTTGTAAAAAAAGAAATAAAACCGGAAGAACCAAAGGTTGTTAATAAGCCAGTTGAGCATATCTCAACTCCAGCTATGGATGATCAACCAAAGGTTTCTAAAGAAGAATTACTACAACTAGTTAAAGAAAACTTAGAAAAACTTGTTTCTTCTATGCATATTAAAGCTAACGTAGATGCTTCACTTGAAGGAGACACATTAGCATTTAACCTTGTTGATATATCCGAAGAAGATACGGGTATCATCATTGGAAGAAAGGGAGAAACACTTGATTCTCTTCAATATGTTTTAAGCTTAATGGCAAATAAAAATACTTCTGCTTTTAATAGAGTTACATTAGATGTAGCAAACTATAGAAATAGAAGAAAAGAATCTATTGAAAATAACGCAAGAAAAGTGGCATATAAAGTAATTAAGTCAAGAAGACCAATCGCTTTAGAACCAATGAATTCTTACGAAAGAAGAATAGTTCATTATGCGCTACAAAGCTATAAAGAAGTAGAAACAGTATCACAAGGTAGTTTTCCAAATAGGAAAGTAGTAATCAAATACAAAGATTAGTAAGCTCCCCTAAATGGGGAGTTTTTTTATTAATAATAGAGGTGAATTATGGAAAAGACGATAGCGGCCATTTCAACAGCAATAGGAGAAGCTGGGATTGGCATAGTTAGGATGACAGGTCCTAAATCTCATGACATCGCAAAGGATGTATTTCGTAACTTTAAAGGCAATGTAATAGAAGAAATTAATAATAGAAAACTTCAATATGGACATATAGTTGATGAAGACATCGTGGTAGATGAGGTCTTAATAGCATTTATGAAAAATCCATACACCTATACAAGAGAAGATATGGTAGAGATTTATTGCCATGGTGGAAGTATAGCGGTAAGAAAAGTTTTGAATCTCCTATTATCAAAAGGTGCATTTTTAGCCGAAAGAGGAGAATTTACAAAAAGAGCATTTCTAAATGGAAGGCTTGATTTATCTCAGGCTGAAGCTGTTATAGACTTAATCGATGCAAAGACAGATAAGTCATATGAAGCTTCTCTAAATCAACTTTCAGGTGGATTAAGAGATGAGATAAAAGAGTTAAAAGATAAGATATTGGATATGCTTACAAGAGTTGAATTTTCCATTAACTTTATGGAAGATTTACAAGATGAATTGCCTGTTCAACCCGTATTAGATAGAGGTGATGAAGTCGTAGCGATCATCGATAGATTGCTAAATACATCAAATAAGGGTAGGATTCTTAGAGAAGGAATAAGAACAGTTATAGTAGGAAAGCCAAATGTAGGCAAGTCTTCCCTACTTAATGCAATTCTTAAAGAAAACAGAGCTATAGTAACTGATATACCTGGCACCACAAGAGATACTATTGAAGAATATATTGATTTAGGCGGGGTATCTATTAAATTAATTGATACTGCAGGTATAAGAGATACCGAAGATGTGGTAGAATCTATTGGAGTAAACAAGAGCATTTCACTAATAGAATCAGCAGACCTAGTAATAGGAATCTTTGATATGAGCAGTGAATTAGATGAAGAAGATGTAAAGATAATAGAGCTATTAAAAGATAGAAAATCAATCATACTTCTAAACAAACATGATTTGAAAGTATTAGCAGATAAGGAAAAAATCTATGAGATATTCGATAAGAACAACATCATCGATATGTCCATAGTTGAAAATAGAGGAATTAAAGAATTAGAGCAAGCGATATTGGATATGTTCTTTGATGGTGAGATTAAACTTACAGACGATACCATCGTTACAAATGTGAGACATACTCATCTATTAACACAGGCTAAAGAGTCATTAGATAGCTGTTTAGCCGACATAAGAGCAGGATATCCATTAGATGCTGTAGAGATAGATTTACGTAATGCCTATACCCTACTTGGCGAGATAACTGGAGAAAGTATCGCTGATGATGTATTAGATAAAATCTTCAACGATTTTTGTATAGGTAAATAAGGAGGCTTATGGATATAAAGATATACAATGAAAGAGAAGTTGATGTTGTAGTTGTTGGTGCGGGCCATGCCGGCATCGAAGCAGCTCTTGCATCAGCAAGACTTGGAAAAAAGACTGTTATCATGACAATAAGTCTTGATTCCATAGCAGATTTACCCTGCAATCCAAATATTGGAGGCACAGGAAAAGGACATCTTGTTAGAGAGGTTGATGCATTAGGTGGTGAGATGGGTCTAAATATTGACAAATCTTTCATCCAATCAAGGATGCTAAATACTTCTAAAGGACCAGCTATCCACTCATTAAGAGTACAAGCTGACAAGAAAAAGTATCACACTGAAATGAAAAAGGTTATCGAAAACCAAGAAAACTTATATTTAGTTGAAGCCGAAGCTAAAGATCTATATATTGAAAATGGACAAGCTAAAGGTGTTATTACTATGGCTGGTGCCCTATTCAAGGCAAATGCAGTGATAATAGCTACAGGTACTTATCTAAATGGCTTAATCATGATGGGAGAACTTCAATATACATCAGGACCTCATGGTTTAAAGGCGGCTACTGAATTTTCAAAATCACTTATAGCTAATGACATATTCTTAAGAAGATTTAAGACAGGTACTCCTGCAAGAATTCATAAGAGAAGCATTAATCTAGATGTGATGGAAAAACAATACGGAGATGAAGAAATCATACCATTTTCATTCTTAAATATAGGTAAGGAATTTGATATAGAACAAGAATTATGCTATCTAACATATACTACACAAACAACTCATGATATCATTAATGTAAATCTTCATAGATCTCCTATGTATTCAGGTCTAGTTGAAGGAATTGGACCAAGATATTGTCCATCTATTGAAGATAAAGTAGTTAGATTTTCTGATAAAGACTCACATCAAGTATTTATAGAGCCAGAAGGGCTAGATACTAACGAGATGTATGTTCAAGGTGTTAGCTCAACACTACCAGAAGAAGTTCAAAAAGAACTATATAAAACGATTATAGGCCTTGAAAACGTAGAGATTATGAGATCAGCCTACGGCATCGAGTATGATTGCATAGATTCAACATCATTAAAGTTAAATCTAGAGTCTTCACAAATAGATAATCTATTCTTTGCTGGCCAAATCAATGGTTCATCAGGATATGAAGAAGCAGCTTCACAAGGACTTATGGCTGGTATAAATGCAGTACTTAAGATAGATGGTAAAGAACCATTTATATTAGATAGATCTGAAGCATATATAGGAGTTCTGATAGATGACCTAGTAACTAAAGGAACAAATGAACCTTATAGGATGATGACATCAAGAGCAGAATATAGATTAGCTTTAAGACAAGACAATGCGGACCTAAGACTTACTCAAAAGGGTTATGATCTTGGCTTGGTAACTCAAGAAAGATATGATTTAATGCTTGATAAAAAGGAAACCATAGAAAAGGAGCTTTTAAGGCTAAAATCAATATCAATAAATCCAAAACAAGAAAATAATGAGAAGTTAGAAAATTTAGGATCAGCAAGCTTAAAGACGAGCACTACCCTATATGACTTAATTAAACGTCCAGAATTGAATTATGATAACACTGCCATATTTGACACTGAAAGAGTTGAGATACCTAGACAATATAAACTAGAAGTTGAGACTCAAATTAAATATGAAGGATATATAGCAAAACAAGAACTTCAAATAGCTCAATTCAAAAAATTAGAAAATAAGAAAATTGACCATATTGAAGACTTTTCAGCTGTTAAGGGACTAAAGAAGGAAGCTATTCAAAAGCTAAATCTACAAAAGCCAATAAATGTGGGACAAGCATCAAGAATCTCAGGAGTTAGCCCATCCGATATAAATGTATTATTAATACATTTAGAAACATTAAGAAGGATAGAAAATGCAAAATAATCTTTTTGAAAAATATCAAGTAGCTGTAAACGAAGAACAACAAGCTCAATTCGAGAAGTATAGAGAAATGATACTTGAATATAACAAGATAATGGATATCACCAATATTACTGAATATGATCAAATGTATATAAAGCATTTCATCGATTCCATCTATGTAGATAAGACAAGTATTGATTTTAATAGTAAGAAAATCATTGATATTGGTACTGGTGGAGGATTTCCTGGAATTCCAATAAAGTTTATATATACAGAATCAAAAATCACATTGATGGATAGCCTAAATAAGAGAATTAAGTTTCTTCAAGATGTTATCGAACAGATGGATTTAAAAGATATCGAAGCATTGCATGCAAGAGCTGAAGAACTAGCTAGAGATAACGACTATAGAGAAAAATACGATATAGCGATATCTAGAGCAGTCGCAGAGCTTAGGACGCTTATTGAATACTCACTTGGATTTGTAAAGGTTGGAGGGTATTTTATAGCAATGAAAGGTCCAAACTTTCAAGAAGAACTTGATAATGCAACTAACTCAATCAAAGAAATGGGTGGAAAACTAGAAAAGACGATAACTTATTCCCTACCAGATGATAATGGTGAGCGTTCATTATTACTAATAAAGAAAGTAAAGCCAACACCACCAAAATATCCAAGAGGACAAGGAAAACCTAGAAGCAAACCATTATAAGAGGTCGAAAGACCTCTTTTTTATTTTAAATGTTTCATATGAAACAATTTTGTGAAGAGATGATTTAAAGTTTCATATGAAACAATTTTGTGAAGAGATGATTTAAAGTTTCATATGAAACATTTATTGGTAACAATGATATAATGAAAGTAATAAATTAAGGAGTTTTATATGAAAGCAGCTATTATAAATATTGGAAATGAGTTATTAGATGGTAAGATACGTAACGGTAATGCCGAGTTTATCATGCAAGAACTAGGAACTATTGGTATACCAGTTGAAAGACAAATGATAGTGCTTGACGACGAAGATCAAATTATTCAGGCTCTTGAATTGAATGAAGATAAAGAACTTATATTAACTACTGGTGGTCTAGGCACTACTGATGATGATAAGACTAGAGCTACAGTTGAGAAGTATCTTAAGGATAAAGGTATTGATTATGAAGAAATAGCTATGGATAATAAGTATGGTTATTTTGATGGAGCTTTTTATAAATTCGGCAAGGGTGGCATCATGATTTTTCCTGGTCCGCCTCGTGAAATGAACAATATGCTTCGTAATAGCATTAATCTATTAGTAGATGAAGAGATGGTTACAGTTAGAAAGACTTATAGGATTTCATTTTTAAGCGAATGGGATACTCATGAGAAACTAAGACAAGGTGGCGTACCTACCGAATATGTAAATACATTTATAGATACGGATGGTTCATGCTATTTGAAATTGTTTATGGAAGATAAGAGCCAAGAAGAATTAGATAAAAGACTTTTAGAAGTTGATGAGAAGATCAATAAGACATTTTACCCATTGATTTATTCAAATGAAGATGATACTAGAGAAAAGAATTTGATTAGAAATCTTATAGATAAAAAGCTTACTCTTTCGTGTGCTGAGTCATATACCGGTGGTAGGATTATCTCATCTCTTATAGAAAATCCTCATGCATCTAAGGTTATAGAAGAAGCTTTTATAGTTTATAGCAATGATGCTAAAAATGAGATACTTGGAGTTGATTTAGATTTAATTGAAAATAAAGGAGTTGTTTCTAAAGAAGTTTGCGAAGCTATGTTAGATGGTCTGTATCAAAAGACTCAATCTTCCCTATGTATCGCAACTACTGGATTTGCTGGCCCTGAAGGAGATGCAGGTAAGGTATTTATCGGTATAAGATATGAAGGTAAAAACCATGTTTTTGAGAAGAAGTTATATCCAAGTAGACGCTTTATCATTAACAAAAGCAAGAATTTAGCGATAGATTATGCTTACTTAATTATCGAAGGTAAATTAGAAGATGCTATGAGTAAGATAGAATAATATGATATAATCTATCAATGAGGTGTTTTTATGAAAATAATAAGCGTATTTAATCAAAAGGGCGGTGTTGGAAAGACTACTACTGTTGTGAATCTTTCAGCTGCGCTTGGTAGAAAAAAGAAAAAAGTTTTAGTTATAGATTTAGATCCACAAGGAAATACTACTTCTGGTCTTGGTGTTGAGAAAGATAATGTTGAAAATACCATTTATGACGTATTAGTTAATGATGTTAATGTTGTTGATAGTATAGTAGATACTAGCTCTAACAATGTTAAATTAATACCATCTAATAACGATTTATCTGGATTTGAGATTGAGGCTGTATCAAGAGAGCAACGAGAAAGCCTACTTTCATCAGCGATAGTTGATTTAGAGGGGTATGATTTTGTTTTGATAGATTGTCCTCCTTCACTTGGGTTATTAAGTATTAATGCATTAGTAGCTTCTAATTCTGTTATCATACCTATTCAATCAGAGTATTATGCTCTGGAAGGTGTATCTCAATTAGTACAGACAATTGATTTAGTAAAAAGATCACTAAATAAAGACCTTGAAGTCGAAGGTGTGGTTATATCAATGTTTGATGGTAGAAATAATCTTTCGCTTGAAGTTGTCGAAGAAGTTAAAAAGTATTTTAAAGATAAGGTATATAAATCGATTATTCCAAGAAATATTAGATTGGCGGAAGCTCCTTCTTATGGGATGAGTGTTGTCGACTATGATGAAAAGTCAAAGGGTGCTATCGCATATTTGAATTTGGCTAAGGAATTGATTAAACAAAATAGATAGGAGCAGACATGGCTAGAAAGAAAGGTTTAGGTAAGGGTTTAGGAGCTTTGATTCCTGAAGATGATACTCTTACAAATTTAATTGAAGAAAAAAAGGATTCTGAAAGGGTTTTGAATGTAGATATTGAAGATATTGATGCTAGTGAAGGTAACCCAAGAAAAACTTTTGATGAAGAAGCATTGAAAGATTTAGCAGAATCTATTAAACTATATGGTATTATACAACCAATAGTCTTGACAAAAAACGATAAAAGGTATGAAATAGTAGCAGGGGAAAGAAGATATAGAGCAGCAAAGATTGCTGGACTTACTACTGTGCCTGCTATCATAAAAGAATTAGATGAAAAAAGTAAGGATATGATCTCTATGGTTGAAAATATTCAACGTACCGACTTAAATCCTTATGAAGAAGCTTTGGCTTATGATAGCATCATGAAAGACTATAAGTTGACGCAAGCGGGTTTAAGTGAAGTGATTGGTAAATCAAGAACTTATATAGCTAATATGGTAAGACTTTTATCTCTTGATGAGATGACTATTAATGAGCTAGAAAAAGGAAATATCACTTCTACACAAGCTAGAGCCCTTTTAACAGTTGAAGATATTACCCAAAGAAATAAGTATTTGAATATGCTTATTAATAAGGAAATTACTGTTAATGAAGTGGAAAGAAGAGCTTCTCGTAAGAGAAGAGTTATTAATAGCGAACAAGATGTATTTATAAGAGATATTCAAGATAGACTGTCAGAGTCTATTGGTGCTAAGGTTAGACTTAACAAAAATAATAATACTTGGAAGTTAAATATTGAGTTTTTTGATGAACAACAGATAGAAGATTTTCTAGACAGATATGAATTAGATAAGTGAGGTGAGTGATGGGTATATTCGAATATATTTATTTAGGATTAGTTACCGCAGTTATGGTATTTGCTATTTTCAAAATATCAGACTTGACCATGAAAATAAGAAGACTAAAAAAGAGATATGATCTTTTACTTCGTGGTAGAGGTGAACTTAAGTTAGAAGAATTATTAAAAGCTCATTCACATGACATTGACCTATCGGTAAAAAAACTTAAATATCTTGAGGCTAATTTTACAAAGATTAGCGGTGAGATTAAAGATGATAGGAAGTTTTTGGATAACAAGATGACTGAGATGAATAGTCTAACTAATATGGATTTGACTAAACGCTCAGATAAGCAAGTTAATGATTTGGATGTAAAGCTTAATAACATTAATTCAGCGCTTGATAAGAAGATAGATAACTCATTTGCAAAGCTATCAAATGACTTAAATAGGGTAAATAATGATTTGATAAGTGCAAATAAGAATTTGGAAAGCAATCTATACAGTAAATTGAGCTCATTTGATAAGAAATATAATGAGAGATCAAATAGTATCGATGCAAAGTTTACTAATGAAGTTAATAAGATTAATGAAGATAGAAAAGCTACATATAAGAAGATGGACGAAAGACATTCTTATGATATAGCGAACTTAAAACAGCTTGATGAAGAAAATTATGAAAAATTATTAGAAATCGTAAATAGAGAAGATAAAGCTATTAACGATAATTTAGGATTGGCTATTCAACAAGTTTCATTGTATAAATACAACGCTTTGAGTAATCAAACGGGCGATTTATCATTTACGATGGTACTTTTAGATAGATTAAATAATGGTGTGATGCTAACAAGTATAAATGGTAGGGATGCTTCTTATACTTACTCTAAAGAGATTAGAAATGGCAAGAGTGTAGTAGATATCTCACCTGAAGAAGAAACAGCACTTAGAATGGTAGTTAAGAAATAACTAGGGAGGATTTATGGCAGTTGATGTAATTGATTATTTACGAGAAAGAATTAAAGGAAAAGGGATAAGAATAGTATTTCCAGAAGGAAAGGATCCAAGAATAGTAACTGCGGTTGCTAGATTGCACAAAGAAGGTATCTTAAAACCTATCTTATTAGGAAGAAAAGAAGAAATCGAAAAAGCTTCAAAAGAAGCTGGGGTTGATGTATCTGATGTGATTCAAATCGATCCTGAAAGAACTTATATTTTCGAAGATTTAGTTAAATCTTTTGTAGAGATAAGAAAAGGAAAAGCTACAGAAGAACAAGCAAGAGAATTATTAAAGAATGTAAACTATTTCGGAACTATGTTGGTTCAATTAGGTAAAGCAGATGGCATGATAAGTGGAGCTATTCACTCAACAGGAGATACAGTTAGACCAGCACTTCAAATTATCAAGACTAGACCGGGTTCATCAAGAACTTCTGGAGCTATATTGATGTTAGGACCTAATGGTGAAAGAATGGTAATGGCAGATATGGCTATTAACATAACTCTTGATGCACAACAAGTTGCCGAAGTGGCTATAGATACAGCCCTTACAGCAAAGACTTTCGATATGGAACCAAAAGTGGCTATGCTTTCATTCTCGACTAATGGATCAGCATCTTCACCAGAACAAGAAAAGATGGCTAATGCTACAAAGATAGCAAAAGAGATAATAGCTAAAGAAGGATATACATTTGAATTAGATGGAGAGATGCAATTTGATGCAGCAGTAGCTCCAGAAGTAGGAAGATTAAAATTCCCTAATTCTAAAGTAGCAGGAGATGCAAATGTATTTATATTCCCAAGCTTAGAAGCAGGAAACATCGGATATAAGATAGCACAAAGATTAGGAAACTACGATGCGATCGGTCCAGTACTTCAAGGTCTAAATAAGCCAGTAAATGACTTATCTAGAGGATGTAATGCTGACGAAGTTTACAAGTTAGCTATAGTAACAGCGGCACAAGTTAATTAGAAATATGAGGAGTTTGCTTAAAAAATTATGCAAACTCTTTTTTAATCACTAAGATTGACAACTGAAAAACTATGACATACAATTAGATTAGGATTGGGGGAATTAGCAAATGAAATTAAAAAAAATCCACCATATACTAATTCAAGTTGGCATATTATTAATAACATATATAGTAGCTTCTATTTATGCTTTATCTCCTATTTATGATGAGAAGTATTTCTTTCTAAGGTGGATAATGGATCATGAGATTTTATTTCTAACAATAGGGATAGTAACTATCTTCTTATCAATATATAAAGGGCATGTAGCGGGATATTTTCTAACTATTGGAAATGTTATAGGCATTTTTATAGGTATGTTTCTTGGTATAGAGATATATAATCAAAGAGTAAAACTAATCACCACTTCAATGAGTCATGACACTATTTGGAGTTTAAGGCATAGATATGATATAACCATATGGATAATTTGTATGTTAATATCAATAGCTATATATATAATTTGGAAAAAATATTTATCGAAAAAAAAAGAACTGTGAAAACAGTTCTTTTTGCTTTTCTATTCTACTGTCTTTTTGGCTTCATTTAATAGATTATTCTTTAGATCCCAAAGGTCTTGGCTTAAGTCGACTTTGTAGACTTGTGGTTGGTCTAAACGTTTGTATTCATCCCATAATGTATTAATTTCTGCACTACAATGTGCTCTGATTTCTTCTAGGTCTGGTCTATCATAAACAAGTTTTCCCTTTTCATAAATCGGAACAAGAAGAGGCTTTACATAATAGTTATAAAGTGTTTTTCTCTTCCAAGTATATAATGGGTGAAATATCGTTAGTGGTTTTGAGTTATCTATTACCTCTTCTTTTAACGTGATCAAGTCAGCTTTTGCTTTATGCGTCTCACTATCGTAGATCCTATAAACTTGCTTAACTCCTGGTGTAGTTATCTTTTCAATATTTTCAGATACTTTAATCTTAGGAGTTACTTCTCCGTTTTCTTCAACGGCTACAAGCTTATAAACGCCACCAAATACAGGATTTGATTTTGAAGTTATTAGGTTTTCACCAACTCCGAAGGAATCAATTTGTGCGCCTTGTAGTAAAAGGTCTTTGATTTTGTATTCATCAAGTGAGTTTGAAGCTACGATTTTTACATCTTCATATCCAGCAGCATCAAGCATCTTTCTAGTTTGTTTTGAAAGATAGGCCATATCACCAGAGTCAAGACGAACTCCAACAGGTCTAACTCCAAGTGGTTTTAAGATATTATCAAAGCATTTTATAGCATTTGGCACTCCTGATTTAAGAGTGTCGTAAGTATCTATTAATAATGTAGTTGATTTTGGATATATCTTTGCATAAGCTTCAAATGACTCTAATTCAGTATCAAAAGATTGAACCCATGAATGAGCCATAGTGCCAAGCGCAGGTGTTCCATAAAGGAAGTCGGCCAATGTATTTGCTGTACCAACAGCACCAGTGATATAGGCAGCTTTTGCTCCAAGATTGGCTGCATCTGGTCCTTGGGCTCTTCTAGAACCAAATTCCATAACGGCTCTACCTTCACTAACTCTAACCATCCTGCTAGTTTTTGTAGCTATAAGTGATTGGTGGTTAATAGTTAGAAGTAGCATAGTTTCTAGTAGTTGAGCTTGGATATATGGTCCTCTAACCACTACTAAAGGTTCATTTGGAAATACTACTGAACCTTCTGGTATCGCCCAAACATCACATTCAAACTCAAAGTTTTCAAGATATTGAAGAAATTCCTCGCTAAAAAGATTCTTATGTCTTAAAAAGTCGATTTCCTCTTTTGTAAAATGCAAGTTCTCTAAGTATTCAATTGCTGAATCAAGTCCAGCAGCTATAGCGAAACTCGCATTATCAGGTGCTTTTCTAAAGTATAAATCATAATATCCCACCGTATCTTGATGACCTAAGTTAAAATAAGCGTTAGCCATTGTTAGCTCGTAAAAGTCCATAAGAAGGGATAGGTTTCTATTTGTATTTTCCATGAATCCTCCCGAATTTTTATTGTTAGTTTTATTATACCCTTGTCACAAACTTTCGTAAAGGAACGTTGACTTGCTTATCGGGTAGGTATAAAATGGATAAAAGGTGATATTATGGAAAAAATAAATAAGTATTCTAAAAAAGAAGATTATTCATTTACTATGGGAGCCTTTCCCACGTATGAACTAATACTAAAAAGGCCAGAGCTAGTAAAAGTTATTTACATTCATGATAATTATCATGAAAAAGAGGAGCTGATTTCTACCCTTAAGGAGAAAAATCTTGCTTATGAGATAAATAGTAAAGTGATTAATAGGTTAGCAAGTAAGGAAAATACCTATGTGATGGGTGTTTTCGAAAAATTTAATAATAGCATATTAGAAAGAAGCCATGTTGTTTTGGATGATATCTCAGATATGGGGAATTTAGGAACTATTTTGAGAACGATGAATGCATTTGGTATTAGAGATTTAGCCCTTGTAGGAAATGTTTGTGACATCTTTAATCCTAAAACTATTCGAGCATCCATGGGTTCTATTTTTGATATTAGATTTGAGCATTTCGATACATTCGATAAATATTATGATAGATTTAAAGAAAATAGGGAGATAAAGTTATTTATGCTATCTAAAAATATGGAAGATAGCTTAAGAGAAACTAAAAAACCTGATGTATTTTCTCTTGTATTTGGAAATGAGGGAAGCGGTTTACCTGATTATTACGAAAAATACGGTACGAAAGTTTTCATACCACAAAGTGATAGCGTAGATAGTCTAAATTTGACAATAGCTGTAGGAGTTGGTCTTTATGAATTTACAAGATAAACGTTTGATAATTTTTGATGTTGATGGTACATTATTAAATACTATTGACACCATAGCATTTCACGGGAATAGGGCTTTAAGGGAGCTTGGATTTGATGAAATGGATGTATCAGATTTTATGAGATTTGTTGGTAATAGCTCGCTTGCTTTAGTTCAAAGGCTTTTGGAAAAACAAGGAGTCTATGATCCAAAAGAAGTTAAAAAAGTTATGGACTTGTATCATAAATATTATCAAAAAGATGTGACTTATCTGACTCATCCATATGATGGGATTTTGGATTTGGTAAAGGATTTGTCAAAAAGAGGATATATAGTAACGGCTATATCAAATAAGCCAGACCATACACTTAGGATAGTTATAGACGAGATGGAAATAGCGGATTTATTTGATTTTTCTCAAGGGCAAATGGATGATATAGAGAAAAAGCCAAGTGCACAAATGGTAAATATTTTGTTAGAAAAATTTGGTGTGAGAAAAGAAGATGCCTGTATCATCGGTGATAGTGAAGTAGATATACAAACTGGTAAAAATGCAGATATCAAGACTGTTGCTGTGAGCTGGGGATTTAGGAGTGAAGAAGAATTAAGGTCATTAGACCCAGATTGGTTAGTTCATGAAGTAGATGAGCTAAGGGCGCTATTTGACAAAGAGGTGATATTATAGAAACGAAACAACAAGAAAGATCGATGATTTTGACAGGCAATACCAAAAAGGTATTATTTAAGCTATCTTTGCCATTGATTTTTAGCAATATTATTGCGACATTATACAATTTAGCTGATGGAGTTTGGCTTGCTAGATTATCCTATACGGAGTTTGCTGCAACAAGCTTTACCTGGCCATTAGTATTTTTATTTATCTCGATAACAATTGGGATATCTATAGCGGGTACATCGATCATATCGCAGATGATTGGTGCAGGAAACAAGAAAAAAGCAACACAATACGCGAACAACCTAATCATACTTTCATCTGGTTTGGGAATAGTATTTAGTATTATTGGATATTTCTTAGCTCCTACATTGATAGGCTTGATGGGAGCAAAGGGAGATTTGTACAAACATTCGCTTACATACTTTAAGGTAAATACCATGGGTATACTAGTGGACTCGCTGTATTTTTCATTTCAGGCTATATTAAATGCACAAGGTAAGACAAAGCAAACAACTGTGATGGGACTAGTATCAGGATTCTTAAATATTGTTTTAGACCCATTCTTCATATTTGTAACAGTTCCGTTTATAAATGTCCCTGGTTTAAATATGGGAGTAGCAGGAGCTGCTGTAGCAACAATTCTGTCTAAGATAATATCAGTAATTATCGGATATGTACAAATTAAAAAGGATAAGACAAATTTAGAAGTAGATGGAAAACATTTGAGATTTGATCTAGCTACATCAAAACATCTATTCAATTTAGCTATACCTACAGCTATTGGTAGAAGTAGTGCGGCTTTAGGCTTTTCTATGATGAACGCCTTAATCGTAAGCTTTGGTCAAGAGGTCGTAGCTGCATTTTCCATGGTTAATAGGATTTCAGATTTTTGGATGCAAATCTCAATGGGTATCGGAGCTGCCATGACATCGATGATTGGACAAAACTTTGGTGCTAAGCAATTTGAAAGAGCTAAACAAATTAAAAATGATGCCATCTTATTTGGAGGGGTCACATCGGCTGTCGGGATGGCCTTGTTAGTGGCTTTTCCACAGGTATTATTAAGGGTCTTTGTAGATCCGGTAGTTGATCCAAATGTATACAATATAGCTATGGAATATATGTATTTTGCGATAGCAAATATACCATTTATGGCATTATTCAACATATATCAAGGATTATTCCAGGGTACTGGAAAGATGAAATATTCGATGCATATGTCGACTGGAAGGCTTTGGCTTATCAGGGTACCATTTGTAATATTCGTCACTAATTTTACCCAAATGGGTACTCTAGGGATTTGGATATCGATGGTTCTTTCAAATGTATTAACTGTCATTTATTCAATATATATAACTAGAACAAAAAATATTTTGGAGGAATAGATGTTAAATTTCCTAATTGATAAGATAATAAAATCGAGAGATTTTGAAGATTCAAAAAATAGAAATAGCTTAATATCTCTAAGTGGATACATGGGGCTTGGATTTAATATCCTTTTATTTTTAGTAAAGATAATAATTGGGCTATTTATAAACTCTATTTCGGTCATCTCAGATGCGGTAAATAACCTAACGGATAGTTTGGCGAGCATCATAACTATACTGGGTTCCTACTTTGCGGCTAAGCCTGCAGATGAAGGCCATCCCTATGGACATGGAAGAAGCGAGTATATAGCTTCTTTATTAGTGGGGATATCAATCATAATAGTTGGACTAACTATCGCTAAGAGTTCAATTGAAAATATAGTAAATCCACAAGCTATTAGTTTTAATCTACCAATGCTATTAATATTGATTATCTCAATAGGTATTAAAGTATATATGTACATCTATAATATGAAAATATATAAGAAAATCGACTCAGCTCTTAACAAATCGCAAGCGCTAGATTCAAGAAATGACGTACTTATGAGTAGTATGGTAGTTATATCAGTAATACTTCATGCTTACTTTAACATTAATATAGAAGGACCCGTAGGTTTTGTTATCTCAATTATTATCCTTTTATCTGGTATTGAGATTATTAAAGAGATGGGTGATGTACTTCTAGGTAAAGAAATTGATCCAGAACTTATCAATAAACTTAGAGATATATTAATGCAAGGAGAATATATTCAGGGTGTTCATGATATTGAGCTTCATGAATATGGAAAGAATCAATTATTTGGTACAGCTCATGTTGAAGTACCAGTAAATATTGATGTCTATACCATGCATGAGATTGTTGATAAGCTTGAGAAAAAAGCTAGAGAAGAATTACAAATAGATTTATCCATTCATATGGATCCAAGCTATTGCTTGGATAAAGATGTTTATGGTCCTAATCCTTGTAAAAGAATAAAGAAATAACCGGAGATAATCCGGTTTTTTTATGGCTTAAGCAAGAAAATTATCAATAGTTTTTTTTAGATTATTTCATTCTGTGGTAAAATGTTTAAGAGGGAATTATGGAAACAAAAATTGTTAAAATTGATGAAAAAAAATTAGATATAAATGAGCTTCTTAATCTATCAAAGATTATCAAAGAAGGTGGATTAGTAGGCATACCTACTGAGACGGTTTATGGATTGGCGGCTAATGGATTAGATGGTAATGCTGTTAGCAAGATATTTAGGGCTAAAAATAGGCCGATGGATAATCCCTTAATACTTCATATATCACAGATGGATCAGATTTATTCCCTTACAAAAGATGTTAATAAAGAAGATATAGAAAAGTTAAATCATTTATGGCCTGGACCACTTACTGTTGTTCTTAATAAAAGTGAGAAAATACCATTTGAGGTAAGTTGTGGTCTTGACACAGTAGCTATAAGGATGCCAAGTAAGGAGTTAACTAGAAAGTTTATAGAACTTTGTGGTACACCTTTGGCTGCACCTTCAGCAAATTTATCTACAAAGCCAAGCCCTACTACAGCTTACGAGGTTTATGAAGATATGCATGGAAAGATTGATGCCATCATCGATGGAGGAAAATCAAGTATAGGGTTAGAGTCCACAGTCTTAGACCTTACATCAAAACCTGCTACTATCTTAAGACCAGGCTACTATACAAAGGAAATGCTAGAAGAGTATTGGCCTGGGGTCGATTATGATTTGGCGTTAAAAAATGAAAATCAGATACCTAAATCGCCTGGGCAAAAATATAAGCATTATGCGCCAAAGGCTGAGGTTATTGTCTATATTGGAAAAAGCGAGCATTTTACAAAAAAGGTAAATGACCTTCTTCAAGATAAGGACAAGAGGATAGGAGTGATGGCTTTTGAAGAGGATGGTAATTTTGAGAAGGCTGACTTTTTAATCGATATGGGGTCAAAAGAGGATTTAACAAAGATGGGAAATATTCTATTTTCTTCGCTGAGGGATATGGATCACGAGAAAATGGATTTAATTATAGTTCATGGGGTTGAAGAAAATTCCTATGGTCTAAGTATTATGAATAGGTTGAAAAAATCTGCATCAGGCAGAGTATATTATTTGGAGGATTAATATGAAGATAGCTATCGCATCAGATCATGCTGGAGTAGGACTAAAAAAAGTTTTGAAAGAGCATATTGAGAAAAAAGGTATTGTTGTTGAAGATTTAGGTCCATATGATGAACAATCGGTTGATTATCCTGACTATGCAAAGCGCATGACTAAGCAAGTTGTGGATAAGGAAGTCGACTTAGGTATTGCGATTTGTGGTACAGGAGTTGGCATGAGTATTGCCTGTAACAAGGTAAAAGGAATAAGAGCTTCACTATGTGGAGATACAGTTTCTGCAAAGTACACAAGACTTCATAATGACTCAAATGTATTATGTTTAGGAGCTAGGATAATCGGTGATGAACTAGCAAAAGCTATAGTTGATGAATACCTTTCAAATGAATATGAAGGTGGTAGACATCAAAGAAGAATTGAAAAATTAGAAGGAGAAGATAATGAGTAGAGTGACTGTTTTAGACCATCCGTTAATTAAACACAAAGTAAGCATATTAAGAGATATCCACACTGGGACAAATGAGTTTAGAAAAATCGTATCAGAAATCTCAACATTAATGGCTTTTGAAGTTACTAGAGACCTAACATTAGAAGAATATGAAGTTGAGACTCCTCTAGAAAAATGTACAGGCTATAAGCTTTCAGGTAAAAAACTAGGTTTAGTGCCTATACTAAGAGCTGGTTTAGGTATGGTTGATGGGATGTTAAGTATACTTCCTTCTGCAAAAGTGGGCCATATCGGACTTTATAGAGATCCAGAGACATTAAAACCAGTTGAATACTACGTTAAACTTCCAAGTGATGTTAAGGATAGAGATATATTCTTATTAGATCCGATGCTAGCTACAGGTGGTTCAGCAAATGACGCCATAGTATCATTAAAAGAAAGAGGATGTAAATCTATTAGATTAATCAATATAATTGCAGCTCCAGAAGGAGTAGAAGCAGTTCAAAAAGCACATCCAGATGTAGATATTTACATCGCTTCATTAGATAGAGAACTTAACGACCATGCATATATCCTACCAGGATTAGGAGATGCAGGTGATAGATTATTTGGTACAAAATAGAAATAAAGAAGCACCTCTTATGAGGTGCTTTTTCTATCTTTTTCTATATTGTCTTACATATACGATCGAATTAATTAATATGGATAATATTACTAAAACCCATAAAGCCTTGGACATAGATGGCATGATATCCATTAGTCCAGACCAATCTTTGCTAAGCACTCTACTTGCTCCATCTGAGTAAAATGCAGTCACAGTAAGTGCTGTTAAAGAGATGGATATAAATGAATAGATTATCCCATCCTTATTTTTTGACAGATAGTACAAGCCAGCAAAAGCTGACAAAATAGCCGCTAGACCAAATATTATCCACATAAAAACCTCCTTAGTAAGATTAAGTTAAGTCGATTATAGTATCAAATAATTCCTTATTTGATTCAATATTATTTCGACCACTTAACACTGATAAGCTCATATCTTCGATGGCTAATTCAAGCGTATCTGCAAGATTTTTTATCTTATCAATATCTGTATTTTTCGCCTGCTCAACATTATCTTCCATAGTCTTATAAGATTTATTTCTTAAATACATATCAAGATCTTTTAATCCCTTACCTCTTTCAGTTAGAGGAGGATCGAATTTACCAATAGCACCAATGATAAATGGCTTTAAGTCCTCTTCTGAAATCTCGAAGCCTTTCATAAATGTTGGGATATTTTTGTATATATCAATTGTCTTTGTTACATTAGGGTCTCTATATGAATAAGTAGCAAAGGCATTTTTATTATTGATTACCATACCAGCTCCATAAGCACCACCCTTGGCACGTATTTCATTATATAGGTAGGCATTAGTTAAGATATTTGAGATAACCGTAGCATCCCCTTGATACTCATAACCATACTTACCTAGGTCATTTCCGATAGATACATAAGATACATCACTTGAAGCGATAAACGCCTCTTTTGTAGTCTTTGGTTCAAACTCATATGCGATTGGCTCAATCACTTCCTGATTCAATTCACTTACTAAAGTATCCAAATTAGTAAACAGTCCTTCTTTATTTGTAAAATCAGAAGTAAGATTTATTACCAAGTTATTCGCGTTAAAAACCCTATCATATAGCGATTTAAGTTTTTCAAGAACCGTGGATAATTCTGCTTTTAATAAACCCTTGTAAAATAGATAAGCGTCTATACCACTTGTCATCTCATTGAAATTATTCATGACAAAATTATGTGAATTAACTCTATTTAGCATTATTTGATGTGCATAATCCAATAGATTCATCTCAATTCTTGAATAGAAAAGATTAATAAGTTCCTTTAATCTCTTTTCATTTGTAAAGATGGTATTAAATAGTAATTCTTTTAATACATCAGTCGCATTTTTAATATTTTCTGAGAAAATCTTAGTAGAAACAGTTACGATTCTATTTAAGAAATCTTCATTTTCCTTTTCATAGCTTCCCATAGTAATAGCAACACCACCAGTCTCAATATAAATCTTATTAAATAGTGTTTGATAATCATAATTTTTCGTATCGATTAAACCGATAACATCCGTAAGTAATGATACATATGGTAATTCAGATTTTTCTATATGATTTATATCAAATACTAAGTTAATATAGTCGATACCGCTTGTTGGAAGATCGTGAGTCACATAAGCATGATTATCTTTCTTGAAAACCTCACGATTAATTGGATCAAACTTACTATTTACATCAGTTAGTTCAAGAGTTGGTATAGTCTTTTTATCTTCAGGACTATCTTCCTTATTTTGGAACTCTTCCATAGCTTCTCTTTGTTTTTGAAGAGTTATTTTTTCTTGTTCACCTAAGCTATCAGCTAAGTTTTTAAGACTTTCATTAACTGCTTCATCCTTAAGCTCATTTAATCCAAATTTAGGTTTATGAACAACTATAAGTTTATGAGAATTATCTAGGATATTTTCTTTAATATATTTTTCAAAAATTCCATTTTCTAAATTATCATTAATATAATCAAGTGTTTCAGAAAAATCCAAACCTTCAATAGGACTTATATCATATAACCAAGTATCATAAGTATTCAATAGATATACGATACCTTTCGTAGGATTATCATTTTTCTCTTTTAATGAGAAATTCATCGTATTTAGAACTGACTTAATTAAGTTCAAATCAATGCCATTTTCTACAATCTTATTAAGTTATTTTTCTATAGTGCCTACAAAAAGATCAACATTTTTCTCAGCGATATTTTTTCCAAGTATTGAAAAAGAAAGCTGTCTATCACTTGATGACGTATTTAGTATATCTTCAACTATATCCAATTCATTGATGGCTAGCTTAATAGGTGAAGATTCAGAATTAATCAATGCCTGTCTAAGAATTTTATTCATCAAACGGTCATAAGAAGCGTCACAAGTATTAGTAACCACATTGTATGAAATCATATTTGCATTATCTTTATCTTTTTTAGTAGTAGAAAAATATGCTTCTACTCTTTTAGTTTCCAAGAATGGTTTTTGTAATGCTATGCTTGAGTCTACTTCTCTAAATTCATAATTTGAAAGATACTCATCATGAATATATTCAAGATATTTTTTCTCATCAACATTTCCATATAGGAAAATATATGAATTTGAAGGATGATAATAATTATTATAGTATGCCAAAAAGTCTTCATAGCTTAAATCAGTCATCTCATAAGGATCTCCGCCTGAGTTAAGGGAGTATATAGTATCTGGATAAAGATGTTCATAAATTGAGTCATATACTTGTTCTTCTTCAGAGCTTAAAGCTCCTTTCATCTCATTATATACGACACCTTTATATTCTATACTTCCATCATCATTTAGATGATATCTCCAACCTTCTTGAAGAAAAACTTCTTTTCTTTCTTTTACGATTGGATTAAAAACTGAATCCAAATATAAATCCATTAAATTTTCAAAATCTTTAGTGTTTCTTGAAGCAACAGGATAAATAGTCTTATCAGGATATGTCATAGCATTTAGAAAAGTTTGCAATGAACTCTTTACCATATCCATAAAAGGTTCTCTAGTCCTATATTTTTTAGAACCGTTAAGAACGCAATGCTCCAATATATGACAAACACCAGTTGAGTTTGTCGGTGGTGTTCTAAAGCCTATAGAGAATAATCTATTATCGTCTTCATTCTTAAATACAACAACCTTTGCTTTTGTGATATCATGCTCGTAAACATAGGCATGAGATTGTTCTTGTTCAATATATTTATCTTCTAATAAAGTAAAATTTTCAATTTTCATCTGCATCTCCTCTCAATATTGAACATTATATCATGAAATGTTTATATTTTTTAATAATTTAGAAACTTTTTAAAGGGTATAAAGTTGTAGAATATACTATAAGGAGAGTACCTATGAAAAAAATAATTAGGACCATCCATTCATATGACGATACTGATCATATAGTTGAGGAATATGAAGTAAATGATTTCCAAGATATACCACAAATTAAAGGTGATATAATTGGAGGAACTAAAAATGGCACGCTTAGGCAAAGGAAGTTTGTCCCAAGCGTAGAACACAAACTAAGACAAAGACTTGTTATAGTCCCAGAGGCCATCTATAAGTGTTCGGGGATAAAAGTCTTAGGAAAGAGAATAAAGTCTCTTTTATTTACTACCGACATTGCGATAATAAGCAATTCAAATGCTGATGCAGTCATAGCGGTATATCCGTTCACTCCACAACTATCTATCACACAGGCAATCATTAGCAGTGCGCCCGTACCTGTACTAGCAGGAGTCGGGGGAGGTCTAACCACTGGTATAAGATCGCTTAATGTAGCGCTTCAAGCTGAATTAATGGGAGCTTATGGAGTAGTTGTTAATGCACCAATAGAAAACCATATGATCAATGAACTATCGACAAATTTAGATATTCCTGTAGTAGCGACAATAGTATCTATCAAGGATGACTATGTTGGAAAAATAAAGGCAGGGGCAAGAATCTTAAATGTATCTGGTGGAAAGGATACAGCGTCAATAGTCAAAGAGATTAGAAGTAAGATAGGACCAGATTTTCCAATTATTGCGACTGGGGGTCCTACAGAAAAAAGTATCGAGCAGACAATAGAAGCTGGAGCAAATGCTATCACATATACTCCACCATCTAGCGCTGAGATATTTGCTAATGTTATGGAGGATTATAGAAAAAAATAATTTCTTGCTAAAAGAAGTTTAATTTGATATAATTCATTGGTAAATTCTCTACTCTGTTAGAAAGCAGGGTTGTAACCAAAGGGAGGTGAAAATATGAAAAATTATGAGATGATTGTAGTTTTCAAGCCTAATTTAGAAGAAGAAGTAAGAAATAGTGGACTTGAAAGATTATATGAAGCCATCAATGCTAACGGTACAGTTGGTGAAGTTGGTGACTGGGGTCAAAAGAAATTAGCTTATGAGATTAATTACATTAAAGAAGGACATTACTATTTAGTGAATTTCCAAGCTGATCCATCTGTTATTACAGAAGTGGAAAGAAGATCTCAAATCCAAGACAGCATCATAAGATACATGGTAATAAGTAAAGAGGCCTAATAATTAAGGGGGATTTTATGAACAATGTAACTTTAATAGGAAGACTGACAAAAGATCCGGAACTTCGTTACTTACAAGGCGGAAATAGCGGAGCTGTAGCAAGATTTACCATAGCGGTAGACAAGCAGCTATCAAGAGAAAAAAAAGCAGAGATGGAATCAAAAAATCAGCCAACAGCTGATTTCATTAACATCGTAGTTTGGGGAAAACCAGCAGAAAATGTAGCTAAATTTACTCAAAAAGGTAAAAGAGTAGCCATTACTGGAAGAATCCAAACAGGATCATATCAAGGCCAAGATGGAAGCAAGAGATATACTACTGATGTAGTAGCATCAAATGTTGAATTCATCGATTGGAAAGATAGTAATACATCTTATGGAAATCAAGGAAGCACAAATGCTCCTTCAAACTCATTTGACAATTCAGATGATTTTGGCGATTTCGAATTCGGTGCAGATTTTGACCCAACAAACGATGACGGAAGGATTCCTTTCTAAATTAAGGAGGAAAAATGCAAGCGAGAAGATTTAGACCAAGAAGAAAAGTTTGCGCTTTTTGCAAAGATAAACATAGAACTATCGACTATAAGGACGTAGAATCTATGAAGACTTTTATCAACGAAAGAGGTAAAATTCTACCAAGAAGAGCTACAGGTACATGTGCAGCTCATCAAAGAATGGTAACTCTTAACGTAAAAAGAGCAAGACAAGTCGCTTTGTTACCATACCAAGTTGACTAATAGATAATATGAAAACTGGTTCTAACCAGAAAAATATAAAAAGAAGTGTGTGAAGA